>JADZEF010000209.1 GCA_020850695.1 Planctomycetaceae bacterium | reverse complement strand
GTGGAGCACGGTGTTTCACCAGGGCACGACGGACGATGGATGGCCCGAGCCCTAATAGCCGGCCGCTCGATTCGCAGGCGTGCCTCCAAGTCCTGGGCGCATCAGCATTTCATCGTCGAAAACTTCGCGGCTCAAGCATATCAATGAACAACTGACCCATCGGAATCACCGGTCGCGCCCGTGGCTCTCTCCCTCGTGCCGTGCGACGGTTGGCCGTACAATCTTCGCCCGCGGTGCTCGGCTTTTTCCAACTGCTGTCGCGAGTCGTCCTGTGCCTCAATCCGTCGTCGGCTGCCAGAAGCTTGAACTCGATACCCCGGCCCTGTGCATCGATCTCGATGTCATGGAGTCAAACATCAAGTCGATGGCTGAATATATCATCGGGCAGGGGAAACAATGGCGCCCGCACGAGAAATGCCACAAGACCCCGGCCATTGCCCACCTGCAGATGCGGGCCGGAGCCATCGGCGTCACCTGCGCGAAGGTATCGGAAGCCGAAGTGATGGCGGCCGGCGGAGTGCGGGACATCCTCATCGCCAACATGGTCGTCGGGCCGAAAAAGTGGGAGCGGGTGGCGTCGCTGTGCCGCTCGGCAGACCCCATCATCGCATGCGACCACTACGCCCAGGTCGAGCCGCTCGCCGAAATCTGCCGCAAGAATGGCGTCGCGCCGCGGGTGATCATCGAAGTCAACATCGGCCTTGACCGCGTCGGCAGCCGCCCGGGCCGCGATACGCTCGAACTGGCGGAAGGGATCTCGAAGCTGAAGGGCGTGCGGTTCGCCGGCATCATGGGGTACGAAGGGCACCTGCTGCGGGTCGAGCCGGTGGAGGAGAAGCGGGCGAAGATCCGCGAGGCGATGGGCGTGCTGCAGCACTGCCACGACCTGATCGTCGGCAAGGGGATCAACTGCGACATCGTCAGCGCCGGCGGAACCGGATCGTACCAATTCTCGACCGAGTGCCCGGGCATCACCGAGCTTCAGGCCGGCGGCGGGATCTTCGCCGATCCGATGTACCAGAAGCTGTGCGGGGTGACGGGATTGAAGTACGCCCTGACGGTGCTGGCGACGGTGGTCAGCCGGCCGATGCTGGAGAAAGCGGTGCTCGACAGCGGCCGCAAGACGCTCAACCCCGATACGTGCCTGCCGATCATCAAGGGCTTCCCGGACGCGGAGATCACCCGCATGAGCGCCGAGCACTGCGAGTTGAAGCTGGGGGGCGAATCGCAGCGGCTGAAGATCGGCGACAAGGTCGAGATCATCGTCGGATACGCCGACTTCACGACGGTCCTGCACGACGAATTCTTCGGAGTGCGGGGCGACCGCGTCGAAGTGGTGTGGCCGATCCTGGGACGCGGTAAGATCCAGTAATCGAGTCACCTGGAGATCTCGACGGTCGCCGGACGATCGGCGAGACTCTCTGACGGTGATGGGAGTCAATTACTTCGTCGGTTTCTCGACGGAGTCACCCCGGACAGTCCGTCAACCTCTTCGCCCCCATGATCGATTTCGAGTCCGATATTCGGCGTTCGATCATCGACGGAGGATTCCGGAAGATGACGCTCAGCCGACCGGTGTCGCCGAATCCGGCGACCCGCGTCGGCGTGCGGCCGGTCGAGGTCGCCGGAGGCCTGCAGTTTCAGTTCGCGTTCCGGGAAGGGACTCAGGAACGTCACGAAAATCATGCCGGCGAGGCGGCGGTCGAGCGGATTCTGTCGCTGTTCCCGTCGATGTTTGCCGCCGCCAACCTGTTCACGGTCGAGGCCGATTACGCCGCAGAGATGCGGAGCGAGGGGAAGCTGCGGGTGCGGCGCGGGCCGCCGACGCGGAGGCCGCCCGTCGAGCTGTCGCACAACCGGACGAAGCGGTACACAATTCCCGAAGGGGTTCCCTGCCCGTTCCTGGTGGAAATCGGCGTGATGACGGCGGCGGGACGCGTGCGGGCCGATCGCCAGCACAAGTTCCGGCAGATCAACCGCTACCTCGAATTCGTCGAGGACATCCTTCCCGATCTCCCCGCCGAGGGACCGCTGCATGTCGTGGACTTCGGTTGCGGGAAGAGTTCGCTGACCTTCGCCGTTCATCACCTGCTGACGGCCATCCACGGGCGTGAGGTCCGCATGTTGGGACTCGACCGCAATCCGTCGGTCATCGAGACCTGCCGCGGAATCGCTGGGCGGCTCCATTGCGACGGCCTGGAATTCGCCGTGGGAGACATCGCCCAGCACGAGGCGACCGAGCGGGTGCATCTGGCGATTTCCCTGCACGCGTGCGATACGGCGACCGATTTCACTCTCGCCAAGGCCATCGGATGGAAGGCCGATGTGATCCTGGCGGTCCCGTGTTGCCAGCACGAGCTGGCCCCGCAACTTCGTTCCGACAACCTCGAGCCGCTGCTGCGTCACGGGATCCTGAGGGAGCGATTCGCCTCCCTGGCGACGGATGCGCTGCGGGCCGCCTGCCTCGAAGCGGCGGGCTACCGCACCCAGGTCATCGAGTTCATCGACCTGGATCACACTCCCAAGAACTTGCTCTTGCGGGCGACGCGTCGCCGAGATTGCTCCGAGCAGGAGTTGTCCCGCCAGAAACACCTCGCCGTGTCGGAGATGGCACGGATGATGCAAGGCCTTTCCATCGAGAAGTTCACCCTGATTGACCTCCTGGGCATCCATTCGCACGTTCCCGCAGAGCCAAACGAGGTCTTCCAAGCGGTCTCTGGCGAATGACATGGACTTGCCGCAACTCCCAACCGGCTTAATAGTTTGAAATGCGACTGGGACAAAACCTGATTCACGGATGCACTCGTGTCAGGTCTCTGAGTGACGACCATTTCGCGGCATGTCGAATCGAAATCGCGATGGCAGCAATGGCCCCTTCGACCACGAGAGTGTAGCGTTTTGCAACACCCCCTGCGGTATTGCTACACTCCGCAACGGGTCGAACCACGCTTGCAGCACTCTTGATGCGATCGTTATTTCCAGCACTGCAAACGACTTTTGATTCTTTCTTGTCAACGCGGCTTTGACGGCATCTGAAATGCATTGTTGGTGAGACAGCCTTGAGGGCAGGCGTTGGCCCGCACTTGCAATCAAGGCGAATCTGCGAGCGTCCCGGATGGGGGTAACCCCATCCGGGACGCTTTATTTTTTGATCGGTGCCGTCTACCGTGGCTGACCTTTTCCGGCGAACTTCTCGCCTGCGCGACCGTTCGTCGTCCCACGATTCCCTGACCTCGGGATGACGGCATGTCGTTAAATCCGGATCGGCCGTTCGACGGCACTCCGTTGCGCCCCACCGGCGACCGCCCCAGCGGCATCCGCCACATCGTCGTGGCGGTCGCCACCCTGATGGCGGTCCTGCTTTATCTCGACCGCTTCTGCCTCAGCTTCGCCGTCGACTACATCCGCGAAGACCTTCGTCTCACTCAATCGGACATCAGTTGGCTGCTGAGCGCCTTCTCGTGGACCTACGCGCTCGCCCAGGTTCCTTCCGGATGGCTCAGCGACCGCTACGGCCCGCGTCGCATGCTGGTCATCTACATCATGTCGTGGTCGTTCTTTACGGCCATGACGGGCCTGAGCCATACGTTTCTGCTGCTGGCGGTCATGCGACTGGGAATCGGGGCCGCCCAGGCGGGGGCTTATCCCAGTTGCGGGACGCTTCTCAGCAAGTGGATTCCACTCACGCGACGAGCCAGCGCCAGTTCGTTCGTGGCCTTCGGCGGACGCATCGGCGGCGCCATCGCCCCGCTCCTCACCGCATTCCTGATCGTCCTGTTCGTTCCTCTCGACGCCCCTCTCGAGTTCACTCCGGATCAGATTCTCGATGGAGTTTCGCTCAGCACGAAACTCGATGCGGCCGGCACCCAGATCGCAGAATCGAACGGACAGCAGACCGAACCTCAAACTCCCGCCGCCCGCGTGTGGCAGTTGCTGGACGATGAGACTCGGGACGTGATGAAAGCCGTCGCGGCGCGGAAGACGGCGCTTTCCGAGGACGAGGCCAAGGTCCTGTCGGAGGGAATGACGGCCCTTCTGTCGCGTGACGATCTCTACACGCAGGCCGCGTTCGCGAACGTTTCGCTCAGCAAGGAGGCCGAAGGGACGGCGAAGAAGGTGCTTGCCGGCGAACAGGTCGATTCCGCCAACCGACAGCGGTTCCACCGCTTTGTGCTCGAAGCGTCGTTCCCGTCGGAGTTGAGCAAGCTCTACACGCGCGGCTGGCGTCCCGTGATGATCGTCTATGGGCTGGCCGGCATCCTGGTGGCGGCGATCTTCTGGTTCTACTTCCGCGACACCCCCCAGGAGCATCCGTCGTGCAATGCCGCGGAACTTGCGCTGATTGAGGAAGGCCGGCCGCCCGAGAGCGGCGAGGCGAAGGCCGCCGAGCCCTTCCCCCTCGGCGACATCCTCACGGACTTCAGTTCCTGGTGCATGTGCCTGTTGCAGTTCGGCACGAACGTGGGATGGTTCTTCCTGGTTTCATGGTATCCGCGCTATCTCTATGAAGTGCATCACGTGCCGGCGATCACGCGCGGGTTCCTTGCCAGCATTCCCATCTGGGTGGGAATGGTCGGCCTGCTGATCGGCGGACGACTGACGGACTGGCTGACCGCCCGCGTCGGCTTGCGGTGGGGACGTCGGCTTCCGGTCGTGGCGACGCGGTTCATCGCCGCCGCAGGCTATGGCCTGGCGCTTCTGTTTTCGTCGCTCCCGTCCGACTCCCCCTTCCAGAGCCCGTGGGCCTACGCGTTTGCCTTCTCGCTGGTCACCCTGGGCGTCGACATGGGCATCGCACCGACGTGGGCCTTCATGCAGGACGTCGGAGGGAAAAACGTCGGAGCGATCCTCGGCTGGGGAAACATGTGGGGCAACTTCGGCGCCGCCCTCGCGCCGCTTCTCTACAACCGGATCCTCGGCGAGCGGCCGACTCTGGACGACTGGAGCAACATCTTCATCTGCTGCCTCGCCGCCTGTGTCCTGTCCGGCGTCGGCGCCTTCGGCATCGATGCCACACGCCCGCTCGGTCAAAAGCAGACGAGCGAAGCGACCTGATGTCGCTTCGCTCGGGTTTCCTTCTTTACGGGATAACTGGCACGGCGGCACGTCATCGAACCGTCCGGATCGATCCCATCAATTTTCCTTCGGCAGATCGGCCGGAGGCTGCGTCGTTCCGGGTCCAACCGGCGCGACGATTGGCGGCGCACTGTAGCCGTAGCCCGGGTAGCCATACCCGTACGCGGGATATGAATACCCGCCGTAGTACGGCACACCGGGAACCACCGGCCCTTCGTTGACCAGCGCCGCCCGCACCCACGGATTGGGAAGCCCGCCGTCGACGTACCCGGGATGGTAGTACAGCACCCGCGGACCCGACCGGAACCCGTAGTGCTTGAACCGGAAGGCGTCGCTCTTGAGGGCCTTGTTGTAGGTGGATCGCGTAATCGAGAGGTGGTGCTCGCCGTCCGCAAAGGTCGTCCGGAACGCCACCAGGGCCGTGGCGGTGAACAGGGCAACGCCGACGGCTCGGCGGAGAATCGGTCGACGAATCATCGGGAAAGTCCAATGCGCGGAAAGATGGCATCGCTTTCCTTGTTATTCGATCCACGCACTCCGGGACTCGACCGCTATTCCGGGAAGTCGAGGCCGACTCCGCGATTTCTCCACGTTCCGCCCCTCTTCAGGCGCGCGATGCGGACGGTTTCGCCAGGCGCTTTCCGCAGACCGTCCGGCGCGATGGGCACATCCGGTTCATTCGGACCGCGGCGCGACTTGCGCCGCAGGTGCTGCCGCCGTGCGGCCGATCTTTCAAGCCGCGTGCGACCTGATTGGACTCGGTTCCAGGCCCGGAAACTGCCGAGAGAAGCATCGCCGGACCGTCGTTTCGCGACTCGGACAGTCCCGGTGGAACGCCCGGAGTGGAGCTGCGGGGGACCTCGTGATTCCTCATTCTCACCCGACCACCGCCCCTCAATCCTCCCCCTCCGCTCGCCGTTCACCTTGAGCCTGCCCCGCCGGCGCGCTACGATCAAGGCAGTCCGCGCTCTGGAGCCGAAACCGCATGCCACGTCCCGCCCGCCGTCCCGCCAGCCCTTGTCCGGGTCCGAAAACCGCCACGCTCACCCGTGAGTTCGGTCGCCGCGAACTGCTGCGGGCCGGACTGACCGGATTCGCGACGTTCGGCCTCTCGGACATCCTGCGCTGGCGGGCCATGGCCGCAGAAGTCGCCGCACAACAGGCAGTTCCCGGCGAACCCCAGTCCGCACCGAAAAGCCAGGAGCAGCCAACCGCCGTCATCCTCGTCTGGCTCCGCGGCGGGGCGAGCCACCTCGAAACGTTCGACCCCAAGCCCGACGCCACGTCCGAGTTCCGCGGACCGTACAGCCCGATCCACACCAACGTCCCCGGCATCGAAATCTGCGAACTGCTCCCGCGACTGGCGGGGATGGCCGACAAGTACGCGCTCGTGCGGTCGCTGTCCCACACGGGAGGCGGACACCCGGCCGGCTCGCTGCAGATGATGACCGGCGACACCGACGTCGTCGACAAGATGGAGTCCCGCTATCCCGACTGGGCGTGCGTGGCGAACCGCGTCCGCTCGGGCAAGCCGCGGCGCATTCCCAACTTCATCGCGGTTAACCCAATCGACACCTACGACGGCTGGCCGATCTCTGGTCCGGCCTACCTCGGTCCCGCGTATCAAGGGTTCAAGGTCTTCGGCGATCCGAGTTCGCCGACGTTCGAGGTGCCGAATATCGGCCTCAAGGACGCTTCCGCAAAACAACGTCTGTCGGAACGCATCGATGTGCGGCGGTCGCTGGACCGCTTGCGCCGCGACCTCGACCAGGCCGGAATGATGGAGGCGCTGGATCGGTTCGAGTCGCAGGCAATCGACCTGCTGGTGAACTCCGAGGCTCGCGAGGCATTCGACCTGACGCGTGAGCCGGACGCGGTCCGCGATCGCTACGGCCGCAATCAGTGGGGCCAGCAGTGCCTGATGGCGCGGCGGCTTGTCGAAGCGGGCGTCGAGATTGTGACGACCGAGTTCGACGGCGTGCCGTGCGGGCGGGTTCAGAACTGGGACGACCATGCGGTCAACCAGCACATCTTCGACGCAATGAAGTTCCGGCTGCCGACGTTCGACCAGGCGGTCTCGGCCCTCATCGAGGACGTCTACGCCCGCGGACTCGATCGCCGCGTGCTGGTCATCGTCACTGGCGAATTCGGCCGCACCCCGCGGATCTCTCACGTGGCGAGCAGCGGGGGCGGCGTGGCCAGCGGCGAGGCGGGGGTTGTGCAGCCCGGCCGCGATCACTGGCCGCGGGCGGGCTCGATGCTGTTCGCCGGCGGCGGCATCCGCACCGGTCAGGTGATCGGTGCGACCGATCGCCGCGGCGAAGACCCGATCGCGCGCCGCGTCGGTCCCGAAGACTTCCTCTCGACGATCTACGAGCACCTCGCGATCGATTTCCGCCGCGTCGCCTTCCCCGACACCTCCGGCCGCCCGATCCCCATCATCCGCGAAGGCGAGCCGATCCACGAACTGTGGCGGTCATAGGTTTGTCGGCAAATTCGATCGGCACGTCGCACGGGCACTCATGCCCGTGAGTGAGGCGATCATGAACGGTTTCGCACGGGCATGAGTGCCCGTGCTACGAATGAATCGGCACTCCGTATCCGGAGTTTTCCGACAAAGCCTACTGTAGCCATCACGCTCCGTCGGACAGGGGAAGGGTCGAAGGCTCGATCGACATTCCTGGTCTCCCTCGCCCCATCCCCCCTGACCCCATCGCCCCATCCTCCTCACAGCCTCCCGCTGCGGAACACACCCCAGATCAGCCAGGCGCCGAGCAGGCTGGAGAGAACGAACACCGGGACGCTCAGCCAGACCTGTTGAGGCGCGGTCCGGATGATGAGGGCCGAAGCGACGACCAGTGATGAGACGATGAGGGCGATGACGACGCGGTTGCTCGAGCGGTCGAGCTCGGTGATCAGGCGGTCGAGGCCGCGGTGCTCGAGGTGGATCCGCAGGTCGTCGCGGCTGAGCTTGTCGGCAATGGTATTGAGGTGAATGGGGAGATCGTGCGCCATGCGGCCGAAGAGCCGCGCCTTTTCCTTGGCCTTGTTCATGATCCGCTCGGGCGAGTAACGGCTGCGGACGACCTCCTCGAGATAAGGGGCGAGGTGCTGGGCGAGGTTGAAATCCGGGTCGAGCGAGCGGCCCACCCCTTCCAGCGTGACGAGTGCCCGGAGCAGCAGCATCAGGTCGCCGGGGCAGCGGATGGCGTGGTTCGAGAGGATGGTGACGAAGTCGGAGAGCATGTGGCCGACCTGCAATCGTTCGAGCGGCAGGCCGTAGTAGTTCTCGACGAAGTCGCGGACGTCGACCCGCAGCAGCGGCTCGTCGATGGGTCGGAACGGTCGGCCGATCTGCTTGATGACGTCGACGATCCCCTGCTCGTTACGCCGGGTCATCGCGAGGATCATGTCGACGAGGAGCTCGCGCTTCTGCTCGTCCATGATGCCGATCATGCCGAAGTCGAGCAGGCAGAGCGAACCGTCCTTCAGGACGCGGAGGTTGCCCGGGTGCGGGTCGCCGTGAAAGATTCCCAGCTCGAACGTCTGCTTCATGAAGATGCGGGCGCCGTTGGCGGCGACCGACCTCGGCTCGATTCCGCACGCCAGCATGGCCTCGCGTTCGGCCACGCGGAAGCCCTCGATGTATTCCATCGTGATGACGGCGTCGGTGCACAGATTGAGGTAGGTTCGTGGGACGCGCAATGTGGCGTCGTTGCGGAACAGGCGGGCGAATTCGTCCGTGGTGCGGGCCTCGCGATTGAAGCTCAGCTCGCGGCGGATGGAGCGGCCGAAATGCGCCACCAGCCCGCAGGGGTCAAAGATCTGGGCCTCGGGCACGTGCCGCTCGACGAGGATCGCCAGCTCCTGCATCAGGCCCAGGTCGCGCTCGACCTCGCGGACGACATTGGGCCGACGGATCTTGATGGCCAGGGGCGTCCCGTCGTGATGCCGCGCCCGGTGGACCTGGGCGAGCGACCCCGCGGCCAGCGGTTCGGGATCGAACTCGGCGAACACCTCCGAAACAGGCGCGTTGAGTTCGCGTTCGAGGATCTCGACCGCCACAGGCGAGGGAAACGGGGGGCAAGATTCCTGCAGGTGGCACAGTTCGGCGATCAACTCGGCCGGGATGATGTCGGGGCGGGTGCTGAGGACCTGGCCGAACTTCACGAACGACGGGCCAAGGCTTTCGAGCGAGAGGCGGATGCGCTCGGCCGTGGTGCGGCGATGGGGGGGATCCTTGCGTTTGCGCCAGAAGATGAGCCGACCGCCCCACTGCAGGTAGCGGACCAGGCCGAGGCGGTCGACGAGGTCGGCGAATCCGTAGTTGAGCAGCACCGTGGCGATTTCACGGCTGCGGCCCAGGCTTCGGAGAAAGCGCAGCGGATGCGAGTCCATGCGGGACGACGGTTGAGGGTTATGGGTTGAGCGTTGAGGGTCAGACCAACGGGGATCGGACGTGTCGGTGGGCTTGCAATCGTTGCTTACGGGTTCGCAATGTCTTCGCCGAAGCGGGAGTCCGCCGCGGGGGACGGCGGTCCATTTTGCCAGTATAGTGATGGGCAGCACCCAAAATGGGGCATTTACTGCAAAGTCAATAAAGGCACTGCGAACCCGCAAGCGTCGGGTGCTGCCGTCCTCCACCGCCCGTGCCCCGTTGGTCTGACCCTCAACGCTCAACCCATCACTCTCAACCTCCCGCCCACCATGCGACTGACCGATCGGGAAATGCTTGTCCGGCTTGGCTCCGGGGAGACGATTGTTTCCGTGTGCGAAGCGGCCGGGATCCGCCGGGCCGACTTTGACGCCTGGTGGAAGCGACAGATCGCGGCCCGCGTTCCGAAAATGGACGGAAGTCTTACCGCCGGCGTCGCCGCCCCTGTCGAAATCCGCCGCGACGACCGCGGCATCCCGCACATCTTCGCCGCGAACGAGCCCGACCTGTTCTTCGCCTACGGCGTGGCAATGGCCCAGGACCGCCTGTTCCAGCTCGACTGGCTGCGCCGCAAAGGGTCGGGACGGTGTGCGGAGATCGTCGGAAAGGCCGGGCTGGAATACGACCTCGTGGTGCGGACGGTCGGACTGCGAAAGACCGCGGAGGGGGAATGGAGCCGTCTCCCGCACGAGACGCAGGAAGTCCTGACCTGGTTTGCCGCGGGCATCAACGCGGTCATCGAGCAGAGTCGCGGAAACCTGCCGATCGAGTTCGACCTGCTGGGCTACGAACCCGAGCCCTGGACTCCCATCGACAGCCTCGTCGTCGAAGGGGAGTTCCGCTGGTACCTGACGGGACGGTTCCCGATCATCGTGATGCCCGAGTTGGCGAAGCGGACGCTGGGGGACGGCCCGCTGTGGCGTGAGTTCTGCCTGGGAGAACTCGACGACGAGACCATCATCCCCCGCGGCTATTACAAATCGGTGACGAAGGGCTCGGAACCCGTCGGCCTCGCCATGGGCGGGCCGGACAGCGGGATCGGCAGCAACAACTGGGTCGTCGGGGGACCGTTGACGGCGGACGGCAAGCCGATGGTCGCCAGCGACCCGCACATCGCGTTCGAAGCCGTCTCGTGCTGGTACGAGGCGCACCTGAGCGGCGGGCGGTACAACGTCGCCGGCATGACGTACGTCGGGATGCCAGCCATCATGTTCGGCCGCAACGAACGGGTGGCGTGGGGCATCACCAACAACATCTGCTCCCTCCGTGATCTCTACCAGGAGAAGACGGACCCGGCCCACCCCGGCTGCTACCTCTACGATGGACAGTGGGAACCGGCGCGCGAGGTGGTCGAGACGATTCAAGTGAAGGGGAGCGAACCGGTCACGAGGACGGTGAAGATCACCCGCAACGGCCCCCTCGTCGATGAGATTCTCCCGGTCCCCGGCAACAAATCGGGTCCCGTGTCGCTCAAGTGGCTCGGCACCTATCAGGGGGGATGGCTGACCGCGCTCCACCAGATGAACCGCGCGAAAAACGTCACCGAGTTCCGCGAGGCCATGCGGCCTTGGCACGTCCCGACGTTCTGTCTCGTGTTCGCAGATGTCGACGGTGGCGTCGGCATGCAGGCGAGCGGTCGCATTCCCATCCGTAAAGTCGAGGAACGCGGTTACCGGCCGGGCTGGTGCCCCGACCATCAGTGGCAGGGGCTGATTCCCTTCGAGCACATGCCGGGCGTGATGAACCCCGAGCGCGGCTGGATGGCGACCGCCAACCATCGGCTGGCCCCGAATGACTACCCCTATGCATTGTTCGGCCGTTGGAGCAACGGAGCCCGCGGTCTCCGCATCCGGCAGATGATCGAAGGGCAGACCGGCTTCACCCGCGACACGTTCCGCGACATGCAGCAGGACAGCCTCAACCTGCGCGGCCTCGCCGGAGTGCCGGGGATTCTCTCGGCGGTCCGCGACGTCACCGCCGCGCGGGCCCGTGCGGCGGACGACGCGTTGCGGTCATGGGATGGAACGACGCTGCCGGACAGCGTCGGGACGACGATCTTCAATGTCTTCTTCACGAACTGGGCCCGTCGCGTGGCCGACGAGCGATTCGATCGCGAGACGGCCGAGCTCGTCATGAAGGGGGGCGAAGGGGTGGCGGCGCGGCTGCTGCATGGCGACCCCACCGGCTGGTTCCACCAAAGCGACCGCGTGACGGCGATCAAGGAAACGTTCCTTAAGACGGTCGGCTACCTGAGCGAGCGGTTTGGCAGCGATGTCTCGACGTGGACGTGGGGTCGGCTCCACCGGATGCCGCTGAAGCACGTCCTCTCCGCACGCGGCGATCTGAGCCAACTGCTCGACCATGCGGGCGACGCGGTCCGTGGCGACATGCTGACGGTGTGCAACACCGGCGCTGGTCCCGACTGGACGGCCGCCACGGGGGCCGGCTACCGCCTCATCGCCGAGCTCGGAAGCAACCCGCCGATGTTGTGGGCGGTCGACGGGCAGAGCCAGTCGGGACATCCCGGCAGCCCGCACTACAGCGACCAGTTCGCCGACTGGGCCGAGGGACGGTATCACGCCCTGCCTCTCAATCGTGAGGAACTGAAGGCGTCGACCGTGATGACGATCGTCGGGAATTAGAGTGATCTGTTTTTGGTTCTGCAGGATCAGCGCGAACAGAGATAACGTGCAACGGTCAAAAGGGCAGTTCAAAGAACGTAGCCCTCTACGTTCTTTGAACTGCCCGTGCTCGTCTTCCACGCCATTTCTTCTCGTCGCACAGGTTGAACAGACCCTGAAGTCCAGCAATCGCAAGACTGACTCACTCTGCGCTCGCGTGCTTTCGCGGGGCGAAAGACGACCATGGAGTTGCCACTGCGATGAGGGTGAAGCCGATGGTTGCGGCAATGGCTGCGGCCATGAGGGCGACCGGCGGTAGGTGCGTGGCTTCGTCGAGGCCCCAGCCGCGAGCCTTGAGGTCGTCTTTGTAGAGGACAACCAGGAGCAGGAGGCCGTTGTGCGTGGCGTGCAAGAACATGCCGGGGATCACGCTTCCGGTGCGGACGCAGATCCAGCCGAGCGCGATGCCGAGGAGCGTGCTGGGGAGGAAGCGGACGACGGTGAGCGAGTCGGTCGTGATGAGGTGGAAAACGCCGAAGAGGGCGGCCGAGGTGAGGATGGCCGGCCAGCGGGCCATTCGCGAGCGGAGGGCGGTGAGGAGGAAGCCACGGAAGAAGAGTTCTTCGCAAACTCCCGGGGCGACGGCGAGGGCCAGGACGACGAAGGCGGGCGAGACGGCTTTCCAGCGCTGGATGATCTCTTCCATCTTTTCGGTGGTGCTGGCGTCCAGTGGGCTGACGCCCCATTCTGAGGCGAGCACGACGGCTTCGAAGGCTCCGGTCCAGAGGCAGGTGCCGAGCAGCAGTGCGCCGAGAATCGCAAGGATTGGCGGGCGTCGCAGCTGGAGGGCGCGGAGTGTGGGGAGCCCGCGGACCCGGCAGGCGAGGACGGGGAAGCCGGCGAACAAGAGGACGGTGAGGCTGCCCGAGAGGGCGAGTTGTGCGGCGCCGCCGAATTCGCCGGTGCGGGCGAGGGCGTGGCTCAGAAGGAAGTAGGACGGAAAGAGGAGGGCCAGCACGAGGAGCGCGCTGGCGAGCGTGGGAGTTTCGCTGCCGGGGTCTTTGCGGAGGAGGTCGCCCCAGGTCCCCTGGCTGCCGTAGAGGATGGCGTCGGCCCCGAAGATGCGGGCGGCGATCGCGAGGGCACCTGCCGCGAAGAGGGCTGTCGACATCACGACGACGACGGTCAGGACGCCGTCGGAGGCGTGGTGTTCGCAGAGGTCACGGGCGAGGAGCACGATGTTGAGGAGCGGCGTGACGGCCATGCCGGCGTTGAGTTCGACGCCCGGCAGCAGGCTGACGATGCCGGGCGCCATCGAGAGCATCATGACAGGAATGAGGTAGGCCTGCGCGTCCTTGAAGCTGCGGGCGAAACTGGTGATGGCGAGCAGGACGGCCGAGAAGAAGGCGGCGAAGAGCATCAGCAGGGCGAAGACCTGGGCGACGAGCAGGGGGGTGAGGCCTTCGGGTCCGAAGAGCATCGGGCCGAGGCCGACCGCGAGGATGGTGACCGTCATGGCGATGAGGTTCATCGTGGCGGTGAGCATGGCCACGGTGACGACGGCGATGTACTTCGCCACGAGCAATCCCATGCGGGGGACGGGGGCGGCGATGAGGGCTTCGAGCGTGCCGCGTTCGCGTTCGCCGGCGGTGAGGTCGATGGCGGGGTAGACGGCGCCCGTGATGGTCATCAGGACAAGGATGAGCGGGACGACGGACGCGAGCGAGAAGGTCGCGGTGCCCGCGGCGGGTTTGACCAGGGTTTGCGCGATGTGGACCGGCGCCGTGCTTGCGTCGATGCGGGCGGACTTCAGCCGGTTTTCGAAGACGTTGGCGCGGGCGGCGAGAAGTCTTTCGGTGAGGAAGGCGAGGGTTTCGCGGCTGAAGGCGGAGGACTCGAGGGCAATCAGTTCGACCTGCCACGAGGGGGGCTGGCCATTGGCGTTTTTGGAGGGAACGAGGTCGACGGCGACATCGACCTTATTGGTCGCCACGGCTTCCGCCAGGGCCCCTTCGATGTCATGACTGAGCTTGGGAGATGATTCGGTGCCGGCCTTGCCCATGGAGGCGGCGTCGCGCTGGAGGACACGGTCGCCTGCTTCGAGCGTCTTGTAGAGCGTGTCCCATTCCTCTTCGGATTCGACGCCGATGTGGTAGACGAGTTCGGCTTCGGCCTTGCGCTGGGAGAGGACGAACCGCTGGAAGACGAGGCTGAGGAGCGGGTAGACCAGGATGGGCATCAGCACGAGCGTGATGATGGTGCGGCGATCGCGGAGCGTTTCGCGGAGCTCTTTGCGGGCGAGGCGCTGGATGCGGCCGGGGCTGCCGAGGAGGGTGCGGCGCGGCGAGGCGGGGATGGCGGAATGCGACGGAGCAGGAGGGGTCTCCGCGTCCGCAGTGGGCGAGGGGTCGCTCATGAACTGCGGATCCTGGGCGGCGTCAGGTAGCGAAGGAATTCGAAGGCGTCACCGGCTGAGCAGCCGTCGGGTTTCTTGAGCGTATCACGTGGTGTGGGGGTTTTCGACTGCGGGGCGTGCGAGCCGCCTGATACGAAAGAAGCCACCCGACCGCAATGCGTTCGGGTGGCTGAGTCGTTCGTCCTGTCGTCGCCTTGAGCGTGGGGCTTACCGGAACCGGATTTCGCCGCCGACCGAAAGACCCCTGATCGTCAGGTCCGAGGTCTTCGAGTCGACCACGACGCCCGGCGGGTTGTTGATGCCGTTGTCGTTGTAGTCGATGATATTATTTGCGCGGATCAGGTTCGGGATGTACATCCAGTTGTAGCCGGCGTGCAGCGAGAAGTAGTCGGTGAGGTGGATCTGAGCATAGAGCCGGCCTTCGAACACGGGCGTGAACCGGGTGTCGTCCTGCTCGGTGGTGAACTCGCCGTCGGCCAGCGACCGCAGGTTGGTGGTCTGGACGCGGGCCGTCGACTTGTTGAGGCCCAGCCCCGCCTTGGGTTCGGCGCCGAGCGTGAACCAGGGATGGACGAACTCGAGTCGGGCTCCGATCTGACCGCCGAAGAGGTTGTTGTAGCTGGACGATTCGATGAGCGAGGTGAGCGGGACGTTCTGGCCGAAGTTCGTGAAGACGCCGCGCTGGGTCATCATTTCGTTGAGGCTCATGTAGCGAACCCCGAGGAAGGGCCGCAGACGCAGGCCTTCTTCCGGTGCCATGACGTCGAAGATATATTTCGTGTCGAGGCCCCACATGTCGGTCTTGTAGTCGACGCTGTAAGAGGTGTCATAGACGAAGACGTTCGCGCCGGCCTGGCCGTTGGTGGTGGTCGAGGTGACGACGACGCGGGGGATCAGCGAGTTGAAATCGGGGATGTCGGTGGCGCTGTCGCGGTCGGAGGCCTGTTCGAGGATGAACCCGCTGACTTCGAAGTCGCCCCCCATCAGCGTGGGGATGCCCCACGTCAGGCGGACGCCGCTGTTGTCGTTGAGGGCGAGGCGGTCGGTGGTCGGGATGCGTCCCAACGCGACGACCTGGTTGTTTCCGTCGAGCAGGGCGATATTGTCTGGATCGACATTCCCCGCGAGCTGAGCCCCGAGCCGGAGGCCTGAGGGATCGGTGATGTCCCAGAAGAGGTATTCCGTCCGGAAGAACGAGTTCTTGAAGGCGGTGGAGATGAAGCGTTCCACGGGGCCGTCTTCGTCCCACGATTCCTCATCGGGAATCTTGCGGGTGACGATGCCGTCCTGGCCGTAGTAGCCGACGCCAGGGACGGCGGTCGACGGAGTGGCGGTCTGGTAGGGGACGGCTGGGGTGTCCGGGAAGATCGGACCGCGTTCCTGTTCGCCCGGGGGTCCGAACAGTCGCTGTCCGACGCGGCCCATACCCAGGAACCGTCCGTTCTGTGGCGGTGGCGAGCCAGAGCGGCCGCCGGGTCCGCCGTAGCCGGGATATCCCGGCGGCGGACCATAGCCGGACATGCCTTGCGGCGGGCCCATGCCCGGCCCCCTGAGCGGAGCGAGGTCGCCTTCCGGATAGGCGGAACCCGAGAAGAACGGCGGGTAGCCGGCATCGGGCGGCTGGCCATAGGGAGACCCCATCCGATACGACCCCGACTGTCCCTGCGCCGGTGAGGCGTTCGGCAGGAGCCAGCAGGACGCAATCAGGACACTGGTGAGGACGCGGCGGCAGGTCATACGTCTCATCTTCCTGAATTCCGACTCGTCGGCAGAATGCCCTACGCACGCGCCAAGGCATCTCGGCGCGGTCCCGTGCGGGCATCCGACGATGCCGGGAAGAACGGTCGTACCACCAGTATCGGTTGTAGCGGATCGGCCTCTTCGGTCTTTCCCTGCCGATTCGGTAAGTTGAAACGGTCGTAACGAATTTTCGCGATAAGACGGGGAAGATGCGCGGGCTGTGCGGCGGCGGGGAGGGAGTCGGCGGCGGGATGAGTCGACGGGATGGGCGGAAAGCTCGAATCGGGAGGGGATCGAGGGGCGAAGAACTTGCCGGCGAAGGGCGCGTGTCGACCTGAATCAAGGCCCAAAAACGCGGAGAGGTGCTGCCGCGATCGTGATTCGTGCGAGAGTGCGGGTGTTATTTCCCGCCGTCCATTCGCGAGGATTCGCGCCATTCGCGGGCCAGATCGGGTTCTTGCGTTCCTGTCTGTCTCACACTTCTGCCAGAGCGAATGACCTTCGCTCTTTCCGGTCCGATGAGGATTGGAATGACCTGGTGACCATCACGGGTTATCCCCAAGGGCCACGGAAACGACGGAGAGAACCGAGAGGCACGGATGACATGAGTCTGTGGTCCGTAGTGCTCACCTTCAAAATCTTCGCGCCACCCAAAGATTCACGGCGTGCGAGACACCACGGACGCAAACCGGGAAGAGGGATGAATGAGGAACCCAGGAAGGCAGGAACAGGACAGGAGAACAAAGAGAAACCTCGTGAAGTCCCTGCGCGAGCTTCCATTTTCTACGGCGTTCCAGTGTTTTTTCCTGCCTTC
Organism: Planctomycetaceae bacterium; assembly: GCA_020850695.1. Taxonomy (GTDB): domain Bacteria; phylum Planctomycetota; class Planctomycetia; order Planctomycetales; family Planctomycetaceae; genus JADZEF01. Next base: position 21,755 of record JADZEF010000209.1, on the reverse strand, counting down.
CTGGGTTCCTCATTCATCCCCTCCGACGACAGCATTTGAGGGCCCCCCCCGGCAAACTCAGCGGTCATGCGCGCTCATCCACGGGGTTGCGGGTCTCTCGCGCTGGGATCTCCGTCCCATCCGTCGATTCCGTGGCCCTTCTGCGGGCCGAAAAACTTGAAGGTCATCCGCCCTCATGGAGCTTTCCACAATCGGCCGTCAACCGCCGCCGATGGCCGGGAGGAAATGAACCTCGCTCGTTGGCGACACCTTCGCCAGAAGCCCGAGGCTGGCGACATTCCCGTCGATGGCCACCGCCAGGCCGGAGCGGAGCCGGTCGCCATCGCAGAGGCGATCGCGCAGGCCGGGGTAGCGGGCCTCCAGGTCGGCGAGAACCTGGCGGATCGTCGTCCCGGCGACGTCGACTTCTTCGACGCCCCCTGTCAGCGGGGTCAGCAGCTTCGGGATGAAGACGCGCGGCATGGGAACAGCTCAAGAAGCCTGACGGACCGGGCTGGGCCATTCCATTCTATTGAATGAATTCCGATCAGACAGGGCGCGTGCCGGAAGAGACCTGAACGCACTGATCGCAGAGCGTCACTGCCGCAACCGACTTGCAAGGCATCTGACGCGAAGTCACCAGGATGCGGCGGGACGCGCCAAAGTGGTCAGAATCATCAGTCCCTTTCTTCGGACGGAGATGAAACCGACCGTCCAAATCCTGTGAAAAAGCATTGGACGGCATCTCTGCACGATCGCCAGTGCAAGCCAGGAACCCAGGCCTCGCTACGGATTCCTCTTGTGAGGAGAATCGCTTCCCGATAGATTCCCGCCGCTAGAAATCGGGCGTCGCAAGGAGCGCGCGCCCGCACTTCCCGAGGCTCCGTCGGTCGATTCCCATCCGAATCCTTTTCTCGATCAACCCTTTCGACCGCGTCTCTCGACCGATCTCCGTCTGATTCCCCGACACAATCCCGTCCGACCGGTCACCACGCGCAAGGAGGCGCTGCGTGCCATGCCGCGATTGCGCCTGGGCTTCCTCAAGAACATCATCCTCTCGGCCGCCGCGCTGATGGGAGCGGTGTCGACGTTGGAAGTCGGGCTGGGAATTCGGGAGATCTACCGTCCCCGGTCCGAATCGCGGAATGGGCTCTGCCCGCTTGGCATGACCGATTCGCGACTGCTCGAGCCGGCGTGGACGACGCACCACCGCGTCAAGCCGCTGCAGACGCTCGATGCGGCTGTTCCCGGCGGCGGGTCGATCACGCTGCGGACGAACAGTCACGGTCTTCGCGGGGCGGAAGTTTCGGTGCCCAAGCCGGAAGGCGTGTACCGCATTCTCTACCTCGGGGACGAAACCGTCTTTGCCGCGGAGATTGACGAGGCCGAAACGTTCTGCGCCCGGCTGCAGGCGACACTCAAAGCGCAGACCGGCCGGAACGTGGAAGTCCTGAATGCGGGAGTTCCGGGGTTCTGCCCCCTGCTTTCGGTGCTGCAATACCGCCATCATCTGGCGGGGCTTGAGGCCGACCTGATCGTCTTGAACTTCGACATGTCCGACGTGGCGGACGACCATGTCGTGCGGCGGAATACGCTGCTTCAGGATTCCCGTCCCGCGGCTTGCCCACACCCACAGCTTGTCCTTCCCTCGCGGAAGAATCCGTTGCGGGGCTGGGAGCGATTTCGCACGGTGCAATGGTGCCGCGGACAGTTGGAAGGCTGGAATGAAGAGGAAGCCCCCCGCGACGACACCGACGATATCGACACGCTGCAGGGGCGGTTCGCGTGGCTTCGCGATGAACCGCCCGACTGGTCGGTTTACATCGAGCAGTCGCTCGAGCCGATTGTGCTTCTGGATGAGTTGACGCGGCACTTCCACGGCCGGCTCATGGTGGCGACTGCCCCGGTGCCGTGGCAGGTGGCATCCGACGCATCCATTGGTCGCGGGGTGCGGGAAGCCGCCGGAGTGTCGCCCAATGCCTTCTGCAAAAGTCGGCGGCCTTTTGAAATTCTGAAGTTGTGGTGCGACCAGCATCGCATTCCGCTGGTCGACACGTCGATCCCCTTCCAGTCGACCGAAGGGGGAGCTCGGCTCTTTCTCAAGCATGCCCCGCGGTTCTCGAAGCTCGGGCACGAGCTTTACGCCCGCGAAGTGTCGCAAGCCGTCCTGAATCTCGATCAACCGGCCGCAACGCCAACCCCACTCCCTGAGGGGAGCGCGCCATGGACTACCATCCCCGCGGCTCCGACGCGGCGAGCCGTTGCCCCACCCGTCGGCCGCCGCTTCTGAGTCCGGCCCGGAGCGTTTCCGTCCCGCAGACCCCGTGAATCCCCGAGCGGTCCCACGGCAAAACCGGACTGAATGAACGCTCTGTTGAAGTCGCGCGTACCGACCGGTAGCTTTGTGGGGAACTTCGTGGTGTGGTGACCACCCGACTGCCGCCTTTACGCGATCGCGTTGGAAGATTCTTATGCGACGGATGGTCAGCTTCGTGCTCGGTGGTGGAAAAGGGACCCGGCTTTTTCCCCTGACGCACTACCGCTCCAAGCCGGCGGTCCCACTCGCCGGCAAATATCGAATCATCGATATTCCCATCTCGAATTGCATTAACTCGGGCGTCACGCGGATCTACCTGCTGACGCAGTTCAACTCGGTCAGCCTGCACCGTCACATCCGGCAGACGTACCGGTTCGACCGGTTCGCGGGGGGATTCGTCGAAATCCTGGCCGCCCAGCAGACCAACGAAGAGACCGACTGGTACCAGGGAACGGCCGATGCGGTGCGAAAGCAGATCCGCTACGTCGAGCAGCCCGGCATCGACCACGTGCTGATTCTCTCGGGCGACCAGATCTACCGCATGAACTACGCGGACATGCTGGCGACCCACCAGCGAACCGGGGCCGACGTGACCATCGCCACGGTCCCGGTCGACAGCAAGGCGGCGGCTGCCTTCGGCATCATGCGGATCAACGAGACCGGGAAGGTCGAGGGCTTTCTGGAGAAGCCGAAGACCGAGGCGGAGCTGTCGATCGTCCGGACCGACCCCTCGTGGATGGAGTCGCAGGGCATCAAGGCGAACGGCCGCGATTGCCTGGCGAGTATGGGCATTTACCTGTTCAATCGCGACACGCTCGTCGAACTCCTGTCGGGCTCCGACTACCAGGACTTCGGCCGTGAAGTCTTTCCGATGGCCATCCGCGCCCGGAAAGTCTACGCCCATGTCTTCGACGGGTACTGGGAAGACATCGGGACGATCAAATCGTTCTACGAAGCGAACCTGGCGCTCGCCGGCGCCAACCCGCCGTTCGAGTTCGCCCAGGAAGGGGCTCCGATCTACACGCACGCCCGCTCGCTCCCTTCGACGCGATTCAGCAACGTGACCGTCCGCAGCAGCCTCATCGCCGACGGCTGCGACATCGGCGAGGGGACCGTCATCGAGAACAGCGTGATCGGCGTCCGCTGCCGCATCGGCCGCAATGTCACCATCCGCAACACCGTCGTGATGGGGGCGGACAACTACCAGACCGAATCGTTCGACGACCCGAAGAACCCGCCGCTCGGCATCGGCGACGGGAGCTTCATCAACGGAGCGATCGTCGACAAGAACTGCCGCATCGGCCGTAGCGTCCACCTGCGCAAGCTGACCTCGGCTCCAGACGACGTCGATCTCAACGACGACGTGCTGATCCGCGACGGAATCATCTGCGTGCAGCGCGCGGCGGTGATTCCGGACGGTTGGAGCGTGTAATCCGGCCCGAGACGACGTCTCCAGAACGCAGGCGGCACAGGTGCGAGTCACGCGCCACATTCGCCCCCGGCACGTCCTTCCCGGTATGATTCCCCTCAGCAGTTTGGACTGGACGGTAAGCGCGGATTGATTCGGGCGGATCTCACTGATGGCGACGGGCGAGCGGAACGACGCGTTGAACTCACGGATTGTCATCACCGGCGTCGGCGTCGCTGCGCCCAACGGCAACAACCTCGCCGAGTTCCGGGCGGCCGTGCTGGCGGGGAAGTCGGGGGTCGTCAACTACGAGACCCGCTACATGGGGCCCGTCCTCGCGGGGGTCTGCAGCTTCGACGAGTTCCGCTATCAGAAGAAGAAGGACCGCCGTCGCGGGACACGCGGGGGCTCGGTCGCCATCTACTGTGCCAACGAGGCGGTGAAGGACTCGGGGCTCGACTGGCCGAATGTGGCGAAGGACCGCGTCGGCGTCTACGTCGGGATTACCGAGCACGGGAACGTCGAGACCGAGAACGAGATCTACGAGATTTCGAAGTTCGGCTACGACACCAAGGTCTGGTCGCACCACCACAATCCGCGGACGGTCGCCAATAACCCTGCGGGCGAAGTGACGCTGAACATGGGGATCTCCGGCCCCCACCTGTGCATCGGGGCGGCGTGTGCGGCGGGGAATGCGGGGTTTATTCAGGGATTGCAGATGCTCCGCCTCGGCGAGGTCGACCTCGCGATCTGCGGGGGGGTGTCGGAGAGCATTCACACCTTCGGTATCTTCGCCAGTTTCCAGAGCCAGGGGGCGTTGGCCCGGCACGAAGACCCGACGAAGGCGTGTCGTCCTTTCGACAAGGGGCGGAACGGGATTGTCGTGGCGGAAGGGGGCGGCCTGGTGACGCTCGAGCGGCTGCCCGACGCCCTCGCCCGTGGGGCGAAGATCTACGGCGAAATCGTCGGCTACGGGATCAATTCGGACGCGACCGACTTCGTCCTGCCCAACCGTTCGCGGCAGGCCGAGTGCATCCGGCTGGCTCTGAAAAGGGCGGGGATTTCCGCGTCCGACATCGACATCGTGAGCAGCCACGCCACCGCCACCGAGCAGGGGGACCAGGAGGAAGTCGGGGCGCTGCGGGAGATCTTCGGCGACAACCCCGACGTGGCCATCAATAACACGAAAAGCTTCATCGGCCACGCGATGGGAGCGGCCGGGGCGCTCGAACTCCTCGGGAATATCCCTTCCTTTGACGACCACATCGCCCACGCTACAATCAATCTCGACGACCCCGACCCCGGCTGCTGGATGCCGCAGATCGTCGCCAACCAGCCGCGGGAGCTGCCCCGCGTGCGCCACATCCTGAACAACTCGTTCGGAATGCTGGGGATCAACTCGGTGGTCATTGTGCGAAAGTTTGAAGGGTAGCTGCGGTCACGGTCCGGTCTGATCCTGCGGGAGCTTTCGGTAATGAATGCTGCGGAGATTCGTCAGGTCATCATCAACATCCTCAACCGCATTGCGCCGGACGAGGACCTGTCGAACCTCGATGACGAGAAGCCTTTCCGCGAGCAGATGGAGCTCGACAGCATGGACTTCCTCGACATCGTGATGGAACTGCGGAAGCTCTACCGCATCGAGATTCCCGAGGCGGAATACTCGAACCTGACGACGATGGCCAGCACGGTGAAATACCTGCTGCCGAAGCTCTCGGCCACGCCGGCCATGGCGTGAAGCGTCGAGACACGTTGGAGTCGAAGTCTGAACGAAAGCCGCGGCCTGTCCGCGGCTTTTTTCTTCCGTGTGGCACGCGAGTCTCTCGCGTGAAGCGGCAGAGCACGTATCGAAAACCGATCAAGATTGAATCAACTCCTGCATCGCAGCCTCTGTCGAGTTGGATCTGGTGGCACGATTTCGTGTTTGCCGGACGGCCTCACGCGAGGGGACTCGCGTGCCACACTGGCAAAGCCGTGTCCGATGGGTTGCGATCCAACGCGGGGAACGTTGAGATGAAAGCCGCAGCCCGCTGCGGCTTTTTTCGTTTTCACCTACCCCCGGGAATCCCTCCATGCGTCTCTGCCGCTACGACGATCACGGCACTCCCCGCACCGCGTTCTACACGGACGAAGGGTTGATCCCGCTGACCGGCGCCGCCGTGAAGACGAGCCTGCCGATTCCCACTGGCGACTGCCTGCTGTCACTCCTTCCCGGGGGCGACCATCACAAAGAGGCGGTCGACCTCGCGGATACCGTGAAGTCGCTGTCCGCCGCCGATAGAACATCGCTGCTCATTCCCTTCGAGGGCGTCCAACTCCTCGTTCCGTCCCCCACGCCGAACAAGCTGCTGCTCCTGGCAGGGAACTACTCGGCCCACATCGAAGAGGGGGGCGGCCGGGCCGAAGAGCGAGCGCGGACGTTCCCCTACGTCTTCATGAAGCCGCCGACCACCACGCTCACGCACCCCGGCAAGCCGGTCCGCATTCCGAAGGTTTCGCCGAACCACATCGACTGGGAACTGGAACTCGGCGTCATCATCGGCAAGACATGCCACGGCGTGTCCGAGGCCGACGCGCTGCAGTACGTCGCCGGATACACCGTGGTCAACGACATCTCCGACCGCAAGTTCAAGCCGAACCCCGGCCGCGCCCAGCGCGAGAAGGACGGATTCTTCGACTGGCTGCACGGCAAGTGGCACGACACCTTCTGCCCGATGGGTCCGTGCGTGCTGCCGGCCGACGAACTCCCCGACCCGCAGACGCTAAAGCTCGTTCTCAAGCTCAACGGCAACATCGAGCAGAACTCGAGCACGGCCGAGATGGTGTTCCCCGTCGCGGCCATCGTCGCCTTCATCTCCAGCTACGTCACGCTCGAGCCTGGCGACGTCATCTCGACCGGCACCCCCGCTGGCGTCGGAAGTGCCAAGGGGAAGTTCCTGAAAGCAGGCGATCGTCTCGAAGCGACGATTGAACGGATTGGTACTCTTTACAATCCGGTGGAATAAGCCCGTTGTCACACCCGCTGCGCCTGAAGTCGCTTTGATGACGCTTCTGCAACGCAGCAATCGGGCTTCTTCGCCGCCCTGACGGAAATATTCGGAGGCGAAGCAGTTTTGTGGAAATTGTGCGGCGGCTCCGCGCCTCGGGCATTGGACTTGCGATATCAGCTTTCGACCCGCCGATCGACGGGTCTCACTGAGATCGACAACCAAGACCCCGTGTGACGGAGGACGCTGGCCATGTTCAAGAAACTGATGACTTTCGGGATTGGAATCACCGCACTCACCTGGGCGACGACCGCCTCGGCGCAGGTCGGATACGTTCCCGTTCAATATGTTCCGGTGCAGGCAGCCCCCGTGCAGACGCAGATCGTGGCGCCGGTCGCTCCCGTGTATCAGCCGCAGCCGGCGTACGTCGTCCCGCAACCGGTGCCGGTCTATCCGCGTCCGGTGTGTGCGCCGCGGCCCATCTGCGCTCCGAGGCCTGTGTACGTCGCTCCGTGCCAGTCGTGTGCGGTGCCGCGCCCGGTCTGTCGTCCGCGCCGTAGCCACTTCAGCCTGGGGATCTTCACGCCGAACTTCTGTTTCGGCCTCCGCTGACTGTTCGAACGCCGCGGGTCTGTTCGTCGTAGCCCGGCCTTCCCAGGCCGGGCGGACCAATACGTTTCCATCCGGCCTTGGAAGGCCGGACTACGAAGCCCCGATCAACGTCACGGAATCTCGGCATCGGCCGCAGATTCGGATGGGCGCGACGTCTTCTTCAACTCGATCTCGGGCTCTTCGCTCACAGGCGACGGCTTCGGGATCTCGGCCTCGGCCGGCTTCGTCGGAACGACGACTCCTTTCGCCTGCAGCCACGCAGTCCACGCCATCACCTGCTGATCACGGCGCGGGGCGGGGGCGAATGGATGGAACGGAAGCCCTGCTTGAGTCGAATGGTCGAGCGCCGCCGCCGCTGCCGCCCGCACCGAGAGCGTCTCGCTCTCCATCAGTTCGACCAGGGCCGGCAATGGACCGTTCCCCGAGACGGCGAAAGCGTTCAACACCCGCGAACGTTGCCCACGATCGGCCCGCGCGAGTTGCAGCACCGCTGCACGCACCAGATCGGGACTCGGATCGCGCAGGGCACGAATCAGCTCGACACCTTCGGGCAATGGCTCGGGTCGATCGGCGATTTCCAGGAGCGGTTTCTCGGGAGCTTTGAGGCTCGCGTCGAGAAACTCGACGAACTTGTCGACGGGAAGAAACCCCGAGTGCGACCCCCGCACCACATCGTCGGTGCCCAGCACGATGAACACCGGCGCGCCCCGCACGCGATACCGTGCGGCGATGTCCCTGTGTTCGTCGATGTCGATCTTCACCCACTCGAACCGCTTCGCCGCCTCGGTCGCTTCGTCCTCGGGAAACACGCTCGCTTCGAGTCGCCGGCACCACCCGCACCACGTCGCTGTGAAATACAGAATGACGGGCTTCTCACCCGAAGCCGCCTTGCGGGCCGCCTCGAGCGTCGGATGAAACGTCATTCCGGCCGCCTGACAGACGCCGGCCGTCAGCAGCAGCGAAACGGCGAATAGGGGACCCTGTCGCATGATCCGCATGGTGTGCATCACGAAGGGGTGGAACGGCAACTCAGAAGATCATAGCACCACTGGTCACTTGCGATTTCGTACAGAAGAGCGAAAGGCGAGCTTCATGGCCGCTTGCGGGCGCTGGCCACGCGGAGGTCGCGGTTCAGGTCCTTGATCAGCCGCACCTCGTCGAAGCTTCCCTGCGTTTCCAGAAGGGTCCGGACCGCTTCCGCCTGCTCGGGAGCGATCTCCAGCATCAGGCGGCCCCCCGGCTTCAGAAACTCCGGCGACTCGGCGATCAATCGCCGCGCCACGTCCAATCCATCCCCCCCTGCCACCAGGGCGATCCGCGGTTCGTGCAGTCGGACATCGGGCTGCAGGCCGTCGAACTCGTCTTCTCGAATGTAAGGCGGAGTGCTGGCGACGGCATCGAATGACGCGGCATTCGATCCGCTCGCCCGCAGCGGGGCGAAGAGATCACCGTGCAGGAATTCGACGCGGTCGGAAACGCCAAGGGTTTCGGCATTGTCTCGGGCGACGGCAAGCGCCGCTTCGCTCCGGTCGATGGCCGTGACGCGGGCGTCGGGGCGCTGCTTCGCCGCCGTGATGGCGATGCAGCCGGAACCGGTGCCGATATCGAGGAGGCGCGGCTCGGTCGTCGGCTTGAGTGCCTCCAGCAGTTCCATCACCAGGGTTTCGGTATCGGGCCGCGGGATGAGCACGTCGGACGTGACGCGGAAGGGAAGCCCGTAGAATTCGCGACGTCCAACGAGGTAAGCAACCGGTTCGTGCTTCGCCCGGCGCTGCACCAGGTCGCGCATGGTCGTGCGTTCGTCCTCGGTCAGGACGTCGTCGAAGCGGGTGTAGAGGTCAAGGCGGCGGCAGTGGCGGGCGTGGGCGAGAAGAATCTCCGCGTCGAGCCGCGGGGTGTCGCTCCCGTGTTTCTTGAGATGCGCCGTCGTCCACTCGAGGATTCGCTGGACGGTCCATGTCTCGGACGAAGCGGATTGTGACATCACGGTCTCGGGAGAGAAGAAACCGCTACTATCGGAGGTCATCGATCAGGCATCAAGTCGAAGGGCGATGTTGACCGGCAGACCGGCGTGGGAGCAGATTTCTGCAGCGCTGACCGATACGGGCTCCGAGACGTCGCGCGAGGGTTTCGTTCACGAAGAGATCTCTACGCCGAAGGCGTAAAAACGACGAGCGTCCCAAGTCGACAGGACCTGGAGGTGGCAACGCACCCTGGCTCCTCAACGGGTAGTGGGTCAGTTCGGCCGAACCTCGAAATCCGTTTCAAGGCGACGCAAGGACGAGACCTGGCGTGGGATGCCTTGACGCCGAAGGCGTCGCAGACATTAGCCGGTGGTCGCCGAAGGCGCACCACCGGTGGAATGCCCATGAAAAACAATCATCCCGGAGGGATGACAGAATCACGAACCGTCCGTCGGATTCGCGGAGATTCTGCCATCCCTTCGGGATGGACGAACCGATCTCGACCGGCACCGGTGGTATCGCTTCGCTCAACCACCGGCTAATGTCTGCGACGCCTTCGGCGTCCGGGGCACACGATGTTGCATTCCCGGAATCGTGCGAAGCACGATCAGCGACGTTCAACCGACTCCCGGATTCAAACTGACCCACGACCCCTCAACGGCATCCTGTGTGAAACTCTGGGCCATCTCCAAACATGAGATGCACCGAGCACCGCCCGGACTTGCCCCGTCGGGGACCGGACTCCGAACCCCCCGGCCGCTCGACGTGATTCTGCGAGGAACCCGCTGGAGACGACACACGGGGATCGCTACTCTGGGCAGGTGAATACTGCGTCCCCCATGTCATCCCTTCGGCCGGTGCTGTCATGACGACCTTCTTCGTTCGGCTCTGTCTGTCGCTGACCATGGCGGGTGGTTTGCTTGGCGTGGCGTTCTCTGAGGGATTTGCCCAGGAGACGAAAGCGAAAGAGGCAAAAGGTTCCACGAAGACCTCCGCCAAGAAGCCGTCGCGGGCGGTCGCGAAGACCGAGATCGAGAAACTCGGCGGCTATGTCTATGAAGGCCGCGACGACGACGGCCTCCGCAGCACCGAGATCAGCCTGACGTACACTAACACGCCGATCAACGACGACCATCTCGACTTCATCCTGGCCTTCACCGATGCGCGGGGCGTCAGCCTCGGAGGCAAGGAGGTCACCGACAAGGGGATCGAGAAACTCGCCACGCTGAAGAAGCTCCGACGGCTGCAGATCACCGATCGCGGCAAGCTGACGAAAGCCTGCCTCACACATCTCAAAGGGCTGACCGAGCTGAAGTCTCTGCGGCTTCCGTTCGAGACACTGACGGAAGCCGATCTGTCATTCCTGGAAGACATGACGAAGCTGGAGGAGTTCAGTTTCGACGGCTCGGCGATGAGCGACACCGGCCTCAAGCGGATCGGAAAGCTGAAGCGGCTGAAGCAACTCGATCTTTCCGGAAGCAAGGTGACGAATGCCGGACTGGAAGCGATCTCCGGGATGGAGTCGCTGGAGTCACTCGACCTGTCGGAGTCGCGGGTCGATGGTCGCGGCCTTGTTCACCTGCAGGGCCTGAAGAAGCTCAACACCCTCAGGTTGTGGGGGTTGTCGATCACGGAGGAGGACTTCGCTCACCTCGGGAAGCTGACACGGCTGAGCGAACTGCGGATTGAGCCGGCCCAATGGACCGACAAAGCCATCGTCGCGCTGTCGGAGTTGACCGAACTGCGGTCGTTAGGGCTGGACGGCTCGCGGATCACCGACGAAGGGCTGATGACGATTGGAAAAATGACCAATCTCGAGATGCTCAGCCTTTCGTCGACGCACATCACCGATGCGGGGTTGAAGCATCTCGCCGGCCTGACGGAACTGCGCTCGCTCAACCTGACCGGGACGAACATCCGCGGCTCGGGGCTGAAAAACCTGAAGGAAATGGCGGGGCTCAGCGAGATCAACCTGTCGCAGACAAACGTGACCGATGAAGCGCTGGGGACGCTGGTTGACTGCGGGGGCCTGCAGTCGCTGACGCTGTCGCGGACGAGCATTACCGGGGCGGGTTTGACGGGGCTCGACACGATCCGTCAGCTGACGATCGATTCGGCCCCGATCAACGACGAGGGACTGGAAGCGATCGGCTCGATGTCGGGGCTTCAATATCTCACGCTGATGCGCACGCGGATCACCGATGACGGACTGGCGCATCTCAAGGAACTGAAGGAACTGCAGTACCTGATCCTTTCTCGCAACAGCATCACCGGGGCGGGCCTCAAGCATCTCGCCGATTGCGAGAAGCTGGAGAATCTGACGCTCAGCGAATCGGGAGTGACCAACGAAGGGCTGGCCGGAGTGGCTGAGATCAAAGGGCTCGAACGGCTCGACGTGTCGAACACGCAGGTGACCGGGGCGGGGCTCAAGGCGTTCGCCGATCATCCGAAGCTGGCCAGCATCAGCGCCTCTTCGATTCCCGTGACCGACGCGGACGTCGACACGCTGGCCGCGTTGAAGAACGTCAAGAGTTTCTATTTCTGGCGGACCGAGCTGACCGACGAGGGGATGGCCAAGCTCAAGAAGGCGCTTCCGAACGCGGACGTCAGCAAGTAATCCTCCACCCCTGCTGCCGGCGACTGAGACACTTTCTGCACTGACAAACCCGACGAGCCGAGCATGGAACTTCGAGACCCGATCGTCGCCTACGTGGCAGCCAGCAATGTCGAATTGGAAGTGCTGGTCGCGATCTTTGAGGAAGCCGGCATCCCCGTGCATGGCAACCCGGATAACTCGCCCGTGGGAGCGTGGGTCGGCGGATTGATTCCGGAGATTCACCGCCCCAAGTTGATGGTGGAGCGGGAAGATGCCGAGCGGGCGGGTCGGCTGCTGGCCGACTACGAGGCTCGCAACGCCGAGCGCCGCAACCGGCCGAAGACGGGCGAGTCCATCGGCGTCGTGTGCGACAAATGTGGCGAGGAGGCCGGGTTTGATGCGTCGCTGGAGGGTTCGGTCCAGAACTGCCCGAAGTGCGGGGCGTTTCTCGACGTCGTCTGGCAGGACGAAGAGGATGAGGACTGGGGCGAGCCCGAGGATCTCCCGCTCGACGGCGAAGGCGAGGATGACGAGAGATTTTGAGCGTCGATGTTCTTCCACGATCGGCTTGAGGGCCCACGAAAACGACGGAGATTCGAGCAACGGACTCGCCTTTCCGCGGCTCGCTCGCGTTCGTTCGCCAAGCGCAAGGCGACCGTTTCACGCCAGCACGGGCGAGGCGACGATTTCGATCCACGTGCGGAATTCGCCCCCTGGCGGCAAGACCCTCCATCCCGCGTCGAGGCCGCGTGCGGCAAGGTTGACGGCGTTGGTGACGCAGGTGTACGGCTCGAGGCAGATCGCCCCTCCGCGCGGCGGCGTGAAGACCACCAGCTCGCGATACTCGGAGGGGGTCCGCTGCGTGACCTGAAGTCCCGCGTCCTCGTCGATGATCACCGCCTCCACGGTCCCGGCGATCGACTGCACGCCGGTAAAGACGTCATCGATCTGCAATAGGTCGGCGTAGATCGCGTCCGCGAGATTCTTCTCCTCGGGGATTGCGACGCGCCGCCCCGTCGGCAGAAAGCCGTCGAGTTCCCATAACTCGCTCACCGGCGCTTCGATCGTGCAGCGGCCAATCTGGCTCTCGGCCGCCAGCGGCAGGCGAAAATACGGATGCGTGCCGAACCCCCAGGGCAGCGGTTGCGACGAGGGGTTCGCGATGCGGATGTCGGCCCGCAACGTCGCCCGCAACACCTCGTAGCGAACTTCGATGAGGAAGTCGGCCGGCCAGTATTGCATCCGGTCGGGAGCGTCGACGCTGAGCTGAAATGCCCCCAGCGCGAAACTCGGTCCGCTCCGCAGCACCCGCCACGGCCGGTCGAGGCAGAAGCCGTGGATGGCGTTGCCGAACCTGTCGTACGGCACAGCCCCTTCCGGCAGTTCATACTCCTTGCCGTTCCAGGTGTAGCGGCCGCGCTCGATGCGGTTGGGGAACGGGAAGAGAATCGGAATGCCGTAGGCGCTGGGGCGATACTTCGGGGACGGGAAATCGTCCGCCGTATCCAGCACCCGCACGACCCGCGAGCCGAGGTGTGCGTCGAATGTGAAGCAGTTGAATCCCAGGTGCGCGGCGAGATGCGCTTCCGACCCGCTCGACGGATCGCGCAGCACAAGCGGTGGCGTCATGAACCGGCGACTCCCTCACGAATCCCGTCTCTCGAGCCTCAACTCTTCCCGGTCCGAAGGAACTCCACGAAGTCGACCTGCCCGGCCGACGTCCCTGGACGATCGGCCCGCACGATCTCCCCTTGTTCCAACAGGATCGTCCCGGGAAGCCGAAAGATATCCCCTTTCGGCTTCGAAGGGAGGTGCCCCCGCAAGGTCGCCGAGAGTCCGCGCCACCAGACACGCGGTCCGGCCACGTCTCCCACCGCTCCCCGCTGCAATCCGAAGGCCTCGTAGAGTTGACCTTCGGGATCGCTGTAGCGGGGAAGGTCCGACAGGCCATACCGTGCGAAGAGCGAAGCCGCGTCCGAGTCGGTCATCAGATGGACCAAAGCGACGCCGACTCCGACGGCGGCGATCTCTTGTCGGGCCGATTTGAGTTTGGCCAGCGTCTCGCGACAGAAGGGACACCCGCCGTGACGGAGCAGGACGACGAGAAGCGGGCCACGCTCGGAATGTTGCCGCAACGAGACGCCGTTCTGGTCGACGATCTGATCCAGCGCCGGCGAATCCTTCGCGGAATCCGCAGGAGTCGGGTCGGGGACGGGAGTGTTCATCGGCGGTCCGCACTCAGCAAGGATTTCCCGCCGCCGCCGCGGTCCGGCTTCGCTCCCCCGGGAGATGATTCGTCCAGCGCGGCGAGGCGATCGTCCGCTTCGGGGTGTCCGTGGCGCGACGCCATCTTGTAGTGCAATCGGGCGACGGCGATCGCGCCGCGTTGCTCGGCCTGCTGCGCCAACTGGAAGGATCGCTGGGCCTGACCCGGAGGCAGCGCCGGCGCTTCGGGAAGCTCCTGTGGGGCGTCGTTCGCAAAGGCCGGACTGGGAGCCCGAGCCGGTTCCCGATTGCCGGCCATGGCGCCGGGTGCGGCCACGGACGTGCTTCGGCGCTGGTTCCGAGCCATCAGCTCGCGATATCCGTCGATCGACCCGAGGGCCGAAGCGGATCCGCCGCGTCCCTGGCCAAGCAGCTGGCGATCCATCTCGTCGAAGTCGTGAATGAAGACCGAGGCGCTGGAACTGCTCGCCGACCGGAACTGGCCGACGTTCGATCCACGCAACGGTCCGAACCCGTACTGCGCCCGGGAGCTTCCGGCGCTGTTCACGCCGCCCAGAAAGGCGCGTCCGCGGTCCGGAACGGAAACCGTTGTCCCGACGGAAAAGCGATCGATGACCGGTTGTTGGACGGTCACCTGGGCCGCCGCGCTTCGGACCGCAAGCATGAGGGACGCCCAAGCGAGCGAGAATCGCAAGATCGTTCGCATGGAGCACTCCACCCGCCGGGACGCGTTCGGAAGCAAATCCTTCCAATGTCGTATGACGCCCTGCCGGATGTCATCGTAGCGCGGGAACGTCGAAACGGGCAAGCACCGATTGAACGGAATATTCGGACCAGCGATCACATCCACGACGGCGAAACCGGCGACATCGGTTCGCGTACAATTCCCTCAACTTGACGCTATCCGGGGCGAACCGCTATGGTATCGGACGTGTCAGGAACGAATGCGACGGAAGTTCGATGGATCTTCCGCCTGCGGCCGTCTTCGAGGGCGATTAGCTCAGTTGGTTAGAGCGCCACGTTGACATCGTGGAGGTCACTGGTTCGAGTCCAGTATCGCCCATTAGTCGTAAGTTGAACCGACAGCACAACTTGTGCTACCCCGCGAGACGCGTGGAGCGGTTTTTCTGGTGAAAGCAAAAGGGATCAGCTGATCCCTTTTTCGCTAGACCGGTGAAACCCCATGCGAATTCCGACGCTGCGGAAAACCTCGGACGGGCGGGCATTTGCGGTTTGGCCCCGCTCCAATGGCAAGCGGGCCTACTTCGGTCGAACCGGTGACCCGGAAACCGAGAAAAAGTATCAGACCTGGCTTTCCAGGCTGCTTGCGGAAGAGGCGGCTTACGTCCCTCCGCTGAAGAAAAACGACCGCCGCACGATCGCCATCCTCGTCGAGGAGTACACGCGGCATCTCGAAGCGATGGCGGCCGGCGCCCCGGGCTGGAATCGGAGTCGAAGCGACTTCGCGAACAAAGTGCTGGCCCTTCGTCCAATGGCTGAGCTGTTTGGTGACGAGCCCGCGGAGGAGTTCGGCCCGAAGCGGCTGACGTTGATGCAGCGGCATTTCATCCGGCAAGGCCTGGCCCGGAAGACAATCAACGATCGCATCGCCCGCATCAAGCAGTTCTTCAAATGGGCCGCCTCACAGGAGCTCGTCCCGCCGGCGGTGCATTGGGGACTTCTGACCGTGAACGGACTTCGAAAGGGACGCACTGCGGCGAAAGAACGCCCGCCGGTGAAGCCGGTCCCCTGGGCAGACGTCGAAGCGCTCCTGCCGTTCGTCTCGCCGGTCATCTCGGCGATGATCAGAACGCAATACTTCGGCGGGATGCGGCCGGCGGAAGTGTGCGCCATGCGACCGTGCGACATCGAGCAGGTTGGAGAAGTCTGGATCTATCGGCCCGAGTCGCACAAGAACACGTGGCGTGATCAAGCCCTGTTCAAGGCGATTCCTCGATCGCTGCACTCGGTGCTGCTGCCGTTTCTCGAGAATCGCGACCCGACCGCCTTCCTCTTCAGTCCGCGCGAGTCAGACGAGTGGCATCGTGCGATGAAAGCGGCCGAGGTGGAACGGAAGCGGAAGACGCCCCGATACCCGAGCGAGGCCCGAAGGGTGGCAAGGAAGAAGGCGGCCGCCGAAGAGCGGCGACAGAACGGTGATACCAACATGCGCGAGCACTACGACACCTCGACCTACTACAAGGCAGTGCGCCGGGGCTTCGCGAAAGCGAGAAAGGGAGGCACCAGCGTCCCACACTGGCACCCGAATCAACTCCGGCATTCAGTCGCAACCCAGATCGACGGATGGTTCGGTCGTCAGGCTGCGCAGCGGTGGCTTGGCCACAGCAAACTCGACACGACGGGCATCTACGTCGAATCCCAGATCGCGGACCTCATCAAGCTGGCACAGCTACTGGACCAGCGGTGGTCGAATCCCGAGGGTCCGACTCCGGGGTCAGAATCGCGGTCCGCGGGGTAAAACGCCGGAGAGGCAGCTGAAGGTGCGGGGCAATCTCGTTCCACAAGTCGACCTGCCGTTCCGCCTCTTCCTGTGAGAGGTGAAGGGAGAGCTCATTCTCCCCTTCGGAAATCACGAACACTTCGAATCGTTCAAATCGCTTCCTCATTGGTTGGAACCGTTGCCGCTGTTCACCGCGGCCGTGGCCGCCCCCTGGGCGATATCTGGAACTCAAACCACAAATCGGCCGACCTCACCCCCTCGTTCGATCGGCCGCATAAACCCGGCAACTCCTCCGCCGGCGATGTCGGCTATCACCGCCCGTGGCACTCGACCGCGTGCTGCCCGGCGAGGGCGTACGCGAAGGCCTGCGCCACTTCGACGGACGGCAGGCCCGCACGGATCCCGGACTGCCGACAGTTGCAGGACCAGGTCGCCGCGAGCGCGTTGGCGCGCACGATGACCCGGATGCGCATCGTGGCCCCGTTGAGCTCGATCGACTCCTCATGTTGGACGATCTCACCTGGCCGGCGAAGGATCGGATTGACGGTTGTCGAAGGCGGATGAGCGGCGGCAAGGCCGCGCGTGTCGGTCAGGACTTTCGGGATGAGAGCGTTCATGGAAAGAACCTCGGGGTGTAAGGAGAGCGGGCTCGGCGCGCAATGGGAGCGACACCGGGGGTGGTACACTTTCGACGGGGAATCGGCTGGATGTACCACGGTGCGGAAAAACACCGGGAATCTCAGCGGTTTGCAGGTGGACCAGTTTTCGGCCGATCGGCAGAAGTGGTCCACTCAGGCGTCATCCGGATGCGACGACAGCAGATGGTGGGCGCGAGGGGAGCGAGCACTCAGGCGATCCGTCGGTCTTGCCGCGGATGCCGGCGCAGAGAATGGCGAGGGCGATGAGGCAGTCGAACATGGGAGAAGCTCGGAAGGGGAACATGGGCGCCGCGACGCGCGTTCCAATCCGCGGTCTCACACGAGCTGCAGCATGTGCTCAGAGGCGTAGAGCAGCCCCTGGCCTTTCATCGCCAGCGTCCGGAAGTCGAATGACGACTGCCAACGCGGCGGAGTTTCGGAAAACGGTCGCATAGTGCGATGGCCTTGGTTGATCCCGTCGTGGGACTCAGCGACACCCCTCGATCAATACGGGGCGTGAAAGACGCGGCACTCCGTTCGATGTTCCTTGACGCCCTCAATGGCGATCCGACGGGCTTCCAGCGCGTCGTCGAGCCGCGAAGTCATCCCGACTTCGCGGCAGTTCCAGCACTTCCACATCCCGAGGACCTGGCCAGATTTCGCGATCACCGTGACCGTGGCGTAGTGCCAGCCCTCATCGTGCGATTCGTGCAGCAGGACCTCGCCGGTCAACTGACCGTTCCGCGATAGGTCAGCGGAGCGGGGAAGAGATCCTCGAGCATGTACTGAAGCGGCTGGCAGGCCGGCGACACGTTCCGCGGCTGCTCCTCGCGGTAGATCGGCACGTTCCTCGGGGCGTCGATCAGGAGCTTGACGTTCAACTCGGTGAGATGGCCGACCTTGACCACGATGTCGTCTCCGATGCGGAACGACTCACCAACCTTGCGGCGCAGAATGAGCATGATGGGGCTCCAGTGTGCGCGCAGCGGCGCACCAGAATGAGGGGACGAAACGACGGACAGCGGGCATCGATCACACTGAGGAGGCAAACCTCAGCGGAGACGCAACAACGATTCGGCGGCTTTGAGAAGTCCCTGCCCGATAGTCGCAAGATGCCGGAAATCGGCACTGGCTTGCCACCTCGGCGGGAGTTCGGCGAACAGCATTTCTCGGCCTCAGACGCGGGCCGCCTCCTTGCGTCTGATCGGCTCCTTGATGGACGAAAGAGTACCGAGGAGAACTACGCGCGCCAAGCGGTTTAGTGGACGCACGGTACTTATTCGTCGCAAGTCGAAAGGGGCGTTGTAGATTTTGCGATGACCCCGAAAGGATAGTGGGCGCCGTGCAACGTCGGCGATCTTTCGGCGATGCGGCAACAATGGAAAACACGATTGCGCGTCCCACAGCGGTCTACCCTCAACGCCTTGTCCTCGAATCAATTGATTTTGAAGTTTCGCTTGGCTTTGGAGCCCAGAATTGGCACTCTGAGCGACAGTTCCGCGGGAAGCGAAATCATGATCACTGCATCAAAATCGCCGTCCGAACGGGCGAGCTTTGTGATTGTTGACGACCATGAATTGATCCGCCTCGGTCTCGCCAGGCTTATCGCAATGGAGCCGGGATGGTCCGTGTGCGGAGAAGCGGAGGACGTCCATTCGGCTATCAAATTGATCGGCGACAAATGCCCGACATTGGCGATCGTCGATTTGCGACTCAAAGCCGGTGACGGCCTCGAGCTGATCCGGCAGGTAAGCAGGCTCCACCCCGACGTGCTCACCCTGGTCTTGTCGGTGCACGACGAGGAACTGTTTGCCGGACGGGCAATTCGGGCAGGGGCACATGGTTTCATCAATAAGCAGGAGCCGGCGAGCACGTTGATCTCGGCCATTAAGCAGGTGCTTGCTGGACGCAGCTACCTCAGTCCGCGGATGACCGAGAAGCTTTTGTCTGAGGGAATGAGAAGGAAGCCAAATACTTCGTCATCACCCCTGAAGCTGCTGTCTGATCGGGAACTTGAGGTCTACGAGCGACTTGGACGCGGTATGAGCACCAAAGAGATCGCGAGAGATCTTCACTTGAGCGATAAGACAGTCCAGTATCATCGCGAGCACATCAAGGAGAAGCTGCAGCTTCCTACGGCATCCGCCGTGCTCCGTCATGCGACGGCGTGGTGCCTCAGCCGCGATCGATGAGAGCCATGCCGGTGCACGTGGATCGGACTCACTCTTTCGGCTGCTTGATCTTCTCCAGTTTCATCTCCGCGATCTCCCGGAGCCGCGCGATGACCGCCGGCCGGTTGCCCGAGCTGTCCGGATGCGCGGGGAGACGGATCACGTCGACGCAGGAGTCGAGAAAGGCGAGCACATTGGCCGCTTCACCGTCCGGCCATAACGCGTCGATCCATGCGGCGACGGAGTAGAACGCCTGCACCTGGTGGCGTTCGGCGTCGGAAAGCTCCGCATCGATCAGGGCGTCGTCGTCGGGGTTCATCGGGGGATGCTAGATCCGAAGGATGTAACCGTCCGGTAGACGCAGCTGGGTGGTTTGCGTCGCAGGCGACGGCCACGGGCCGGACTACCGAGCGGAGTTTGGCAGCAGGTGCGCCAGCCGGTCGGGCAGGATGAGGCCGCGTTCGTCACGGGCCAGCTGAGGCAGCTCGGCCAGAGTTTTGCGGAGCCACGTGAAGGGCTCGACGCGATGTCGCTGGCAGGTTGCGATCAGAGAGGTGATCGTGGCGGCCGTTTGCCCGCCGCGGGTGCTTCCGCAGAAGAGCCAGTTTCTGCGTCCGAGGGCGATGCCGCGAAGATCGCGCTCGCTGGCATTGTTGTCGATCGGCAGCCGACCGTCGTCGACGTAGCGCTGCAAGGCCGCTCTCAGGTTGAGGGCGTACTGCACCGCCTGGCCCAGCGGGCTCTTCGGCAGCACGTCGGCGCGCCAGGTCTTGAGACGTTCGAAGAGAGACGTCAGCAGCGGCTTCGATTTCTCCGCGCGGAGCATGCCTCGATGAGCGGCGTCCCGCACCTGCGGCACGTTGCTCGCGGGGTCGATTCCCTGCTCACGGTTGATCCGCTCGTCATGCTCGTCGGCTTCGCGCTCGACCGCGTACAGACGCTGGATCCAGGCCAGCGCTTCCACGGCTCGCAGGTCGGTCTCGCGCGCTTCGAAGAAGTAGCGCCGCGCATGAGCCCAGCAGCCGACCTCGATCAGCCCGGGCCGCGTGCGGAAGAGCTCGTCGTAGCCGGCGTAGGCGTCGGCCTGCAGCCAGCCGCGGTAGTCGTCCAGCCATTTCCGCGGACCCTCCCGGCTGCGATCCGGCGTGAAGTCGAACACGACGTAGGGCTCGCTCTCGTCGCCGCGATAGACCCACAGGCGGCCGATCCGCACGTTCTTCTTCGATCCCCTCTCCAGCACGTCGACCGGCGTGTCGTCGGTCTGGATCAGCGCACTTCGCAGAATGCGTGTCCGCATCAGCGCGACGAGCGGCTCAAGCGCCACGCCGACGGCCTTCATCCAGTCGCAGAGGGTCGAGCGGCTGAGCGTCACGCCGTGCCGTGCGAGGACCTTCGACTGGCGGTTCAGCGGCAGGTGATCGGCGTGCTTGCTGACCGCCACGTGCGCCAGGAGACCGGGGCCAGGCAGCCCCTTCGCGATCGGCTGCTGGGGCTTGTCCGCCGCCACCACCTGATCGCGGCACTTCGGGCAGGCGTATTTCGGCCGCACGTGCTGGATCACGAACAGGCTCGACGGCACGTATTCCAGCTGCTCGCTGACGTCCTCGCCGATCTTCGTCCGCGGCGTCTGGCAGCAGGGGCAGAGCTTCTCTGCGTCGGTCAGATCGTGCGGCTGGCGAACGCGCGGCAGGTTCCTCGGCAGCCCGGCGCGGCCATGCCCCTTCTTTCGTGAGACGGCCTTCGTTTCCTCGGCATCCGGCGGCGCGACGGGCTCCTCGACCGCGGGTGCCGGCGCTGCCTCCTCGTCGACGAACAACAGCCGCTGCGCCGGATCGATCTTCTCCGACTTCTGGCCGTACATCCGCCGCAGGATCTGGTCGAGCCGATGTTCGAGCTGAGCGTTCCGCTGCTGGGCGTTCTTCAGCGCGGCCATCAGTTCGGCCACCATCGCCTTGAGCGTGGTGACGTCGGCTGCGGCGACTTCCGGGGCGCTTGAGCTCATGGTGGCACGAGCGTACCCAGCCGCACCGCGTCGCGCCAGCGTCCCGAGGCTCAGGTCGCGAGAATTCTCAGCGATGTTCCTGGTGCGCCGTGTCCCGGCGATCATTCGCCCGCCGATACCGGGGCGAACGCCGGGCCTGGATCACTTCGATCCCTTCCAGCAGGAGCGCCAGCTCGGCCGCAGTCAGCGGGATCGAGCGCCCGTTCGCCTCCGACGCCGTGCGTCGAGGCCGAGTGAAGCAGCCGAGCTCCAGCCGCTTCTGGACAATCACGAGCCCGTCTTTCTCCCAGAACAGCAGCTTGATGCGGTTGCGGCGCTTGTTGAGGAACACGAACAGACCGCCGTCGAGGACGTCGCGGTCGAGGTGCTCCCTGACCAGGGCCGCCAGGCCATC
>JADZEF010000208.1 GCA_020850695.1 Planctomycetaceae bacterium | reverse complement strand
TGTGAAGAGGTGTGAAGAGGTGTGAAGAGGTGTGAAGAGGTGTGAAGAGGTGTGAAGAGGTGCGAAGAGGTGCGAAGAGGTGTGAAGAGGTGTGAAGAGGTGGGCCGGCAATAGTGGGGCGAATGTTGCGCGGGGAGGACATTGCGGACCCGCAAGCGTGATGAGCGAGGTTGTGGGTGCGTGCGGAGGTTGTTGGGTGCGGCAGCCAGAATGTGGTGATTGCGGCGCGGCGATTTGGGCTTCAGGTTGTGCTGTAAGGGTCGAGGGATTGGAGTTCGGGGGTGGGTTGGAAGTGGTCGCGGAGGTCGGACTTGATGTTGGCGAGGCAGCGGGTGATGTGGCCGTTGGGGTGCTGGAAGACTCGGGCGATGTCTTCGAGGGGCCAGCCGGCGTTTTCGCGGAGGGCGAGCATGGCGAGGTACTTCCACTTGCGCGGGTCTTCGTGGGCGTAGTGGTCGTGGATGAGTTTCCAGAAGACGTCGGGGCCGGAGCGGGGGAGGATGACCTTGAGGTGTTTGCGGACGATGGTCATGGGTGGCCTGCTGCGGGGATGACGTTGATGTGAGGAGCGAAGGATTTGTCTGGTGCGCTGGGCTTGCAAGATGCGAATGTGGGCATGGCGTGTTTGGTAGTGGGATTGGAGGTCGAGTCGGCCTGTGGTGTTGCCGAGCCGAGATTGCGTTGGGTGGGTTGGGCCGCGGTGAAGCGTCGCCCCCCTCAGAGGACAGGATGGTGATGGCGGCGCCGGCGTCACGTCGCTTCGAGACGACCAGGAGCGGCCGGGGTCATCGAGCACGCCTGACTGAAGTCGTAGAGGACGCGGGCGCGTCTACGCGAGGCGGAGAGGGCGGAGCTCGCGGAGGCGAGAGAGGCGGGCCAAGCGGGGCTATTGCTGCATCACCGCGAGCGCTTTGTCACGCCAAAGATTGGGAGTTGACCTCATGCATTCCGGGCCCTTGCAAAGCCTCAGACCCGGCCACCCAACCCTGAGATCAACCGGTGAGGTTGCATTACGGTGGAGGGTGACGAAGCGATGCGGTCGCGACGTTGAATGCGGAGGCGCTTGAAGTGAAGGGAGTGCGAACCCGCAAGCGACGTGGAGAGCGGGATGGAGCGAGCGGGGCTGGTGGGGTGAGGTCTGGAGGTGGGTCAGTGGTTGATGCGGCGGGCGCTGAAGGTGGGAGGGTGCTTGAGCGTCTGGAGGATGACGCAATAGCGTTCGGTGAGCTGGATGAGCTTCTCGATCTGCTCATCGGTGGCGTCGGTATCGACTTCGAACAGGAGTCGGATGGCGGTGACGCCGACGGGGACTTCGCGGCTGACGCCCAGGGTGCCGCGGACGTCCCAGTCGCCTTCGGCGGCGATGGCTGCGCTGCGGATGTTGAGGTCCATGGCGGTGGCGACGGCGGAGAATGTGACGCCGGCGCAGGCGACGAGTGCGTCGAGCAGCATCTCGCCGGAGCAGGATGTGGAGCCGTCGCCGCCCGCGGTGGGGTGGATTCCGGAGACGATTGTTCCGTGGGGGGCCTGGATGGTGACGGTCATTCGGTCGCGGTCGATGATTCCGCGACTTTTGAGGATGACGAGCGCGGTGGCGGGATCGGCTTTATAGCCGGCCTTGAGGGGAGCCTGGAGGGCGCGGAGTTGTTCGCCGTTCATGGGAGCGGGTCCGGATGCGAAGAATGGTGAGAGATCATTGTGTGATCGGACCACTCGGTTCGCAAAGCCTGCTCTCGGCGATCAGGGGAGGAAGCGTCGGCGTTCGGCCGGAGTCGGCAGTCGGCAGGCTTCCTTTTTGCCGAAGAGGCGGTATCGGGAGGCGGAGATCGTGCGGTAGCCGATGTTGCGGAGGGGCCAGGGGACGGCCCAGAGGGCGGCACCGAGGATGCGCATGCCGCCGCCGAGCGTCCAGAGAATTCGCCAGATCGCGGTCGATCGGCGGAAGACCCGGCCCTTCTCGTCCCGCAGGACGAGGCTCTTCAGCGAGGCGATGTCATCGGGGGTCAGCATGGCGGCGGCGGTTTCGCCCTGCAGGGGTGCGAAGCGGAAGAGACCCTGCCGATCCTTCGAGAGGATGAAGTCGACCGATGCGTTGCACAGCCCGCACACGCCGTCGAAGAAGACGATGGGAGCCGCTTCGGTTGAGGCGAGCGTGTCCCCGGGCGAGGAGCGCGAGGGGTTCTCGGCAGTCGATGCAGTGGGCGACGACATTTACGATTGCCTCAAGGATGCATGCCTGCGGGAGGTCGACATTGAACTTCCGATCTTGTCACAGGTTCGTTCGAGCTGGGACTCTGTGCAAGACCGGATTCGCGGTCCGACGTTCGGAGTGCGGATTGGGACTTTGACCCCGCGTGGGTTGGGTGGATCCTTCAGCCCTGGGTGATTGTGTTCAATGGCTTCGGCGTCGAGGCAAGTGACGGGGCGACATTTGTTTGCGCCTCTGGGATTGGTTTCCTTGGGGAACTATAGTCAAAGGGCGAGCGAGCGGCCCGTCCGAAGCGACGGACGTGATGGTGAGCGGATTGGGGATTTGCCCTGTGCACTGTCCGGAGCATGACGGCGGCCATGAGATTCCATGCTCCATTGATCACGTTGCCGGGTCGGTCGCGGACCTCTTCGCCGGGAATGATTCGGGCGGTGCTGGCGCAGGTGGTGGCGTTGTCCTGCGTTGTCGCCTGGGTTTCGAGCGGAGACGCCGCTGAATCGAGATTGGCGGTGCTGCGTGACGGGCGGCGCGTGCGGGGAACGCTTGAGGAATCCGATGGACGACTCGCGTGGCGGGCGAGCGACGGGAAGTTGCTGTCGCTGACGTCACTGCGGTGGGTGGATGGTGTGGAGGGATCTGTCTCGTCTCCGCGGTGGCCGCTGCGGCAGATCGCGCTGCGTGGCGGGGGCTCGCTGACGGCGGGATGGATCGGATCGAGTGAGAAGTCGGTTCGGCTGAGTTTATGGAACGATCAGCTCGTGGAGGTTCCGGTCGCGGTGATGGAGTCATTCGGTCCGCTGGCGTCGGAGAGGGAACTTTTCTTTGACGACTTCGGCGAGTCGCGCGGCGAATGGAGGGAGGAGGGAGGGCCTGTCGAAATCGTTTCCGTCGCGGATGAGGAGGAGGGAGAATCGGCCATGCGACTGACGGCGGGGACTTCGGTCTCGATTGCCGTGCCGGGCCGGCGCTCGGATTTGCGACTCGCCCTTCGTTACCGATTGCCGTCGAAGCCGGTGGGGCCGGCGTGGAAAGTGGCCTTGCGCGCGGCCGGAGACATGGGAAAGGATGCGACCGAGGTTCTTTCGGTTCGGTTCGAGAAGAACGAAGGGAGTCCGAGGCTGGCTGGCACGGACGGAGCGCGATTTGATCATCAGGAATTGCGGGTGGCTGCGGGATGGCGGCAGCTGACACTTTTGGTTCAGGATCGCCGCGTGCACTTGTTGATTGATGGGCAGCTCCGTGCGTCGGGGCGCGTGCCGGCGACTGCGATTGATGGAGTCCTGCTTGAGGCTGATTCGGCAGCAGAGTCTCCGCGCGTGGAGGGCCCGAGAGGGGATGCGGATCGTTGGAGTGTTCTGGTTGATGATGTTCAGATTCAGGGGCTGGTCCCCCTGGCGATCGACAGGCGTGAGGAGTGGAGGCAGGAGCCGGGGGTGGACGCGTTGCGGCTGCGCTCGGGGGATGCGCTGTTCGGCGGTTTGGAGCGTGCGACGCGAGCGGATGTGGGTTTTGTTGCGGCGGGGCAGAGGGTGTCGATGCGCTGGAAGGACGTTGAGCGGGTGACGTTGCGGGATCGTTCCTGCGAGCTGTCGCCTGTTGACGGAGTGATCGCGAGGCTGTGGCTGCGGGGGCCGTCTGATCGTCCTGCGACGCCGATTCCGGGCGACTCGCTGGTCGTCGCGATGGTTGCGATCGATCGCAATTCGCTGGGTGTGCATCATCCTTCGCTCGGGCGGATTTCCATTCCGCATGGGGCGGTGCGGAGAATCGAGCCCTGGTATCGTGGGCGGCTGCAGATGATTGACACCGAGGTTCATCATTACGGTTCGGCGGTTCGGGGGGAGTTTCGGAGGCCGCTGCCGGAGGATCGGCCGCACGAGATTGAGTTTGAAGCGGAGTCCGTCGCTGCCGGCGAGCAAGCGGTTTTGTGCATGGCGACGCGCGACGTCGAGCCGTGTGGTCGCGACGTTCCTCCAGGCTCGCCGCATCTGGCGGAGTTGAGAGCGGGGGGGCTGAGGACGGAGGTGATGCTGAATGGAGTCGGTCTGGGGGATTTGAATTCCCAGCTGACGTGGAAGCAGGCTGTGCCGGATGATCTGGTGGTGCGGCTGGCGGTTCCGGCGGGGCTTCTGAAGAAGGGACGGAATGTGGTGCGGGTGTCGCAGCGACCTGCTCGGCTTGATCCGGACAGTTTCGATGATTGCGAAGTGGGGCCGATGTGGCTTGAGATTCGGCGTGGGGAGTGAGGTCGTCTGTTGGCCTTTGGCGTTCTTTTGTCGGGGTTTACCCAGGCGGGCGCTGCCCGTGGCCTCGATGACCGACCGCGATTGTGAGGCGCGGGGCCGTGGCTGACGACGTCTTTACGCCAGCGGTTTGGAAGGGCTTTCTTCGGACGGGGATTTCGATGGGTTCATTGGCGCCGTTGGTCTGCCTCTCTTTGATGCATGCGCTGGTTGATGCCTGCGCATTGCTGATTGGACCGCTTTGGCCGGGAATCGAACGGCAGTACGGGTTGAGCCTGGCGGGGTTGTCTGCGGCGTTCATCGTGCAGTCGCTTCCGACGAATGTGAGCCAGGTGGTTTTCGGCTGGTTGCGGGATCGCCGGCCGATGCCGCGGTTCATCTGGATTGGTCCGCTGGTTGCGGCAGCGTCTCTCCCGTTGATGGGATTGGCGACGCATCCGATCGTGTTGTTCGTGTTACTGGCGGTGGGGGGGATTGGCGTCGGCGCGTTTCATCCCGAGGCGGCGGTGGCGGCGGGGCGGATGCTGCCGGAATCGAGGACGCGTGCGATTTCGATCTTCATGCTGGGGGGGACGCTCGGGATGACTCTTGGGCCGTTCCTCAGCGGTCTGGTGGTGTCACGTTGGGGGATGAGCGGGCTCGGGCTGCTGATTGTTCCGCTGATGGTGGGCATCCTGGCGTTACGGCAGGTCGGAGGGCTGGGACGAATGGGGTGTCGGGAAGTCGCTGCGGCTGCGGGCGATGGTTCGCTCTTCGATGGCCGCTTCGGGATGGCGATGGGGTTGCTGGCGATCTGCTCGTTGCGGCTGGTGCCGAACATGGCCATTGAGAAGATTCTGGCCTACATGCTTGAGGCGAAGGGGGCGGGTGTTGCGGCGATTGGCCAGATGCAGTCTTTGTTTCTGGGGTCGACGGCGCTGGGGATGATGCTGATGGCGATGGCGTATCGTGGTGGCCGGGAGCGGGCGTTCCTGATCGTCACGCCGCTTCTGAGCGTGCCGCTGCTGTGGATCCTGTCGCGGCCGGAGTGTCCGGAGTGGTTGTTCCTGACGGCGCTGATCGGGTTTGGTGCGATCCTGTGGGGGACGACGCCGGCGATGGTGGCGTATGCGCAGCAGCAGTTTCCGCGCGGGGCGGGGTTTGCGTCGGCGTTGACGATGGGTTTTGCATGGGGGATTGCGGGACTGATTCAGACGCCGATCACGGCGTGGTATCGTACGGAAGGGCGGCCCGGGGATGCGCTGGTGGCGTTTATTCCGTGCCTTGTGGCGTCGGCCGCGGGGGCGTTGCTGCTTCCGGCCACGCGGCAGGAGAGATCGGCCGCCGGGACCCCTTCGACGGTGCTTGCCGAAGAGGCGAGTTGAGGCTGCGTCTCATGTCCCTGGAGGGGTGAAGGCCATGCATTCCGAGCACAAACTGCTTGTCGTCACGGTTCTGGCCGTGCTTGTTGCGGCCGCGGCGTCCGCCGAGGACAAGCCGCCCGCACCGGCGTCCGGTCCGTCGACGAAACTCGAGTTGACCCGGCTTGAGCAGGAGATTCTCGACCGGACCAACGCGGAGCGAAAACGGGCGGGGTTGCCGGCTTTCGAGGCGCACCCGACGTTAATGAAGCTCGCGCGGGATCACTCCGCCACAATGGGCCGGCTCGATCAGCTTGGACATGAATTGGAGGGCAAGAGCTTCGACAAGCGGATCAAGGAGTCGGGGTATCGTTTCACCGGGGCCGGAGAGAATGTTGCGAAAGGACAGGCGACGGCGGAGCAGGTGCTGGACTCGTGGATGAAGTCCGCGGGCCACAAGGCCAACATCCTCAATGCGCGGTTCACGCGGATCGGGATCGGGTTCGCGGCCAGCAAGTCGGGGTCTCCGTACTACACCCAGGTTTTCGCGCCGCCGGAATAAGAGCTGGGCCGCGGCGGGCGAGTGCGGCGGTGTCCTTCACCGGTGCCCTTCGAGGTGGCTGGCATTCCCCGTTGGAACGGTCGTGGAAGCGGGTCGGCGCGACGGCATTTCATTGCGCGCGAAGGTTGCTTTATGGCGTGACTTTGACGGTTGTGTCGAATTTGTCGAGTGGGGCGCTTTTGCTGCCGATAACGAGTGTGAGGATTACCGCCGTTTTCGGTCGGCTTTGCATCCGGTGAACAGATTTCTGTGTCGGGTTTTCGCGAGTTGCGGAATCTCTCGACGCCTGAAGGAGTTCCGGGTGTCTGGCTGCGGGGCGGGAGGCTTCACTTGTCGACATCGACCTCAAGGAAAGCGCCGTTCCATGTTGCACACCCGATGGACACTTCTCGTGTTGCTTGCGGTGATCGCGCCGGGCTGCACGCTGGTTGACCAGGCGAAGACCGACCATCGTCTGAAGGGTTACGCGAAGCACGCCTGGGAACGCTACGAGGCGTGTTACGAGGATAGTGCGTACGAAGATGAGATGGAGGAAGGCTTCGAGCACGGATACTTGCAATTCGTGTATCGAGGCACGACCACGATGCCGCGGTGCTTGCCGACGAAGTACAACCGGCCGAAATATCAGAACTGCTTCGGCAAGGCGGGCATCCAGGCCTACCAGCAGGGGTTTCAGCTGGGCATTCAGGCGGCGTCGCAGGATTGTGCGACCGGTGTGCCTGGCGGGCGCAAGGGATGCCTGTCGGGATCGGGCCGCAATGGCTCGTGTTCTACCGGAAACTGCCAGACCGGCCAGTGTGCCACGGGGCAATGTGCGACGGGCCAGTGCGCGACCGGTCAGTGCGCCACGGGTCGTTGTGGGACGGCACCGGCGGTCGCGGCGCATCTTCCGAGTGGAGATTATGCTGCGAGACCATGTGCGACCGGGACCTGTGCCACTGGCAACTGCGCGACGGGATCGTGCGGGACGGGGACGTGTGCGACGTGCGAGACGGGGTTGGGACCGATGATGGCGCCTGAGATGATGGCGCCTGAAGGGTGGCAGCCGCAGCCGGGTTCGCCGTGGGCGGTGGATTCGTCCCTGCCGCAGCTCTATGAAGAGGTTCCGGTTCACGAAGGGTATCCGGGGGGGCTGATTCCGATGCCGGAGGCTCCGGCGCCGAGTGCGATTCCCGAGCAGCGCGCCCCGGCGCCGACGCCGGTTCCTGAGACGGCTCCGGAGAAGACGACGATGGCTGTCCCCCCGGGCTATGGGACCTACGGCGCGGCCGCACCGCAGTCGTTTGGCGACCACGTCATTGGTCCGGGGCAGGTGTTGCCGGGTGGAGATGGCGAAGCGGAAGTGAACGGCGACGAGGCCTATGCTCCCGCCGCGGAACTTGCTCCGCCGGTCGTTTCGGCCCAGCCAGACGCGGTGCCGCCGGTGGCGATTCCGCAGCCAACGACGATGACTCCGCGGGCGGCCGTTGTTCCGCGAGCGACCGTTGCGCCCGAGGGCTGGCGTCCCGCGCGTCTTGCGCCGCACGAGGCGGGGGCGTTTCCAGAGGCGGGGTTGGTTCGCGAGCCGCGATGAGAAGGGTTTGGAAGGGACGCGAAACGGAGCCATCCCGCAATCGTCAGCGGGCGCTGAAATGTAAGGCAGACCTCGCCCTTCGCAGAGCCTCGGGCTGTTGCGACCAACCGTCGACCGCACCGTCGTTGGGGATCGATAGATCAAAGATCGCCGAGGAGAGACTTTCCACGCCTTCGGCTTTCGGAGTAGACTCGAAGTGAGCCGGTTCGAGTGGCAGCGACTTGCCACGTCGAGTCCGGTTTTCCGTCGTTGCTGGTGTTATGAGATCGCCTCAAGGCGATCGATGCGGCGCGGCGTGGCTTCGTCGAATCCCGCCTCGGCCTCGGGACATGGAGTGCCCCCGGCTCTTTGAATCATCCTTTCCCGGACGAACTCGATGACCGGTTTTTCCGCTCCTCGTTCCGCTGTGCCCGGTGATTGCAGCCGTTGCGGGCGGACGCCTCGGCGCACGTTTTTGTCCGATGTCGGCATGGGACTGACCGGGATCGCGCTGGGGAGTCTTCTCCAGCGGGACGGCATTGTCCGTGCGGCGGAGCCGATGGCGGCTCCCTCGGACGACAATCCCGTGCCGGACGGATTGTCGCATATTGCTCCCAAGGCGAAGAGCGTCATCTGGTATTTCATGCTGGGAGGGACCAGCCATCTCGAGAGCTTCGATTACAAGCCCGAGGTCAACAAGCATGCGGGAAAGACCATCGAGGCGTCGCCTTATAAGAGCGCGGTTCTTGATTCTCCCTATTACCGCAAGAATGTCCGCGACTTCGCGGGGACGCCGCGGGCGCTGATGGCTCAGCTGTATCCGCTGCAGATCGGGTTCAAGCAGCGCGGCGAATGCGGGATGCACGTGAGCGACTGGTGGCCCCACGTGGGGAGCTGCGCGGACGACCTGGCGGTGGTCCGCAGCATGTGGACGACGGACAACGATCATGCGGCCCAGCTTCAGTTCCACACGGGGCGGCATATTTTTGACGGGTTCCATCCGTCGATCGGGTCGTGGGTGCATTACGGGCTCGGCTCTCTGAACGACAACCTTCCGCAGTTTGTGGTGATGGGGGGCGGTCCTGGAGATTGTTGCGGGGGTAGCGGGGCGCATGATGGGAGCTACCTTGGGCCGGCGCATACGGGCGTGCCGATGTCGCTTGACCCGGCGAATCCGCTGCCGTTCGCCACGCCGGGGGCGAATGTGACCGTGGCCGAGCGTCGGCGGCAGCTTGATCTCTTGAACGAACTCAATACGCTGGCGGGGGTCGACTATCCCGATGACCCGGCGATGAAGGCCCGCATCAAGAGCTACGAGCTCGCCTTCCGCATGCAGACCTCGGTGCCCGAGGTGGTGCAGTTGGGGGCGGAGACGAAAGAGACTCAGGATCTCTACGGGCTGAACGACCCCGCCTGTCAGACGGTGGCCCGGTACAGCCTGGCGGCGCGGCGGCTGGTCGAGCGCGGCGTGCGGTTCGTGCAGATTTACGATGATGGCTGGGATGCCCACAGCCAGCTTCTGAAGAATCACACGACGCGCTGCGCGGCAGTCGACCGGCCGATTGCGGGACTGCTGAAGGACCTGAAGCGCCGCGGGCTGCTCGACGAGACGCTGGTCGTGTGGGCGACCGAGTTCGGCCGCACGCCGGGGGCCGAGCGATCGGATGGGCGCGACCATCACCCGTACGGTTTTTCGGTGTGGATGGCGGGAGGCGGACTGAAGGGGGGGATTGTGCACGGAGCGACCGACGAGATCGGGTTCCATGCGGTCGAGAACCGGCACTACGTCACCGATATCCATGCGACGGTGCTGCACCAGCTGGGGCTCGACCCGCGTCGGCTGGAGATTCCGGGGCACAAGCGACTGGAGATCGATTTCGGCAAGCCGATTCGCGAGATCATCGCGTGATCGCGTTTTCGATTTGATCTTTGTGACGTCGCCTGTATGGGCCACGGAAACGACGGATTGGACGGAGCGTTACGTCGAGATCGCGAACCCAGACATCACATCGCGTTAAATGACGAAGGACACGACCACGGTCGTGTCCTTCTGCGTTTGTCATCGCCCGTCCGCCGCTTGCTCAGCGGAGGCGCGGGTTGTTGGTCTTCGCGGGGGCCGGAGTCGACGGCGCCTCGGCGGGTTCCTTGCTCGCTCGCTCCTTGGCGTTGGCCACGGCCTGCGAAATCAGGGACTGGGCATTCACCAGCTGGGCACGGTTGAAATAGGGTTCGGCGGGGCCGCTGATGTGCTTGATGGCCTTGTTGGAGAGTTCCTGCCAGCTCATGTTGTCGGTGAGGTGCCACGCGGCGGCCTGGGCCGACTGAGATTCCACTTTGCCCGTGCCGACCAGGCGGATCAACTCGCGCAGGGCTTCGTTGTCCGTGTATTCCTCGACCGGGATGAGCTTGTACGGAGTCTTCGGACGCGGTTCGGGCTTGCCGTGGTTGAGGCAGACCGAGGTGTAGGGGACGCGCACGGTTTTTTCAGGCGGAACGGAGAAGAACCCGCCGCCGCCACCGAATCCGCCGCCGCCGAGGCCACCCCCGCCGAAGCCGCCGCCACCCAATCCTCCGCCGCCAAAGCCGCCGCCGAATTGCTGGTTCTGGCCGCCGTTGGTTTGACCGTTCTGGGTGTTATTGTTTTGGCCTCCCACGCCTCCTTGGCCGCCCGCGCCGAACTGCTTGAGGACTGGCACGCCGACGATCGCGTCGGGGAGTTGAACGGTGAGCGGCTTGTCCGACTTGTTTTCGATGAGAACGTTACCGCCCATCTCGTTCTTGGCAATGACGGTGACCTCGAGCGTTCCGTCCTTCATGCCGTCGAAGAGCTTGACCTTCTCGGCTTCGGGGTCGAACTTCGGCTTGGTGATGATCGACTTCCGTGTCTTCTCGGCAGCGGTCGCCGGGCCGGTGACGGACAGCAGACCACCGGCAACGGCCGTCAGCACGGCGAGTTGCATGAAGCGTCGCAACGTGTTGGGGCGCAAGAGCATGAAGACGGTCCTCAAAGATACGGGCGCAAACGGATGACGGGGAACACCATAAAGCTTAACGCATTGCTTCGACGCCCCGCAACAAAATCTTCCGGCCGATCCCCCGTTTTGCCCCGCTTCGCTGCGAAAGCCTCGCGCAGGAAGACTCTGCCGCTCGCGGGCTTCCTGCGGGGAGTTCCAAGGGGGAGGATCATGCGGGGATGTGGCCTGGAGGCCACACCGGCGGCAACATGCGATGCCTCGTCGGCGCTTTCCGATGGGAACACTCCGGATTCGGTCAGCGCCGGATGAGAAAAGCAGCGAGGGCGAGGATCTCCATCTTTCGAAATCCCGCTCCGTCACGTCGCGCGGACTGACGGACACGGCACGCTGATGGTTTCATCGGTACAATCTCCAGACCACGCTTCGGCTCCCGATCGGAGTCGCGTCGACTCAGGGCCTGACACCATGCACGCTTCGCAGACTCCTCGCCGACGGTTCAGGACGCGAGGCGCCACTCTGCCGTTGACGATTTGTCTCGCATTGCTGGGCGCTCTCGGGGCCCCCTTCCTGTGTGCGGCCGATCCCGCATCAAAACCTACAGCGCCGATCGAAATCGCCCGCTGCCGTATCAAGCTGATCGACCAGGTGACGCTGGCCAGCGACCGGAGCGGGATCATCTCGTATGTCGAAGCCGAGGAAGGGCACGAAGTCCAGGAAGGTCAGAAGATTGCCGGGCTGCAGGACGAAGTCGCCGCCGCCAACCTCGCCGTAGCGCAAAAGAAGTCTGAGAACGACGTCGAAATCCGCTTCTCGAAGAAGGCGGCGGAACTGGCCCAGGCGGAGTATGAGAAGGCCCTCGATGCGAATCAGATCGTCAAGAACGCGGTCCCCGATATTGAAGTGCGTCGACTGAAGCTGGCGGCCGAGAAGAGCGCCCTGCAGATTGAGCAGGCCGACCATCAGCGGAAGCTCGACGCGCTCAACCGTGACCAGGCCCAGGCCGAGCTCAACACGTACCGGGTGAAGGTTCCATTCGATGGAGTCGTCACGCGAGTGTTCAAGCACAAGGGTGAGGCGGTCCGTCAAGGGGATCCGATCCTTGAGCTGGCGAGCACGCGGCGGGTGCGGGTGGAGGGAGATCTCGATATTCAGCACCTGACGCAGGTCCAGCCGGGCTGCCGGGTGGTGGTGCAGCTCGATATTCCCGATGTCGAGCTGGAAATCGAGAAGGAGACGTTCGAGGGGCGCGTCGAGTTTGTGGACGTCAACGTGCAGCCGGTGTCGCGGCAGGTGCGGATCTGGGCCAGGGTGCAGAACCGCGGGGAGATTCTGCGGGCGGGCCTGACCGCTCGCATGATGATCACGCCGGACGCCTCGGGCAGCGCGGCCGCGGATGTTGATCGTCGGCCGCCGGCGAATCGGAAAGGCGCGAGCGATCCGTTTGGCGGAAAGAAATAGTCCGAGGAGTCGGCTCAGGGTCCCGGGGCGGTGGCTGCATTCGTCGCCATCGCAAAGGTGTCGCTCGACGACGAGTTCAGCGGCTGACCCAGGCCGGCGCTTCGCCTGGCCGGGCGATTGGATCGCGGGCTCTCCACCTGAAGAGCAACGGCGTCCGCAGTCTCACCGATCGTCCGAGCCAGTCTCCGCCTCATCCCAGGTCACGGTTTCGCCGCCGGGTTACGGCCGTCGGCCGTCGTGCTGCGCAGCCGGGAGAAGACGATTTCTCGGGCGGCCTCGGCAAAGGTGCGCTCTGAGCCGTTGGACGACAGGGCAGCCGCCGTCTTCTGATCAACTCGCTCTGTCGCGTGGGCCGAGGTGTGGTGGGCGGTCACGACCTGCTGCAGGTTGGTGTCCGCGCCGGTCATTGCCGAGGTGTTCTCGACCGCCGGGGCCGGGGAGGGCTCGGTTCCCTGGTCGGCATGTACAGGCCCGCCGTCGGTTTGCGAGGGGCCGAACAGCATGGGAACGTCCACGCCGAGGAACTGCCCGAGCTGGAACAGCTGGCCGGGAACTCCGCCCAGCATGCTCTGACCGAGCCCCGACCAGAATTGCTCGACGAGCTGCTGTGCTTCGGGGGTGTTTTCCGCAGTCAAGGCCGACGTCATGTTGTTGAGCACGATGCGACGCACCGACTGCGTGTTCGACCGCACCGCGTTGATCCACCGCTTGATCTGCCTCGACGCCTTGGACCCGTCACCGGATTCGCTCTCGGCATCGAGCCCCGAGAGCGCGTCCTGCGCATCGGCCGACTCTTCGCCTTCTTCGCCGTCTTCGGAACCGAACTGGTTGAGGATGTTGAAAAAGGCCTGGCCCAGCTGTCCGCTGGCGTCGGCCACGGAGCCATCGATGCCGCCCAGTGCGGGAGCGCTGTAATCGAGGGCGAGCGAAACCTGTTGGCTCAGGGCCAGCCCGCCCTGGAACACGGCCGATTGCGTTCCGGAGGAGGAGATGAGCGATGCTCCGCCGCGGAAGACGCCGCCGACGCCGGTGAAGTCGATGGTGTATCCGCCGGCCGAGGCGTTGCGGATGACGAGCAGTTCGACGGCTCCATCTCCGCTGTACGAGCAGTTGTCGCCGATGTCGTTGAACGTCCCGCGGGCTTCGGTGTGCCCCGCCTGGCGGCCTTGCGGGTCGGTGATGACGAAGTCGACCGGGTGGGCGACGAACACGAAGATGTTCTCCTGCGGGCCGCGATTCTGGGCGATCTTCGCATGGATGGCTGCGAGGATGTCGTCGAGGAGATCGTCGGCGTCTCCCTGGGCGAAGCCCCCGCGGTTGACCCCGTACCCTTCGAAGATGACGGGGATCGATCCGTCCGGAATGTAGTCTGGATCGGCTTCGAGCTCATCAGCGTAGAGCGCGATGAAGCGGTCGGTCGCCGTTTCGAGCGCTTGCTCGAAGTCCTCGTTTTCGGTGGTCTGGCCGGGCAGCGGGTTCCGGTTGCCGATGGTGACGCGATAGTCTTCGACTTCGCCATCGGGGGCGAAGCCGGTCGCGTTCAGGCTTCCGGCGGAGCTGATGCGGAAGCGGGCGTATGTTTCGATCGATTCAATCCGTTCCTGGGTCGTTCCCCCGCCAGCGGACTCGAGGGTTCTTGTAAACTGGACGGCCCCCTGCGGAATGACGATGTCGACGAAGTTGACCCCTTCATGCAGGACGAGGCTCGAACCATCCATCTGGAAGTCCGAGACGGTCGTCGGCGCTTCGCCTTCCCGTCCCGGGACGATGCGACGGTTGTCGCAGAACTGGACCCGCTCGTCCGTGTCGAACACGCCATTTTCGTTGAAGTCGATCCAGGCATCGAGCCGGCCGCCGGCCGGGGCTTCGATCCGCAACGTCCGCACGAGGTCTTCGTCGTCGCGCCCCTCCAGTCCGGTGATGAGGCTCACGCCGTCCTCATCGTCCTGGCCGTTGAGGTCATCTCCGTCGGCGTCCGGCGTCGGCTGGCCGTTCAAGTCGTTGTAGTCGACCGTGTCCCCGAGCCGCACCCCGGTATCACTCGCGGCGTGGCGTGCCCCGTCGGCGTAGGGATCATTCGTGCTCGGGCCCAGCGTTCCGTACGAATCCGGCGCGTCGCCGGAGTCTTCGTTTCGGGTGACTG
Organism: Planctomycetaceae bacterium; assembly: GCA_020850695.1. Taxonomy (GTDB): domain Bacteria; phylum Planctomycetota; class Planctomycetia; order Planctomycetales; family Planctomycetaceae; genus JADZEF01. The sequence goes on along the minus strand of JADZEF010000208.1, from coordinate 378 downwards.
TTGCGGTGAAGGTGCCGGTCTGGACGAACGGATCTTCGCCTCCGTCTCCGTCGATGTCATACTCGAGCAGGTAGCTGAAAGTGGCCGCTCCTTCGACGTTGGAATACGGCGTGAACAGCACCGTGAAATTGTCCTCCTGGACGATCGCCGTGCCGCCAAACGAGTTGGTGATGGTGACCACGACGTCTTGCCAATCGATGTCTCCCCCGGTGAAGTACTTTCGGAGGTCGATGGTGACGGTCTGACCCTGGGTCACCGCGCCGAGATCGAGCGATGGGACAGGACGGATGACGTACGTGCTGACGCGGCCGGTGTCGGGCAACGGCATCGACTCGCCGCCGACCAGAATGATTTCTCCAGGGACCCGCTCGCCGGCGG
>JADZEF010000207.1 GCA_020850695.1 Planctomycetaceae bacterium | reverse complement strand
AGCGGAGAGGGGGGGATTCGAACCCCCGGTCCCCCTTTCGGAAGACACAGCATTTCCAGTGCTGCACAATCGGCCGCTCTGTCACCTCTCCAAGTTATCACTCTTCAGCCACTTCCGTCGATTCGTCTTTTCGGTCGTTATGATCGTTGACTACCGCTTGACGACCGATAGAGGGAACTTCCCCAAAATGACGCCAAGTCGCTGCAAACGGCCGGAAGCCGGTCACCACCAAGACCGCTAGGTCCATTGGTGATGAATGTCGGAGTCTACCAAATCCCGGCCAAGCCGCAAACGTGCGCGCCCGCAGAAGCCCTACGTCGGCTTCCCCCCTATATGCTTACGCTCATCCGACCGGACGATGGTCCCGGAAGATGCCCATTGGGGCGGATTCATAGGTTGTCGGGATCAGAGGGCGAGTTGGGGGGATGCAAGTAGTTTGGCAGAACAGTTCTTCGCCACGGCCGGCCTTGACTGCCGGTGGCGGTCAGAAATGGTGCCAATTCGGCGGCGGGAATGGTGTCACGTGGCGGGTTGTCGCGTGCGATTCCGGCGGGATTGAGCGGGGCTGAAAGGCGACGTGGAAGGCTACTCGGCGGGGCATGAAGCCTGCTTGTCGTCCTGGGCGCGGTGGGCGCGATACGACCTGCCGGCGATGCGAAGGATGATGGCTCCGTCGACGATGCGATCAAGGATGGCCATCGCCAGCGGCGGGTCGCCGAGGTAGTCTCCCCAGGCTTTGAAGTCGATGTTGCTGACGAGGGCCGTCGAACGCTGCTCTTTGTGGGCGTCGATCACCTTGTAGAGCAGGCTGGCGGCCTGCGGCGCTTCCTGGCGCTCCAGGCGGTCGAAGCCGAACTCGTCGATGATCAGGAGATCGAACGGCGCATAGTAGCGCACGCGGGACGGGAGCGTCTGGTCAGCCAGGGAGCGGCGCAGGTCTTCGAGCAGTGCGGCGCTCGTCGTGTCGCGGACTCTCCTGCCGAGGACACAGGCGCGCTCGCCGACTGATTGCGCGATGTGGCTTTTCCCCACGCCGCTTTGACCCGCCAGGACAAGGTTCTCCTTTCTGTGGATGAACTCGCCGGTGGCCAGGTCTTCGATTCTCGCGCGGTCGATGGCCCTGGCGTTGAACTGCCAGTCGAAGGCGGCCAGCGTCTTCGGCTCGCGGAAGCATGCCTCGCGGATGCGGCGGGCGATGCTGCGTTCGCGGCGCAGGGCGGCCTGGCCGCCGATCACGAGATGCAGGAACTCGAGTTGTGAGAGCCCCTCTCGCTCGGCGCGCGACAGGGCTTCGTCGAGCGTCTCCGGCAACAGCGGCACCTTGAGCGCGGCGAGGTCCGCCAGGATCCGCGCCCGCAGTTCAGACCGGGCGCTCTCAGAACGGACACTCTTCGGGCGGGACATCGGCGTTGGGATCCGGTGGCAGCAGCGGTTGATAGTCCGACGTGGGGCGCGGCCGGACGGCGTCGGCGTCTTCCGCCGTCGCCAGCGTGGGGCCTTCGTCCTCGGCCAGAGACGAGAGGAAGCTCTTCGGGCGGGCCTGGCCCGCCAGGATGCGTTCCACCGCCGAGACCGAACTTCGATCTGGTTGCCCGTGGGCAACGGCCCCATCGCCCGCGCCGCCGTCGGCCCCCGAAGTCCCACCCGCAACTCGTCCCGCGCCGCTTCGTCCAGCCGCTCGAGGAGCGCCAGCCGCCGGCAGACCCAGCTCTTGTGCCGGCCGGGGAGCTCGGCCGCCTCCCCCTGCGTCAGTCCGTCCTCGCGGACGAGGGCGAACACGATCCAAGTCTCTTCGAGCTCCTGCGTGTGACGCCCCGTATGGTTGAGGCCGTAGATCGCCGCCTTCGCCGTCCGTTCATCGGCGGCCATCAGCCGCGCCGCGAGGTCCGTCCACCGCGGCAGCGTGCGGGCCGCCGCCAGACGCTTGAACCCGTCGACGATCTCCGGCGTCTCTTCGCGCAGGCAGACCACCACTGGCGCGCCGCCGCCCGGCAGGCGCACTGTAGTAACGGGACTGCGCATGCGACGCTTCGAGCCAGCGCTCGCACCCCATCAGAAGACACCACCGGGCGCGAGGCGGGCGGCCGCCGGGACTCTCGCCAGGGCCGGAGTCCCCCGCTCGAACCCCCAGTGACATCCGCAATGGCTTGCGCCCAATTCACCAGCCAGGGTGATCGACAACGTTGACAACGTCTTGTGGGTGCTGGGACGCCGCAATTGAGAACCGTTGCAGTTCACGTCGCTTCGTTCGCGAGCTGGCGTCGGTGAGCCAGTGGATCGGAAATCGCGATAGTCTCTGGCGCGGCTGGACACATTCGGCAGATTGGCTCGGCTCGTCGCGTCACGAACTCCTTGAGCGCGTCGTCGCTGCACCCCGGTTCGAGCGGTTTGTAACCCAGGTACGGGTCCCATTCCGGCGCCAGCCCGAACTTGTGCCGCATCAGCTCTATGTAGGCCGTCGGGGGGCACTTGTAGATTCGGCCTTCGAAAATCTGCGGGCACCAGCGCGACCGGCAGGCATTCCAGCTTTCCTCCGGTCGTTCATCCTGGAACGGGAGAATCGCGGTTCCTTCGCCACGGAACAGTTGCTGCCACGACTGGAATGATTCACGGATTCGAACGGCGAAATGATGCTCCATTTGCCACTCGTTGATCAGTTGCTTAATCCTCACGACACGCTGCCGATACGCAGGCCCGTCATGGTGTACCGAGATCTCAAGGAGGATCTGATGAGATTCAAGCACTTGAGGTAGGCGCGGATGTCGGCTGAGGAACGAACCGTTCGTCACCAGGCGGACTCTTGGCCAATGGAGGCAGCAGATTTCGAGAAGTTCCGGGAGGCGCGGATGCAACGTCGGTTCGCCTCCCAGCACCGAGAACCAGTGCGGGGCCAGGCGGTGGGACCAGAATCCCATTTGGCGGTCGGCGTCATCCAGGGACAAAACGCCCCCCAAGGAATGGTTCGAGAAGTGGGAGCATTGCGCGCAGGCGTGGTCGCAACCGTGAGCGGCATGCATCTCAATGTTCTCGATCTGAATCATACATCCTCCAGTCGTTCGGTGCCGATCCCGTTGCTTTCGACCGCCAATCCTCCCCACAAGCGGGGGTCGATGCCGGGACGACCATGCAAGGTCAACCGCTTCCGGCAGATAGCATGGCGACGCAGATTCGACTCCGTTCCCAGCCGATGTCCCTCGGCATTAGAGAGGCTGTCGCCGCGCAGCCGTCGTCGTGCGACAATTGTCTTGTCGAAGCAGACGCCCGCCCCCGTCCGAAGGACGCGTTCACTGAATTCACAGTCCGCCGTTCGTATCCAGTTCGAGTAACCTCCGACGGCAAGAAATGTCTCCTTCCGAATCACCATCGTGCCGTTGAGAATGAATCCACTCGGGTTGCTCGCCGTCACCATGCCGGATGTCAGCGTGGGATGCAGGCGAAGGTGTTCAACGAGATGAGCATCTTCACGCCAGGAGAAGTCGATGAATTGTTCCATCGCCGCGCCATAGATTTGAGCGCCATGCTCTTCGAGCTGCTGAAGAGCGCGAATCAGCCGGTGCGGTAACGCAACGTCGTCAGCGTCCTGAATGGCGAGAAAGTCTGTCTTGAAGTGACGCACAATCCGATTGGTAGAGACGTAAGGACCGACGCCTCCAGGATTGTTCCGGTAGCGGTGTACGCCGCGGACCCCTCGGAACAAGCGCCCGGCGTCCTCCTCCTCCGGCACCCCATCGTTGATCAGATGAATCACCGGCTCAACGCCGGTCTGGTTCAGGATGGAATCGACAGCGACCGGCAAGTAGCGGACATCCGCTGAGCAGTACGGAATCACGACGTCGCACGCCGGCGGCGGACTTGCCTTCCCCGCGCGGCGGGGAGTGGGCTTCGGCGACACCAAATTCAGGGATGACTTCGTATCTGTCGCGTTGATCAGGACAGGAACCGGCGACACGATAGCGCTGCTGATCGCGGGAGCTGATTTCGGGGCGGCGCCGGATTGCAGCGCGGCGACTTTGTGTGCCGATGCAGAGACATAACCTTGGAAATCATCGCGAAAGGCGACGGCCGTCGACCCCGGATGAGCGTGGTGTCCCAACGTCGATACGCCGCACCCTGCGTGCGCGGCCAGGCTTGGAACATGATACCAACGGTCGCGGCCCATGGTGCGAAACGCATTGGCGACCACAACGTCCACATGATTGGATCGATGGGTCTGAACGGCCTCGCTGTCAAGCACGGCAGTCAGCGACTCGCGGGAATAGCAGTAGGCCAGGGCGCCCCAGCCATCGGAGCCGACGTCGATCGTCTGCCAACCGGCGTTCCAATCCTGATTTCGGACATGATGGCGCGCCGTGTAGAGTGATGCATAGCCCCAGGAGGCATGGTCCTTGGATGCGATGAGATGTTGCAGTGCGAGGGCTGCTGCCGTGCAGAATACGACGTCATCTTCGCAGATCAAGAAGAACTCGGCTTCCGTATGGTCGAGGAGCGCAGCTGCGGCGCTACGCCAATTGTCCCAGAGCCCGAGGCGGCTTCGGCGCTGTGTGACCACCAGACCTTCATCGCTCGGGATCGGAGAGCCGGGTTCGGCGAAGAGGTGAATCGGCTGCCCGAATCCCGCCCGGCGGAGACCTCGCAAAGTATGGTTCAAGGTCGCGACGCGCCGCGGAGCCGTGAGCACCGCAACGGCGATCGAATGAGCGGAAGGCGCCACGATGACCGGCACTTGAGCCGCCGCCCGGTCCATGTCGACCCACGTGCAGTGTTGTCGACAGTTTTCCGCCGTCACCCCGCTGGAAGGAGCGACGATATGGGGCGATCGGCACTCGAACTTGCCTTCACCGCACGATGGACCTCGATGGCGACAACGAGGGGGAAGCGCAGGAGACATCACGCGGGTCCGATGACGCAGCCGGGAAGAAGCTTAGCAACGCTGATTGGCGCGGCGGGCTCCATCCTTACTTCCGCGTGAGGGGACCAGAAATTCGACTTCCAGATCATGACCGAAGGCAGTGGCGCGCCGTCGAGGGCCAGGCACCTGAGAACGGCATGGCAAGAGTCTCCAAACTGAGTGACGCGCAGGCTCCAGTCGCCGCGACGTGGGCAGCGCTTGATCCACTCGCTGGTGGCGGCTGCGCTCTTGTTCGCCTCATAGTTCAGGTAAATCGGTCCTGCATCCGCCTGGCGCGCAAGGGCTGCGAATGCTCCTTCAAGCGTCGTGCCTTTCACCGGAGCTTCAGAACATGGATCGACCGTCACACGGACCGTTCGCGAAACGGGCCACTCCGTGGCCCGTCGCATCGATTCGGGTCGCTTCGCGACCGATTTGGCCACTCCCACAATCGGTTCCCCGCTCGAGTGCGTAGGACAATCCGCGGAAACGGCGGTGAGGCCCCGGAAGTTCCGTGTCGTGTGCAGGGGGTAGAGCGAGTCGCTGTACTTGGCCCAGACCACGAGGCAATTCGGACTGGCTCCCGAGGCATCCGAGCCTGCTTGAGGCACCAGATTTCCAAATTTTTCGAGGAACGCGAAATTGGCGTCCGGGAAACTCAAGACCGTTCCCAGCTGGACTGGCCACGCTGCCACAGCGCTGGGATGAGGCGACGCCAGTTGGCTTTCGTCCGGACATGAGCCTGAGTAGACCCAGGCCTTGACCCATTCGACGCTCCCCGTCGACGGAATGGCCCTCACTAACGCGCAGATCTTACCGTCGACGACATCCACCTGATCGTTCGGCGGCCACTCGACAATCGGTTCCGCATCGGTGAAGGTTTGAGTAGGCCGTTTCGCGATTTTCGGCGGCGTCCCCTGCGGGGAACGCGGTTGCGGAACGGGAATCGCGCTCGCCGTGGCTTCATCGGTATGGAGATGAAAATGGAAAGTGCCGAATCGATCAAGCATCTTTCGGTCAAGATGGAAGTGGAATGCCACCTCGTCGGGTGCTTGAGACATTGATCTTGCTCTTCTCGACCGGGGGGGGGGGCACTCATCTTCGCCTCGTCAGTCATTGTGAAAGGTCGATTTGACCTGTCGCAAGACATTACCGATCAATTCGAATGCGGACATTCTGAAAAACCGCGTAGTCCGAAACGACGACGACGCCGAATCCCCCCTCCATCTTCGGATTCTCCAATCCTTTCAGGGCGTTCTCCCCAGACAGCGACTCGACAATCCTTCCGTTCCAGAGCACCTGCTTCAGCCGACCCTGTCGAACGACGATTCGAATCGTGCAAGCGTCGCCCGCATCGGGAAAATCTCCTCGACCGGTCTGGGCACCTTCGCGAAAATTCGGCGTGATCCTTCCGTCGGGATTCTCCGTCAGAAAATACTGCCCGGGCGTAATGACAAAAGGCGCTTTCACTCGATCAGTTCCGCGATTGGATGTCACCCGCAAGCAGAAAAGCTGCCGATTTTTCCCCGGCTCAGATGTCAAGCCAAAGAAGAAAGCGAATCCACCGCTCCATCGAGGCTGAAAGACCTCCACTTCGAAGGTGTAATTCGGACGAGTGATCGTGCCGAGTTGCAGGACGCTCAGGTCACGTGAAATCACCGAGAGCTGGCGGCGTGTCGAATCGAAGCCGATCGTGCTGAGGCTGTCGCCGACGTTTCCATAGACGCTCTCGGGCGCGCGATTGAGAAGCGGATACCAGATATCGCTCGCCCATTCGTCAGGAGCGAGGTTTTCGTATGCCTTCTGTGTCAAGTTGGCCGGAAAACCGACGGGTGACGTCTCGGGACCGGTCGTGGAGACGGCAACAGTCGTGTCTCGCTTCCCGGAGAGCGCGGCGGGTGCCTGGCTCGTCGCGTTCGAACTGTCCGAGAGATCAGAAGTCGGTGTCGCCTCGGTAGCATTCGGCACACCGGGATGAGGAACGGGGGAGAGCCCTCCTGCAGCCACTCCAGGCAAAGCTGGGTTTGGGACACCTCGGTCGATTCCCGGCGTGCTCAGGACAATCCATCCGACAGTTGCGGCAATCGCGCCGCCGACGAACGTGCAGCCGACCAACCAGTTCGAACGCCACGTCCCACCTTTCTCCGTCAACGTACTTGGCGAGTAGGTCTTCGTGGCGACCAGTGCGGCACCGTTCGATGCGGGAGGCGCCCGATCCCCGACAAGCGCCACGAGATTCGACTCTCGCGACCAGCGCTCGAGACCGGCTGCCACGTCCTGTGCCGACTGGGGACGCTCCTGAGGAGATTTCGCCATCATGGTTTGGGCAAGCTGCACCAAATCGGACGGCAAGTCGCTCCGGAACTGCTCGAGCGGCGGTGGAGCATCGTGACGATGCCCATCCAGCTTGCGAAGTCCCGACTCGTAGTCCGGCGACGCAAACGGCGGACGCCCCGCCAACAGGCGATAGAGTGTCGCGCCGAGGCTGTAGATGTCACACCGACAATCCGTCGTTCCGCCTTCTGCCTGCTCCGGCGAAATGTAGTCCGGCGTGCCGAAAATCCACCCCGATTGGGTGATGTCATTTCCAGAAGCCTCAGGACAGTGCGCCAGCCCAAGGTCTAAAATCACCACTCGTCCCTCGAGGCTGATCATCAGATTCGACGGCTTGACGTCTCGGTGCACCAGGTGATGGCTGTGAGCATGCGCAAGGCCAAGTGCGGCCTGCCGGACGATTTCGCAGGAGTCGGCAACACTCAACATGCCCATTCGCTGTGCGAGACGTTCCACATCGATGCCGTCAATGTGCTCCATCGCAAGATAGTGGGTGCCCTGCCACTCTCCTGCGTCCAGTGCTTGCACCACATTCGGATGGTGGAGCCGGCCGACAGCTTCCATCTCTCGTTTGAAGCGCCGAACAGCAGCCGGATCGTCAAACCGTCTCTCAGCGATGATCTTGAGCGCGACTCGCTTGTGCAGATAGAGGTGCATCGCCTCATACACGCTGCCCATGCCGCCGCGTCCGAGGAGGCTGCCAATCTGATACTGGCCGAATGACGTCGAGACCGTCTCTTGAGCTCGCGGTTTCTCAGAGGGCTCCATCCTCCTCGTAAGAATTCTTGAAAGTGGGTTCATCGGCTGCTCCCCCGCCAGACTCATGCACCGACACTGAACATACCGGCATTCGGCAGCGACTTCGATCCCGCGTCAGGTTTTGCAGGCCGACGTCATGCTGTTTGGACCAGCCGCGAGTCCTTAGTGGTCCATTTCACAAGTTTCAGGAGGGTTCCAGAGAACCTGTATGACCAGAAAGGGGTGGCTGGGGTCGAGGCTTTGCGAGCCCCCAGCGAACTCCGCGTCGAAAGCTGGGGGCTCCCATCGGTCGACCCAGCCACCCTTCATGACCCTTCAGAAACCTCTGAAATGGACCACTTAGCTCCTGGTCCACTTTTCGGGGACCACTTCAATCAAAGCTCTCGCCTCTCCAGTGCCCGGTTGCGCTGTTTCCACCAGCAGGACGCCCCGCTCGCAGCGGCCGTCGCGCCGCGATGCAAAAGGACAACCTCTTGCCGAGAGTTTTGCGGCAGACTGCCAGGCGGTCCTTCGCTGCAGCACGGCAGTCATTTCATGATTTTCCTTGCGAAGGGGCCACGGCATACCAATCTTTCAAAGGCGGTTCTCCTGATGTTCTGGGACGTCATGGCTGCCGCGTCGAACCGCCGGTCAATACAAACGGTGCCCAGTAATACGGTGCTGACCACTCCGGACGGGACCGCACAGCCCGTCGTGCCGCATGCAACGACGACGCGAGATCCCCCTCGGGGTCCTTCGAGATCGCTTCGAACAATGTTGACATCAGCTCGGCGGTCGAGGCGTCCGAGACATTCCAATGACTGGCAACCACACCTCGCGCTCCCGCCGCGAGCACAGCCTGTGCCAGGCTGGAGCCGGCTTCGAGCGGCCGCTCGGGGCCGACGTTCGTCTGACACGCGCTCAGCACTGCCAGGTGGCACTCCTGCAGGGGCAGTTGCAGGATCTCTCCATAGCTCAACAGCCCGTCGTCCCGCGGATCGTTCACCGATCCGGAGGCCGGCCGCGTCAGGGCCAGTCCCCCGAACAGGTTGCCGTACGACTCGTCGACCAGCCCGTGCGTGGCGATGTGGACCCAACCGCATCCCCGCAGTTCCGGGACGAGATTCGCTTCGGTCGCATTCAGTTGCAGGAGTTGCCGCACTCCGCGCCGTTCGGACTGGAACGCTTTCACAATCCGGTCCGATTCGGACGCCGTCCCCGGAAGGGGAGGAAGGTCCCGGTGGACGGCAAAAAACGTCGTCGACGACAGGTTTCCGCGAGTCACCGCCGCGGTCGCTTCGGCCGGGTCCCGGTCGTAGACCGGATCGGCGACGCTCAACAGCCGCCGGAGAGACTCCGGGGACGTTGCAGCCCTTCGACGGACGCTTGCGAGAATGTTCGCCGAGGGGGCGTAAGCCGTCGGCGGCAAACGGTCGAGAAAGTAGACGGGATCTCCCCGCTCGCTGAATTCGAGCACCAGCGACTCGAAGGGAAGCGTATGGAGTGGTCCGTCGGGAATGATCACGATCCGCGCCGGCTTCCGAATCGCGATTCGCTCTCGGATCGCTTTCGGCAGCAGCGCGTCGACCAGCCACGAACTCGGAGACTTCTCGCGCTCGCCGGATTCCGCACTCCCCTTCTTTGTCGCGGCGGTTCCAACGATTCCCCGGGCCGCCGGAACTTCGCGCTGACGAAGCCGCTCGATCCACAGGCGGACTGCTCGTCCCGTCGCCGCACGCGTCAACGGGATTTTCGCCTGCGGCGCATCCGACTCGGGCGGCGGTTCCTCAAAGCGGATCTCCTCGCCTTTCGGCGTCTTGACCGCTCCCCCGATGCCCCGCGACGTCCCCGGCGCGGACGCGTCGGCCAGCGCCGGCGATGATTCGTCGACGGCCGGCTTCGCACTCTCCAGCGGAATGACTTCGACCGGCCGATCGGGGCCGTCGAACAGAAACAGAAAACTGTGGCGATTCCCCAGGGCGTAGAGGAGAATGATCTCGTCGCTGCGGACCACGTTCTTGCGGAACTGTTCGAGGTCGACCAGCGCGTTTTCTCCCGCCAGCATGCGGCGATACGCGGGGCTCGCATCGCGGATCTCGTTCCAGAGATTCGAATACTCCCGGCGGATGCGAATTAACTCGGTCGACGCCTTCTCGATCATTTCCTTCCCGGCGTCATCCGAGATGAGCGTCTCCAGCTGCTGTTGTGCCCGCATCAGCTCCCGCGACTGGTGCAGCTGCTTCTGTTCGATGCGGATTCGCTCGGCCTCGGGCAGCGACGCGACGAGATCCACTCCGGCAAGGTGGATCTGGTCGAGGAAGGTGCGATTGCGGGACCTCTCGACGGCGTCGAACGCCGGCTCGATCCGCCCCTCGGCGAGGCTCCACTCGACCAGCAGTTCGTACGCTTCGGAGAACTGCGAGAGATACAGGGCACGCCCCTCTTCCGCTCCCGTCGTCAGGCTCCGTGGTTCTTCCGAGACGTTGATCGCATCGCGGAGCAGCGCGAGGGCCCGGTCGTTCGATCCACGGCGGTGCAGCACGCCCGCCATGTTGCACAGCAGGCTGTACCGCTCGAGCGGCCGAAGGCCCGACTGCCGTTCCGGCTGCAGAGCCAGCTGAAACTGGCGTTCGGCCTCTTCATCATCTCCCCGGTCGAACGCCAGCAACCCGAGATCGTTGTAGGCCCGCGACATCAGCGCCGACTGCCCGTTCGACTGGAAGATCTTCAGTGCCCGATCGAGATGATCGCGCGCCGTCTCGTAGGCTCGTTTCTCGCGGGCGATCTTCGCGAGGTTGAAGTGGGCGGTCCCCGCTTCCGGATGATCTTCCTGCCCGGCGGCCGAGCAGAGCGTCAGCACCTTCTGCGAATGCTGGTACGAGCTGCGCAGATTTCCTTTCATCCGCTCGAAAGTGGCGAGTGCGTTGCGATGAGCGACCGAGCCGAACGCGTTGTCTCCGAACAGTCGCTCGTGGTAGCGGAGCGACTCATTCACCAGCTCTCCCGCTTTCTCGAGCTGCCCCTGCGTGCGGTAGAGACTGGCGAAGTTGAGGAGCGTCGTGATCCGGAGAGCATCGGACCGGGTGCCGCGCCGGGCACACGCCTCCAGCACCCGCGAATAGAGCGCCGCCGCTTCCGAGAAGCGTCCGGCGGAGGCCAGCACGCTCGCCAGGTTGTTGTGCGAGGTGGCCAGGTCCGGGTGGTCTTCCGAGAGATGGACGCTTCGCAGCGCCAGCGACTCTTCGAAGAATCGCCGGGCCGCGGCGAAGTCGCCGAGCGACCGGTGGACGGCCGCGAGGTTGTTGAGGGCCGAGGCCAGTTCCAGAGGCCGAGCCGGGTTGGCGGCGCGGAGCGTGGCCACGATGCGGGTGAGCGTCTCTTCGGCGGAGTCATAATCTCCACGCGTCGCCTGGAGCGTCGCCAGCCGTGCGGCGGCGGCAATCGTCTGTCGCGCATCGGCCCCGAACTGTTGCGACGATTCTTTCGCAAGACGGCCCGCCGCCTCGACGGCTGCCTCGCTGCGTCCCGACTGATGATAGAGCGAGACGAGTTCGCGGCGCGCCGCAATGCGGGGCAGCGACAGGACGCCGGGCTTCGCCAGGACTCGCTCGTAAAGAGCGATGGCCTCCGACCGTGCGGCCGCGGCTTCCTTGACGCGGCGTTGCTCCTGCAACGTGCTGGCGAGCAACTGTTGAACGGCCGCTTTTCGCGAATCGTTCTCGGATTTCGCGAGCGCCTTGGCTGCCAGCCGGGCATGATGTTCCGCACGCGAGTACGCCTGCTTCAGCATCGCCTGCCGCGCCAGCCGCTCGAACATCAGACTCTCGAGCTCGGGCCGCGCGCTGGCCGACGCGGATTGAAGCCCGCTGAGCTGCTTCAGATAGAAGTCCGCCTTCTCGGAGGCTCCCAGAGATTCCTGGCAGGTCACCATCTGCTGAAGAAGCAGCGCCTTTTCACGGGGCTGAAGCAGCCGCCGGTACTTCGACATCACTTCGAGAATCGATGCTTCGGCGGCTTTCCAGGAGTTCGCGGCGCGAGCATCCGAGCGGAACTCCTGGATGACGGCCAGTCCGATCTGCGAGCGGATCCGCAGCAGCAGGCTCAGATCTCCATGCTTGCCTTCCAGAAGAGACTGGAACGCGAGTTGTGCTTCCGAATGATCGCCCAGCGCCAGCCGGTCTTCCGAGACGACGGTCAAGTGCTCCTGATGAATGCGGTTGAATTCCGGCGCCGTCAGCGAAGCGATCTCTTTCTGGTATTCGAGGCCTACCCGCAGCGCTTCCAGTCGATCCCCTTTTCGGCGGTGGCATTCGGAAAGGAGCGTCAGCGCGCGACGCCGCAGGATCCTCGACGGCTCGTCCGATTTCGCTTCGAGCGCATCGACGAGCGAATCGAGCATCTCCAAGGCGACCAGATGCTCTCCCTGCGCCAGCAGCAATTCCGCGCGATCGGGAACCAGGTGCGGCGGAATCGCAGGGGCCTCTGTCGCCGCACGGGCGCTCAGCGCGGCCGTGAGCGCGATCAGCGTCAAGCAAGCCGTGTGTCTCAGGCGATATCGCGGGAGACGAATCGTCATACCGGGCTTCCACTCGAGACGCGCGGGACAGGAGTTGCCGTTCAGTCGTGAGGAAAGACGATGCCGAAGAATTCGGGGAACTTCCGCCGCGCCTCCGGGACAAACTCAGGCTCGTCGGTCGGGCCGGCCGCCTTGGACGTTTTCACCGTGCCGGCGATTCCTCGCTCCGAGTCCGGTTCGGTCGAGCGCAGCAGATGGAGCCGGGCCGTCATGTCCGGCGGAACGAGCACGAGCGCCGTCTTCGATTCCGCCTTTTTCGACGTCTTGACCGTCCCCACCACTCCCCGCTCGGCAACCGGCGACAGGATCACGACCCGCCCGGCGTCATCGCGGCGGCCGAACCGGATGGCGCGCTCTTCAAACTCCTTCAGCTGCGGCTCATCGATCTCGCTGGGAAACGCGCCGCAGAACGCCATCTCCAGACCCTTCGCTCCCCCCATGACAAACCATTCCTGCAGTTCGCCGTCCGTGGCGAGCGGCGGCAGCCAGAGCTCCTTGACCTTCGTCTGCCGATCGAGCCGCTCGGGATAGACGCGGGTTGGCTTGCCCTGCCCGTCGAACCAGTGGACGCAGAGGTAGCCCTCGCGCTCGAGCGCGATGTGGAGTTGCACCTTGTCGTTGTCGCGCAGTGGAAGGTCTCGATTCTGCAGAACGCGGAACCCCGATTTCTCGTTGGCCCGCTGAAGGTGAATGGAAAAGCTTTCAATGCGGACGCGACTGCCGCCATCCTTCGTTGCCGGACCAGTCGGAGCGGTTCTCCCTCCGTCAGCCCCCTGTGCCGCGCCACTTGAGCCGCCATCTTTGCGGTCGTTGTCATTCCCCGTGCCGCCACCGGAGAATCCCCCGGCCGCCAGCAGGACGCCAGCCAGCAGCGCGACGACTCCACCGATCCACCAGCGCCGAGCTGTTCCTTCCGGGACGGCGGGTGGAGACGCCGCGATCATGCGAACGGTCGCTGGAAGTTCGTCCTCCTTTGCCGACCGTCTCAGCGCGGTTGTGAACGCGGAGGCCGATGCGAACCGATCACCGGGTTTCTTCGCGAGGGCCTTGAGACAGACGGACGAGAGGTTGTCGGGGATATCGGGGCACAACTCTCTGGGCGCGGGAGGGATCGAGTGGAGCGATCCGGCGATCAGAGCGGTGAGATCGCCTGTGAAGGGGCGGCGGCCGGTCGTCATTTCAAAGAACACGACCCCCAGGCTGTAGACGTCGGTCGGGGGACCAATGAGGCCGGGGTCCGAGGAAAACTGCTCGGGGGCCATGTAGGCCGGCGTCCCTACGAATTCCCCGCTCTGGGTCAGAGCCACGTCATTCGACAACGTGCGGCGGGCCAGCCCAAAATCCATCAGAATCGGTTCTCCGCGGCGATCGATCATGATATTGGCCGGCTTGAGATCGCGGTGAATAATGCCCGCCGCATGCGCTGCATCGAGCGCTTCGCCGAGCGCGGCAACGATCCGGACGGATTCGTCGAGGGGAATCCGTCCCACCCGCGCGATCCGCGCGGCCAGCGTCTCCCCTTCGATGAAGGCCATCGTCAGATACGGATATCCGTCGGTGCTGCCGATGTCATGCACCTGACAGATTCCCCGATGTGAAACAGCCGCCGACGCCCGCGCCTCGCGGAAGAATCGCTCGCGCAGGCCCGAATCCAGATATTCGGTGAAGGGAACCTTGATGGCCACCAACCGGTCGAGTTGCTTGTCGCGCGCCTGGTAGACCGCTCCCATCCCGCCGCGTCCCAGCTTTCTCACGATCTCGTACCGATCGAGCTTGCGGAGCGCGGCTTCCGCCCGGCCATCGGCGTCGTTCGATTCTCGGGGAGGACCACTCTCCCTGCCTTCGGTGACGTGCTTCGCCTCGATCGTCTCCTGTGTCGAAGGCTGTGCCATTCGAATTGTCGACAACGTCGACGGGGCAGGAGCCGAGGGTTCCGAAGGTCTCGGCGCCACCGTCTGGAGTTCGAGTTCGGTCAAGGTTTTCTTTGTCACGTCCGGGGCTCCGAAAGTCTCCGTGATCCACTAGGCGAAGGCGACAGCGGTCGGTCGACTCCGATGAGCTGACGCACTGCGGAACCTCTGCACGAGGCGAGGCAGGAGTCTTCCACGTGTCTCCGAGCCATTCGCGGCAGCACACGCGGCGAGGACCGCCAGCGCGAGTGCATGCCGGGCCTTTCGCGAATCCTCGGTTCCGCCCAACTCGGCGAGCCACGCGGAAAAATCGTCCGTCGCACCCGCGTCGAACTCCATCGTCCCCTCGAATTGCGAGCCCGCCGCACCACCTCCCGGCAGCGAGGCGACGGCCAACGCGCCCTCGGACGTCTCGGTGTTTCCGGCGTCAGACAACCCAACCCCTTCCAACGGAATCTCGGCGTCCGCCGGTCCCTCGTCCGGACCATTCGCCGGGATCGCGGCATCCTCCTTCAGACCGTCCGTCGCCTCGACCTGCTGCGGCGCCGTCTTGCCCAAGGCGGCCGACAAGCGGGCGACGATCGTTGCCAGCTGCGTCGCGATGTCGGCTCCGTTCGTGGCGTGCGGGAAGGCGGCCCGGATCAGTCCGGTCAGCAGCAGTTCGGTCTCTTCCGGATTCGACGAGGTCCAGTCTCCGAGCCGAGTCGAAAGGTCTCGGGCCAGCAGCCGCGCCAGGCCACCGTGTTCCAGCGCATCGCCCGTCATGCCGAGCCGCTGAAGGAACGCCTCAAGCCCCTCGCCGACTTGCGACCACTCCGCGTCAAGGAATTCGGCGTTGACGTCGGGCGAGTCATCGTTGCCGGCCGGAGCATTGATCAGCGCCGCCAGCAGCATGGCGACCGGAGTCGATGTCACGCCGCTTGCCGTCTCGTCGTCTTCAGAATCCGTACTCCCCGGGACGGGGGCGCGGATGTTGAAGACGGTGGCGACTTCGTCCCCTTCGTCGGTGACGAAGATCTGCAGACCGTTCTCCGACTGCGACAGGGCGATGGCGCTCGGATTGACGAGCGACGGGTCGGACAGCATCTGCTCGATGGTGAAGCCGAACCCGTCCCCCGCGAGCAGCCCGATCGTGCCGTCGCCGCTGTTCGCGACGATGATGTCGTCGGTTCCGTCAAAGTTGAAATCGGCCACCTCGAGCCAGACCGGCGTGTCGCCGCCCGACCGGAAAGAACTCAACGACGAAATGCTCGCGCCGCGGGAGGCCTCGCTGAACGCCCCCAGCAGATCCGAAACGACGGTGACGGAGTTGTCGAAGGGGTTCGCCGCATACAGCGTGTTGCCGAAGATCACGCTTCCCTGCTGCGACGTCCCGCCGATTGAGAAGCTGGTCGTGCCGGACTCGTTGAAGAACCCGCCGCCGAGGCCGGGAATCAGGCTGACCGTGCCGTTCTGGGCACCCGTCACGACGAGGTCATCGATGCCGT
>JADZEF010000206.1 GCA_020850695.1 Planctomycetaceae bacterium | reverse complement strand
CGGACTCGGCCGCGATGTTGCCTTCAACGACCGCTCCTTCGCCAACGGAGAAGGTCGAGCGGGCCTTTACGTCCCCTTTCATCCGGCCTTCGATTCGCAGGTTTGCATCCGTTTCGATGTTTCCCTGCAGCGAAGTTCCTTTGGAAATCGTATTGGTCGGAATGCTCCGCTCCACGATGACGGGTGCGGGCGCCGGAGCGGCCACCGGAATGGACGCTGCGGCAGGTGCTGGAGCGATGGCCGGGGCAGCGGGAACGGGTGCGGGCGCGGCGGCCCCCTTTTTGTCCTTGGAGCGGAACATGGACCTGGCCTTCTGACGGTGGCGGGTGGACGCACAGAATGGTGCGATGAGACGTGGGATAGACTTGATCTTCCCAAGGTGTCGCAACCCGTCGGGACCGGTCAATGCGGAAGTCCGCAGTGGCGCGCGAAACCTCGCGGACAGTGCCGATTTCGCCAGCATGTCGACTTTCCGGTACGGAAAATCCGCTACCGACGGCAAACTCAACTGACACTCGCCCCCCGTGCCCAGGCGTCCCACGGGAAAAAACAGGGGGGCCGTCCGATTCTTCCGGATCGGACGGCCCCCCTGCAGACTCGCTCTGGACATCGGTGACCGCGGTGCGGTTACTTCTTGTCGACCGAGTTCTTTCGCAGATTTTCCTGAGCGTCAGCCAGTTCCTTCTGACGCTTGGCGAGCGTGTCCTGCGCGTCCTTCAGGTCCTTTTCGGACTTCTTCAGGTTCGATTCGGCTTCCTTCCGGGCGTTCTCGTCACCCGTCGCGAGATCGGTCACGCGCTTCTGATCGGCGTTCACGCGTTCCTGGGCGCGGTTCACTGCTTCCTGAGCGGCGGCTACGTCCTGCTGCTTCTGGCGGACGTCGTTGCTCGCCTTGTTCACGTCGGTCTGGCGGTCGATGTTCTCCTCGGCCTGCTTCTTGGCGAGGTTGGCATCGGCGTCGCGGACCTTCTTTTCAGCCGCAGCGATGTCTTCCGCCGCTTCCTGGCGCTCTTCGGTCACCTTCTTCTCGGCCTTCGCGTCCGCTTCGCGAATCTTCTCGTGGGCCTCAGCGGTATCCTCGCTGACCTCCTTGCGCGCCTCATGGCGGATCTCGGAGGCTTCCTTCTCCGCCTGCGCGACTTCCTTGCGGGCCTCCGCTTTCGTTTCTTGCAGATCCTTGCGGGCGTTGGCCGCCTGTTCCTCGGCCGAGCAGCCGACGAAGGCGAGCGCTCCAAACAAGGTCGCGCTGACGCCCAGGCATCGAGTGAAAGTCTTCATTGTGGTATTCCCTCTCTGAATGGATGAACCGCCCACCTGCGTTCGCACGGGTCAACGTTTTTCCGATGTCGCAGGGGCATCTGCCACCTAAAAGGCAATTCATGTGCCACCTGCACCGCATAAGGGCCGAGGGCTTGGAAAGGGCTCGAAACGGTCGAAAATCATTGAAAAATGGTGAAGTGGATAACCTCGGGCAACCCGGCATTGAACAACGATCCGTCACGTTGGCGGATCGGACGACAGGAGATCCCGCAGGAACATGTCGGAATAATCTGCGGAGTCCTCGCTATGATCTTCATGAGGGAAGCGAAGCCGCCCCGCTGAACCTCTTCAGGTGGTCCCGCAGGCGTGGATCGGCAAATACCCCATCTCAACGCATCAAGCGATGAAGGCCCCTCAGGCGGACCCATGCCCGAAACTCTGCGACTATCCCGTGCGGGGCAAGAACTCCTTCGGCGACGCGGGTTCCTCTCGCGGATGGGGACCGGCCTCGGTGCGATCGCCCTGACTTCGCTGCTCGACCAGCGAGTTGCGGGAGACGGTCGTGTTCCCTGGCGGCCGGCCATTGATCCCGCCGATCCCCAGGCGCCCCGCAATGCCCCGCTCAAGCCGCGTGCGAAGAACGTCGTTGTGATCTTCTGCTCGGGGGCCTGCAGCCCACTCGACACGTGGGACTTCAAGCCCGAACTGATCAAGAGGGACGGCCAACCGCTTCCCGGCGTCGACAAACTTGTCACGTTTCAGGGAGAAAACGGAAACCTCGTCAAAAGCCCCTGGACGTTCCGGCCGCGGGGCGAGTGCGGCAAGCACACGTCCGACCTCCTCCCGCACCTTGGGTCGCTCGTCGACAAGATGTGCTTCATCCACTCGTTGACCAGCAAGACCAACACGCACGGCCCCGGCGAGAACTTTCTGTCGACCGGGTTCACGCTCGACGGCTTCCCCAGCATGGGGGCCTGGGTCAACTACGCCCTGGGAAGCGAGAACCGGAATCTCCCCGCGTTCGTCGCCATCCCCGATCCGCGGGGCGTCCCGCAATCGGCGGGCAACAACTGGGGTGCAGGCTTCCTGCCCGCGGTGTTTCAAGGAACGCCATTCAATACCGAAAAGCCGATCCGTCACCTCCAGCGTCCGGCGGCCATCTCAAAGGCCACCGACGACGCCACGCGGAGCTTTCTCAAATCGCTCAACGACGCCCACCTCGAACGCTTCCCCGGCGATACCGAACTCGCCGCCCGCATCGCCAGCTACGAACTCGCCGCCCGCATGCAGCTCAGTGTTCCGCGTCTCACCGATCTCTCCACGGAGCCGGCGCACATCGTGCGAATGTACGGAGCCGATGACGCGGAGAACCCGATCAAGGCCGGATTCGCCCGGAACTGCATCCTGGCCCGCCGCCTGATTGAAGAGGGGGTGCGGTTCGTGCAGCTCTTCAACGGCGCGTATGCGATGGGCGAAGGTGTCGGCAACTGGGACGGGCACAAGTCGCTCGAAAAGCAGTACGCCATCCACGGACCCATCCTCGACCAGCCGGCCGCCGCGCTGCTGCGAGACCTGAAGCAGCGCGGACTCCTCGAGGACACCCTCGTCGTCTGGTGCACCGAGTTCGGCCGCATGCCGACGTTCCAGAAGGGAGCGAACGGCCGCGATCACAACCCGCACGGCTTTACCGCGTGGCTCGCAGGCGCCGGCGTCAAAGCCCCGTTCACCTACGGCGCCACCGACGAGTTCGGCCACAAGGCGGTCGAAAACGTCTCCACGGTGCACGACTTCCACGCGACCATCCTGCACCTTCTCGGCCTCGACCACGAGCGGCTCTCGTTCTATCACAACGGCATCGAACGCCGCCTGACCGACGTGCACGGCCACGTCATCCGCGAGGTGCTGGCGTAGTCGTCGACTCTCCGGGACAACCGCCCTCAGCGGAATTTGTCGTTGGTCATTGGTCGTTGGCAATTCTCAGAATGACCACTGACCAATGATCAACGACCACTGACCAATCCCCTCTTTCATCGATCCCCGGTGGAACGGTTCGCTTCCGATCACCCACCGTCCCGGCTACCTTGAGGGCGTGTCGCGAGCAGCGGATCCGCAGTCTCTCGGAAGCCACCATGTTCAGCGGGGCGGACATCGTCGGGATGCTGACCGAAGCGGGGATCACCCATGTCGTCTGGGTTCCCGACAGCACGCTCGGCAAATGGGAGAATGAACTGCGGGCGAGCCGGGACATCCGGCTCATCACGGTCTGCCGCGAAGGAGAAGCCTGGGCCGTCGCCGCCGGCCTTTACCTCGGCGGGGCACGGCCGCTCGTCATGATTCAATGCACGGGGCTGTTCGAGTCGGGAGATTCGATGCGGAACGTGCTCCACGATTTCCGCCTCCCGCTCCCGTCGCTCATCGGCTATCGCAGTTACCTCAACGAAAGCACGCTTCCGGGCGACACCGCCAAGGTCTACACCGAGCCGATCCTCAAGGCTTGGAACCTCGACTATCGACTGATCCTCGAGACGTCGCAGCGCGACGAAATCGTCTCCCTGTGGCGCGGCTGCGAAGCAACGGGCCGTCCGTCCGTCGTCCTGCTGGCAGAAGGGAGGGCCTGATGTCGAACCGCATGTCGCTCGTCGAATCGCTGGAAGTTCTCGCGGGACTTCGCCGAGACGAAGTGGTCGTCTCGTCAATGGGCACCGCTCGCGAATGGATGAAGCTCAGCCAGCACCCGCTCGACTTCGTTCACGTCCCGTCCAGCATGGGGCAGTCGTGCTCGCTGGGGCTCGGCATGGCGCTGGCTCAACCCAACCGCAAGGTCCTCGTCTACAACGGCGATGGCTCGCTCCTGATGAACCTGGGAGCCCTCGTGACGATCACTGCGGAAGCCCCCGACAACTTCGTGCTGCTGGTCTTCGACAACGCGGTCTACGAGGTAACCGGCGCACAGGCCACGGCCGGCGTCCCCCGCAGCCGCCGCGATCTGACGGTGATCGATCTCGCGGCGGTCGCCCGCTCGTGCGGGTTCCGATCGGTGTTCGAATTCAACGACATCGCCCGCTGGCGGGCCGACGCGGCGTCTGTCCTTCAGATGCGGGGACCGGTCTTCGTCCATCTGAAGGTCGCTCCGATTCCGGGTGCGGTGGGACCAAGGTCTCCCGGCCCCGCTCCGCCACGTGCGATGGCCTTCCGCGAGGCGCTGTGCGGGGGAAAATGACTCTCTTCCCCGCGATGACTCGCCGCGTGGATCGAGCGAGGTCGACATGCCGGACGAAGTGACCCTTATCGGCCTCGACTTCGGGACGACGACTTCCAGTGCGGTCGTCGCTTCGGCAAGGCTCACACGAAGTGCGGCTACCGGCCGGCGCGACCTGACCGAGGTCCACGAGCGCTATCGCTCCGACATGGTTTTTACGCCGCTCGACGAGAATGGCCGTCTCGACGAGTCACGTGTCGCTGCTCTGCTCGATGGATGGCTCGCCGCGGGGGCAGTCGATTCTGCACAGGTCTTCGGCGGCGGGGCCCTGCTGACCGGCATGACGGCACAGCGTGAGAATGCAGCGGCCATAGTCCGGCTGGTCCGGGAGCGGCTGGGCGATGCGTTGATTGCCACCGCCGACGACCCCCGCCTCGAATCCTGGCTGGCCTTCATGGGGAGCTGCGCGACGCTATCGCGGAATCACCCACGGCAGCCGATCCTCAACCTCGACATCGGCGGCGGGACCACGAACTTCGCGCTCGGTCGCGACGGCCAGGTGCAGCGAACGGGTTGCTTCTACATCGGCGCGCGCCATGTGCGAGTGGTCCCCGGCACGTATGAGATCGCTGCCCTCACGAAATACGCCGAGGCAGTTCTCCAGTATCTGAAGATCGACCGCGAGGTCGGGGATGTCCTGGCGCCCGGCGAGGTCGACGCGATGATCGACCACTCGCTCGCCCTGCTCGAAGCGGCAGCAACCGGCGCGACGCAAACCTTCGAACATCCCGTTGCGCAGCAGCATGTCCAGGTTCCTTTCGTGCTCGCTCCGTCTGAATCCGATGCGGCGATCACGTTCTCAGGGGGTGTGGGCGAACTGATCTATGCCTCGATCGACGGTCATCCCTGGCCGGCGACGACGCAATTCGGCGATCTCGGGATCGATCTCGCCCGCCGCATCGTCGAGTCGAAAGTCTTCGCACCGCACATTCGGCGACTGCAACCTGATTCCGCCGGGCGGGCCACCGTCTACGGACTGCTGCGCCATACCACCGAGATCTCCGGAAGCACGTTGTTCCTTCCAGACTCAAAGATCCTTCCGCTCGCCGATCTGCCGATCTTCGGAAGCTGGTACCGCGACTCCACTGAGGCCGACCTGACGAGTCTGATCGATCTCGTCCGGCACAGTCCGCGCGGCGGCTGCGTGCAGGTTCGACTCGGGACAAGCGACGCCGCGGCTCTCAGGCAGTTCGGGACACGCCTCGCCGACGCCCTCGATCAGGCCGCCTTCCCGACCGATCTTCCGCTGGTGCTGCTGGTGCGGGAGAATCTCGGGAAGATCCTCGGCAGCTACGTCACGCGTTGGGGCGCATTACCCCTCAACCTGATCGTGGTCGACGAGGTGGCCGAACGCGACGCTCAATTCGTGCAGATCGGAACGCCTCACAGCCAGGTCGTTCCGGTCTCTTTCTACGGACTCAACGAGCCAGGGGACGCGCGATGCACTCACTGACGCCGCTTGCTTCCATCGCGGTCCCCGACCCGCGCCCGCCACAGGACTACACCGCCCGCTGCTTCGACCACGAGGTCGCCTTTCATGGTTTGAAGCGTCTCCTGGGTGCGGCCGATTTCAGCAAAGCCGGGGACCGCCATGCGGGGCTGGCCGCCGAAAGCGAAACCGTCCGCGAGACCGCCCGCAAGATCCTCTCGGGCCTGACGCTTCAGCACCTTTACGATAACCCTTTGACCGACGACGACGGCCAGGTCGATTCGGTGATGCGCGTGAATTATGACATCGACCGCGAAGCCTTATCGTCGGTCGCGTCGATGACGGTCGGCGAGCTCAAGGACCATCTGTTGCGGGCCCGCGGCGCCGAAGTCGCCCGCATCGGTCGCGGCCTCACGGGGGTGATGGCTGCCGCGCTCGCGAAACTCTGCGACGTCCATGACCTCATCCTCATTGCCCGCAAGATCTCGCGTCCGTCGAAGGCCCGCACGCTGCTTGGAACGCCAGGCACGCTCTCCTCACGCCTCCAGCCCAACCACCCCACCGACGACCTGCGCGGCGTGACGCTCCTCTGCTACTGGGGGTTGTCGCTCGGCTCGGGCGACGCGCTCATTGGGATGAACCCCGCCATTGATACGGTCGAAAACGTGTCGGCGGTGCTGAGGCAACTCGACAAGGTGAGGCGGCACACGGGGGCTCCGACGCAGATCTGCGTCCTGTCGCACATCAAGACGCAGCTCGCGTGCCTCGAACGAGGAGCCCCGGTCGAAGTGATGTTCCAAAGCCTTGCGGGGACCGAGAACACCAACCTTCGCGAGTTCGACATCAGCATTGATGTGCTCGACAAGGGTTACCGCACGATGGCCGAGCGCGGCCCGCTGCACGGCGTCGCCCGGCAGTTCATGTACTTCGAGACCGGACAGGGGAGCGAGTTCACCTACGGCCGGCATAACGGGATCGACATGACGACGACCGAGGCTCTGACGTATGGGCTCGCTCGCCGGTACGACCCGTTCATGGTCAACAACGTCACCGGCTTCATCGGCCCCGAGACGCACCTCGACAGCTTCGAGATGATCCTCGCCAACCTGCAGGACCAGTTCATGGGAAAGCTGCTCGGCCTGCCGATGGGCATGGCCCCGTGCTACACGCGCCACTCGAACATCACGCTCGAAGGGCAGCAGATGGCGACCGAGCTTCTCGCTTCGGCGGGCGCCAACTATTACATGGACGTGAGCCTCAACACCGACCGCATGCTGGCCTACTTCGACACCAGCGCCCACGACAACCAGTCGCTGCGTGAAGTGTGCGGGCGGTTGCCGGCGCCCGAGTTCCTCGAATGGGGACTTGAACGCGGCATCTTCACGCGGGATGAAACCGGGGCGGTCGTCCGCGGCCCGCATTGGGGCGATCCGCGGCAGTTCTGCGAATCGGAAGCCGAGTTCCAGGAGCTTCTCTCGGCGACCCCCGCCGCCTACGGCTTCGACACCGCCGGCCCCCGCCCCTCGAACGCGGTGACGCGCGAGATGCGGCTGCACCAGGGAGTCGGCCGCGAGGCCATCCACGCCGAACTGGACGTCGAGAGGCTTCGCCGCACTGCGCCGTTCCGGCTCATCGAGACGGCCGCCGCGACCAAAGACGCCCACCTCGGATCGCCCGACCTGGGATCTCGTCTGTCGGCGGCATCGCGCGAAATGCTGACACCGGAGACAGCCGAGGTGCAGGTTCTCGTTTCGGACGGTTTGAGTGCCGAAGCCGTCCACCACAACATCCCCGACCTCGTGCCTGCGCTCCTTGATGGCCTTGAAGGCCGCAGGAAGCGCCCGGGCGTGCCTCTCCTGGCACGCTACGGGCGTGTCAAACTGGCGGAGCGGATCGCCGAACGGCTGGACGCCAGCGTCGTGATTCACCTGATCGGCGAGCGGCCCGGCGGCGATGCCCAG
Source organism: Planctomycetaceae bacterium (assembly GCA_020850695.1). GTDB lineage: Bacteria > Planctomycetota > Planctomycetia > Planctomycetales > Planctomycetaceae > JADZEF01. Next base: position 7,359 of record JADZEF010000206.1, on the reverse strand, counting down.
GCCTCGCGGAGCCTCTCGGCTTATCTGCTCTATCGCTTGAGCCACCCGGCCGCACAGCGTGAGGCGGCACTCTTCAGCGGAAATGCCTCGGCGGCGTTCGAGTACACGGTCATCTCCAACATCTACGCCCAGGGCCTGCCGCCGGCCGAGGCGGCCGCCGTCATCGTCGAGAAGGTCGGGCAGATCCTTGAGCACAAGGCCGCCGGGAATCGCCTTGAGGCGCTGCTGAAATGAGAGGATCGAATTCCGAGAGCCGAATGTCGAAGGACACGTCGAATGTCCAGAGTCGGAACGACGGAATCGCCCTTGGCTTGATCAGGAGCGATGTTTCCTGTTGTGTTCGATCCTCGACGGGCAGGTCGGTATGCCGCCCGCCGTCGGTCAACTGGAAGACCCGCGGAGCGACCAGTAGACTGAACCGAGTGCAGACAACTCGCGCCGGGAGTGCGGCGTCCTTTCCCGCGTGACGATGAAATTCCAGCGACGACGCCCCCAAGGCAATCCATGCAGAAGATCGAGAACATCACCGGCCGCGGAGTTCCGCTGTTTCTGGACGACATCGATACCGACCGCATCATCCCGGCCCGCTACCTCCGATGCGTGACGTTCGAAGGCCTCGGCGCTCATGCCTTTGAGGACGACCGCAAACAGGATCCCCGACACCCCTTCGATGACCCGCGGTTTCAGGGGGGGCACATTCTCATCGCCGGCCGCAACTTCGGTTGCGGGTCGTCCCGCGAACACGCTCCGCAGGCCCTGATGCGTTGGGGCATCCAGGCGGTTGTGGCGGAATCGTTCGCCGAAATTTTCTTCGGCAACTGCACGTCGCTTGGAATTCCGTGCGTGATCGCGTCCCGATCCGACCTCCAGAAGCTGGCCGATGCGGTCGCCGCGAATCCCGCAATGCCTGTCACGGTCGACCTGATGAAGAACGAAGTCCGGGCGGGCGATCTCCAGGTTTCGTGCAGCATGCCGGACAGTGCCCGGTCGTCGCTGACGACGGGGCAATGGGACTTTCTGGGACAGCTTCTCGACGGCGCCGCGGACATCAAGAAGTCGGCGGGGAAAATCCCATACCTTAATCACTTCAAGGTCTGACCGCGGACGGCTGGGCGACAAGCCGGCTGGGTAATGGGACGACCATGACTGAGCCACAAGCGGAGCTGCTTGTGGCTTTCTTCATTGGTGCTGACGAACACCGTTCCGACGGCGTCGTGAAGTGCAAATCGCGTTCGTGGCGACTAGACTCGCAGGACAAACCGCACTGCGATTGCTTTCGAGAATCTTGATCCCTCCGCCGACTGAGGTCCTGATATGTCGACTGCTGAGAAGCCCAAGTACAAGGTCATCGGCACCCGCCCCATCCGCCATGACGGCACCGACAAGGTCACTGGCCGCGCCAAGTACGGGGGCGATGTCCAGCAGACGGGCCTGCTGGCCGGCGTCATTCTCCGCAGTCCGCACGCCCATGCGAAGATCCTCTCGATCGACACGACCAAGGCGATGAAAGTCCCGGGCGTCCGGGCCATTGCGACGGGAGCCGATCTTCCGAAAGCGCCGAACGAGATCGAAGAACTGGGCGAAGGAGCGGTGAACCTGGCCCACCTCAGCCGCAACGTCCTTGCCAAGGAGAAGGTCCTCTACAAGGGGCACGCGGTGGCCGGCGTGGCGGCCGATACCGTCCATGCGGCGGAAGAGGCGGCCCGGCTGATCGAAGTGAAGTACGAAGTCCTGCCGTGCGTGCTGACGGCTCCGGAAGCGATGAAGCCCGGCGCGCCGATTCTCCTCGACGACCTGAAGACAGAGTCGGTCGCCGGACAGACCAGCACCGGCCCCACGAACGTCGCCAAACACTTCCACTTCGAAAAGGGAGACGTCGCGAAGGGCTTCGCCGAAGCGAAGGTCGTCGTCGAGCGCGAGTTCCACACGGCGACCGTCCACCAGGGCTACATCGAGCCGCACAACGCCACCGCCTTCTGGAGCGCCGACGGACAGATCACCGTCTGGATGAGCACTCAGGGGACGTTCTCAGCCCGCCATCAGACGGCGCTGCTCCTCGACGTGCCGGTGTCGAAGGTCAAGGTCGTCCCGATGGAAATCGGCGGCGGCTTCGGCGGCAAGATCTCGGTCTATCTGCCCCCCGTCGCGGCCATCCTGTCGAAAAAGACGGGGCGTCCCGTGAAAATCCTGATGGACCGTGCCGCGTGTTTCGAAGCGACCGGACCGACCCCCGGCTGCTACATGAAGGTCAAGATCGGCGCGGACGCTCAGGGGAAGATCACTGCCGCGGAAGCCTACATCGCGTTCGAGGCGGGCGGGTTCCCCGGTTCGCCCGTGGCGGCCGGCAGCATGTGCGTCTTCGCCTGCTACGACGTGCCCAACGGCAAGGTCGATGGGTATGACGTCGTCGTCAACAAGCCTCGCACCAATGCCTACCGCGCTCCAGGTTCGACGAACGTCGCCTTCGCGACCGAAACGGTGCTCGACGAGATCGCTGCCCAGTTGAAGATCGACCCGCTCGAAATCCGCATCCGCAATACGGCGAAGGAAGGGACCCGCCGCGTCGATGGGCCGGTCTACTCGCGAATCGGCATGCTCGAAACGGTGCAGGCGATCAAGGCGAGCGAGCACTGGCGCAGCCCGCTGACGGTGGGTAGTTCGTCCGGACTGAACGGCCGGGGCACCACCCGCGGCGGCAGCGACGCGAAGCGCGTGAAACGCGGCCGCGGCGTCGCCTCGGGCTTCTGGTTCAATGCGGGGCTCAAGTCGGCCGTCTCGGCGACGCTCAACCAGGACGGAACCGTTGGCTTGCTGGAAGGATCGACCGACATCGGCGGCAGCCGCACCGGCATCGCCATGCAGTTCGCCGAAACGCTCGGCATCACGGCGGAGGAAGTCGTCCCGCAGGTCGTCGACACCGACAGCATCGGCTACACGGACGTGACCGGGGGAAGCCGCGTCACTTATGCGACGGGGTGGGCCGCCTACAATGCCGCGCTCGACATCCGCAAGCAACTCGTCGAGAGGGCGGCCCTGCTGTGGGAGTGCCCGGTCGAGAAGGTCGAGTTCCTGACCGACCTCGGGAATGGCAAGGGAGGCGTGAAGGGGCCGGACGGCAAGTCGCTGACGGTCAGGGAACTGGCCGAGAAGGTCCAGAAGCACGGCGAGCCGATCATCGGCCGCGGCGTGTCGGACAAGAACGAGCCGGGCGGGGCCTTCGCCACCACCTGCATCGATGTCGAAGTCGACGAGGACACCGGCAAGGTCGAAGTGACTCGCGTGACGATCGCCCAGGATGCGGGAACCGCCATTCACCCCAGCTACGTCGAAGGACAGATGCAGGGGGGAACGGTGCAGGGGATCGGGTGGGGACTCAACGAAGAGTACTTCTACGACAAGACCGGCGTCATGAAGAACGCCAGCTATCTCGATTACCGCATTCCCACCTGCTACGACCTCCCGATGATCGAGACGATCATCGTCGAGGTGCCGAACCCCGGCCATCCCTACGGCGTCCGCGGCACGGGCGAAGTGCCGATCGTCCCGCCGCCGGCCGCCCTGGCGAACGCCATCCACCAGGCGGTCGGCGTCCGGATGACCGAGTTGCCGATGTCGCCGCCCAAGGTGCTGAAGGCCATCCTGTCGAAATAATGATTGTCGCCGGCATGGCGCTCCACGAACGGCAACGGTCAGACAAATGGCAGAAGGTAAACGAAAGCATCTCGAGGATTCTGCGGCGGCGCCGGAATTAAACTACGTGGACCATTGGAGAAGAATTGGCCCGCTCCTGGAAAAGCGACGGCTGAACGAGCTTCGAACTCTGTCCGAGACACGGCGGCGACAGCAAATCGCCTCGGTGCTCGGACTGGTGCGGAGTCCCCCGCAGCAACGGACAACCAGCGGTCTTGCCGAATACTACCGAAAGCTCAGGAAACTGAGTTCGTGAACCCGCTCCTCGCAGCAGCCCTGGAGATCGAACGATTCTTCCGAGCGAGACGGTGGAAGTTCTGCATCATTGGGGGATTGGCAGTCGTGCGCTGGGGCACCCCCCGGGCTACCGAAAACGTTGATATCAGTCTGTTGACCGGTCTGGGAAACGAAGTCGAATGATCGATCGAATTCTTCAGGACTTCGAACCGCGATCGGCCGATGCGAGAGCGTTCGCTCTCGAGAGTCGTGTCCTTCTGATCGCGGCGTCGAATGGAACCAACATCGACATCGCGCTGACTGCGTATCCCTTCGAAGAGGAGATCATTCGGCGCGCTTCCAGATATCAGTTTGCCAGGGGGGTGCAGCTGACGACCGCGTCGGCGGAAGACTGCATTCTGATGAAGGCGATTGCTTCTCGACCACGTGATTGGCAGGACATCCGCGATATTGCAGTGGCGAGATCGCGCGCAATTGAGTGGGACTATATTGAAAGGCAGATCCTCGGCCTGAGCGAAGCAATCGAGGCCGAAGATCTGCTGATGCGATTGCACGAGGTCCGCCGTCACGCAGAGTGACGAGCCACTCCGTACAGACAAGCGTTTTGAACTCATCGACGGGCGACACGAGATCGATTTGTGCGGAGCGACAATATGTTTGTCCAGCGTCTGATTCTTGCGGTTTGTTCTCTGCCGCTGGTCCTGTCATGCGGAGCAGAATCGATTGGGTCCGCTGCCGAATTCACACTCGGCACGCGGACACTGGTCGTTCCCGAGGGGTTTGAAGTCGAAGTGGCGGCCGGGCCGCCGCTGGTCGATCGTCCCATCGCCGTCTCGCGCGACGAGCTGGGGCGGCTCTACGTCACCGACTCGGCGGGAATGTCGGACAAGGCCGACAAGCAACTGGAACTCAAGCCCCACCGCATCGTGCGGCTGGAAGATGTCGATGGGGACGGAAAATACGACAAAAGCGTCGTCTTCGCCGACCGGATGATGTTTCCTGAAGGCTGCCTGGGGCACGAAGGCTCTCTGTATGTCGCGGCGCCCCCGCAGATCTGGAAGCTGACCGACACCGACGGCGACGGGAAGGCCGACAAGCGCGAAGTCTGGCACGATGGCAAGACGCTGACGGGCTGTGCCAACGATCTGCACGGGCCTTACCTCGGTCCCGATGGATGGCTCTATTTCTGCAAGGGAGCGTTCGCCGAGCAGACGCATACGCTTCCCAGCGGAAAGCCGTTCACGACGCGGGCGGGACACATCTTCCGCGCCCGGCCTGACGGGACCGGACTCGAACCGGTGATGACCGGCGGGATGGACAATCCCGTCAACGTCGCCTTCCATTCGACGGGCGAGCGGTTTCTGAGCTGCACGTTCTTTCAATTCCCGGAGGCCGGCAAACGCGACGGACTGCTGCACGCGATCTACGGCGGCGTGTATGGGAAGAAGCACGAGTCGATCTACGCCCACAAGATGACGGGCGATGTGATGCCGGTACTCGTGCATCAGGGGGCCGCGGCGCCGTGCGGGTTGACGTGTGCGCCCGAGTCGCTGTTCGGCGGGGGATACTTCGACAATCTCTTTGCGTGCTACTTCAACCTGCACAAGGTGGTGCGGCACGAATTGATTCCAAAGGGGAGGACTTTCGAGACCCGCGATTCCGATTTCGTGGCTTGCGAACACCCTGACTTTCATCCGACGGATGTTTATCCGGATGCGGACGGGTCGCTGCTCGTGGTCGATACGGGGGGCTGGTACAAAGTCTGCTGCCCGACTTCTCAGTTGGCCAAGCCCGACGTTCTGGGGGCCATCTATCGCGTGAGGAAGAAGGACCAGCCGAAGGTTGAAGATCCGCTGGGTTTGGCGCTTGACTGGTCGAAACCAGCGTCCGATGACCTCGCTCGGCGTCTCTCGGATCCGCGGCTGTTCGTCCAGCGACGCGCCATGTCCGAGTTGCGGAAAATCGGTGCGGCGGCCGTTCCGTCCGTCGTGAAGCGTGCCATTTCGCATCGCGATGTGGAAGTGCGGCAGCGGGGACTCTGGACAATCGCTCCGATCGAGGATCCGTCGGCCCGAAAGGCGGTACGCGACGTTCTGGCCGCGGACGACAAGTCGATCTGGGCCGTGGCGGCACACGTCGCCGGATTGAACCGAGACCCGGAGGCCGCGCCGGCCCTGGCATACATCGTCGAACATTACGGATACTTCTTCACTCGAGCGGCGTCCGAAGCGCTTGGCCGAGTCGCGAAACCAGGAGATTCCAGCTCGACCGATGCACTTTTCTTCGCCCTTTCGCGCATGGACGGCCACGAGCGTGACGTGGTGGGGGCTCCCAAAGAGAACCCTGTGCGCATCGCGGAGCACTCGTTGATCTATGCGCTGATCGAAATCGCCGACGTCAACGCGACCCGAGTCCGATTGAACGCGAAGAGCCTGAGTGAACAACGGGCCGCTCTGGTGGCGCTCGATCAGATGGATGGGGGGATTCTCCATAGCGACGACGTCATTCCGCACCTCAATCGCTCGGAACCCATTCTTCGGAACACGGCCGCGTGGATCGTCGGTCATCGACCTGCCTGGGGCCCGCAACTCGTCGAATACTGTCGCGGTCGACTGCAGAAGCCGGGTCCAGGCGACAAGGAAATCGGAGAACTCGTCCAGCTTCTCGCCAACCTCGCGAAGTCCGAAGCCATCCAGGGGGTCCTCACTGAAAGCTTGCGCGAGCCTGTATCAGAAGCTTCGACTCACGTCGCACTCAAAGCGATGGCCGAGGCGCGGCTGCCCACCACTCCGGCCGCATGGCTCGACGCCCTCGCGGCGCACCTTCCGAAGGCTTCCCGGTCGAACGTCGCCGTCGCCGTGACTGTCGCCCAGAGCCTGCCGTTGCCGAAGGCCGGTCATCCTGCATTGAAGGCGGCACTGCTGACCGTCGGCAGGAAGACCGAGCTTCCGCTGGAAGTCCGGTTTTCCGCGCTCAGCGCTGCCGGTGGGGTCGGGGCCATCGATTCCGACCTGTTCAAGGAACTGACGTCCCATTCGGCGCCCGAGGAGCCTTACGAGATTCGATCGAGCGCGACGGCCATTCTGGCGGGCGCGGCCCTGACGGCTGATCAACGCGAGGAGTTGTTGAAGACGCTGAAGACAGTCGGACCGCTCGAACTCCCGCGGCTGCTCGCAGCCTATGAACGCGAGCCGACCGAGACGCAGGGGTTGCATCTGGCCGCCGCGCTGGAGTCGGCCTCGGGATTCAAGAGCCTGCGGCCCGATCAGCTGATTCCACTTTTTGCGAAGTATCCGAAGCCGGCCCAGGACGCGGCGGCCCGCCTCGTCACGATTCTCAACGCGGCAGCGGCCGAGCAGGCGGCGTTCCTGCAGCAGGTGCTGACGGAGCTTCCGGCCGGCGACGTGCGTCGTGGGCACGAGGTGTTCGTCG
>JADZEF010000205.1 GCA_020850695.1 Planctomycetaceae bacterium | reverse complement strand
GGTTCGCTGGAACCCTCCTGAAACTTGTGAAATGGACCACTAAGGAACGTCGAAATCTCAAAATGACAAAAGACGCGTGATTCGATCCTTTCGAATTTGGCCTTTTGACATTTCCTTCGACATTGGGATTTCGAGATTCGATTCTTTCACATCCTCGAACGCAATGGCTCCTCTCAAGACGCTCGCTCAGGCGGCCTGGTAGTGCCGCGTGATGAGATCGTTCTGAATCCACAGGAGCTTGTTGAAGGCGCGGAGCGTCCGGACTTCGGCATCACGCGGCAGTCCCAGGTTGAGGATCGTCGCGGTCAGGGCGTCCGAGACGAAGCCCATCAGGGCGTTCATCTGGACGAGAGGGACGTCGAGGTCGCGGCTTCCCGCCTTCGGGGTGTGGATCTTCCCGACGAAGTCGAGGTAGGCGACCATTTTGTCGTCGTACGTGCGCGTCACCAGGCTGGTAAGGTAGCGCCCCAGGTGCTGCTTACGGAACTCGATCATCTCGTGCTGCTGGCTCAGTGATTCGACATTCTCGGGGACGGTCCCTTCATAACCAGATTGGCGGGGGACGAAGTGCCGCTTGGTCGCGTCGTAGTGGAAGAGCTTGTCGTAGACCGCATCGACCAGCCCGGGAACGAGCGGGGCCAGGTGCGGGGCCGCCTCGTGAATGGCCGCGATGTCCCCGGCGCCAAATCCCATGAACTCGGCGAGATAGCCGAAGCGGTAGCCGAGATCGGTTTCGAGACGCTTTTCGTCGATTCGCTGCATGGCAATCTCCTGAACTTCAAAAGCGAGAGGGAGCGCGACAACCATTCCGAAGCAGGTCGGCATTGACTCAATCGGGTCGGACAGCCGAAAATGGACAATGTTGTCCTGTTTTTCACAGGATAGCTCGGCAAAACAGGACGTCAACATCCAGTTTATTCTTTTCCCGGAAATCGGAATGTTCTCCCAGACGGTCGAATATGCATTGCGGGCCGTCGTGCATCTGGCGGCCAACTCTCCACACGCTCAGACGACGGAGCAGATCGCCGAGTCGACCCGCGTGCCGCGGGCGTATCTCTCGAAGGTGCTTCAGGCACTGGGACGCGGAGGAATCGTGCATTCGCAGCGCGGCGTCGGCGGCGGCGTGGCGCTGAGTCGTGCGCCCGAGGCGTTGACGATCCTGGAAGTCGTCAATGCGGTCGAGCCCATCCAGAGGATTCGAACGTGCCCGCTGGGTCTGGCCGCCCACGGAGTCCGGCTTTGTCCGCTGCACAAGCGGGTCGATTCGGCGCTGGCCCTGGTCGAGGAAGCTTTCGGGGGGACCACTCTGGCGGATGTGCTGGCCGAGCCATCGCCCAGTCGCCCGCTGTGCGACTTCCCGATCGTGAACGCACCGGAAACCGCGACGCCTTCCGAACGACCGTCAAAGACGAAGTGACGGATTGAAGGAAACGGTATCGTCAGCTTCCCGGCAGCGCATGCAGGCTGGGGGGGACGTCGTGGTCGTCGGGGCGTTGAGCGAGGAGACGTTCCAGTTCGGCGATCACGTCGGGTTCCAGGACGTGCTCGATCAGGTCGGCGTCGCGGTCGACGTGACTGGGGGCGATGTCCGCATGGGCGACGAGGTATTGCTCCCAGAGTCGATGATTGCGGACGACGCGCGTCGCTTCGGCCGCTCCCTCCGTCGTCAGTCGCCAGCCCGCCGCATCCCTCACGACGATTCTTTCTCTCTGGGCGCGGTCCAGAACCTTTCTGACTCCCGATGCGGGCCAGGTGCGTGCGGCATTCAAGTCCGCTTCGCTGACCGAGACCTCCGCCAGGTGGAGAGCCGCCAACGCTGCAGGGGTGGGGCGGTTCGAGATCGATCCGGAGTCTTCCACGATGCGACCGAGGCTCTCCGCACGAGCTTCGACGATTTCATAAATGGCACGCAACAGGTCATGGCGTGCGGTGCGGAGGCGGAGTTGCCGATCGCGCCACCATCGCTCGACCACTCCTCCCTGCGGGCCGAAGAGAAGGCTGGCGAGGAACACGGCGGAACCGGTCAGCACGATGCAGGGGCCGGCCGCGAGGCGGGGAATGGCGCCGCTCAGGATGACGCCGAAGACCGACGACACCCCGCCGATGATCCCCGCGATCAGGATGAGCCGGCTGACGCGATTGGTCCAGAAACGGGCCGAAACGGCCGGCACAATCAACCGGGCGACCACCAGCAACAGTCCAACGCTCTGCAGGCCGATCACCGTGACTGCGGCGACAAGAGCCATCAGCAGCAGATCGAGTGCCACCGTGGGCCAGCCTTGCGAGCGGGCGAAATCCTCGTCGAAGCACAGGAGAGCGAACTCCTTGAACATCAGCCCGCACAAGGCCAGCGACAGGGCCGCCGCAATCGCGATCAGCAGCACGTCGGCGGGAACCAGGGCCGCCGCCGTCCCGAAGATGAACTGGCCGAGGCCCGCCGCGTTGCCGCGCGGCAGGTTCTGAATGACCGTGAACAGCGCGATTCCGATTCCGAAGAAGAGGCTGAGGACGATGGCGAGGGCCGCGTCCTCCTTGATGCGGGTCCAGCGGCGGATGAAGGTCACGCAGCCGACGCCGATCATTCCCGAAAGGAATGCCCCGGTGAGGAGTGCGGGAAACGAACGCCCCGTCCCGGGCGATCGGATCTCGAGCACGAGGAACGCGAGAGCAATGCCAGGCAGTGCCGAATGCCCGACGACGTCCCCCACGAGCGAACGTCGCCGCAACAGCATGAAGACGCCGACGACGCCGGCGCTCATTCCGAGGAGCAGCGTCCCCAGCAGCACGACTCGGGTGTTGAACTGCTGCGGGAGGATCCAGTCGAGCAGGCTGGAACGACCCGCCGGCGCGGACTCGGCGAGCGCGACCTCCGGCGCCAGCGTCAGCCAGGCGGCCAGGAGGAGAAACGGGATTCGCTGCAGCGGGCGGGGGATCGGCGAGCTCCTGAGGGACGGCGACTGTCCGAAGGCACCGTCCGGCGACAGTACGCCAAACGAAAAGAGGCCACAAGCGAGGCTCGGTTGCGGCTCGGTGTCCGGCTTTGTCTCCATGAGGGTCGAGTTGGGAAGGTCAGAAGACGCGCAGCGGAAGCGACGGGGGGACTTTTCTTGTCGCGGCAATGTGTCGAGATTGCTGCGGCACGTGGGATGACGATCTCCCGCCTTGACGCAGCCATCGCGTTCGTTTGCCGCCGCCGGAGCGGGTCGAGTATTCTCGCCACCAGTCAGGGCCGGTCGAGTGTCGGCCCTCATTCCCTCTGTTGTGATGAAGAACTGCGGAGACGCTCCGATGTCCAGGTTGGCTCAATGGCGTGCGGCGGGTGCGGTGCTGGTCCTGGCGATGGGAACCTTCCTTGCGGTGGCCGCGGAACCGAAGGCGACGAAGGACGAAGAAGGCTTCGTCTCGATCTTCGACGGCAAGTCGCTCGCCGGGTGGACGGTCATCGGCAAGCCGGAAGGCTTCACGGTGAAGGACGGCATTCTTCGCTCGGAAGGAGCCAAGGGGGGGAACTGGATCCGCTCGGAGAAGGAATACGGCGACTTCATCCTGCGGATGGAGTGGAAGGTTTCCAAGGGGGGGAACAGCGGTGTCTTCATCCGGGCGGCGAAGGAAGGGAACCCCTGGGAGACCGGCTATGAGTGCCAGATCCTCGACGACGAGACCCGCGACGACGCCCACTGCACCGGCTCGCTCTACGGTTACTTCGCCGTCGCGAAGCGTCCCGACACCACGCCCGACGTGTGGCACAAGTTCGAGATCCGCTGCCAGGGGACGAAGATCAAGGTGACCAGCGACGACACGGTGTGCGTCGACGTCGACGAGAAGACCAACGAAAAGGCCAAGGACAAGCCGAAGAAGGGCTACCTCGGCCTGCAGGACTCGCACTCGACCGCCGGCCACTACATCGAGTTCCGCAACATCCGCATCAAGTCGCTGTGAGATCAGTTCGCACCTGCCGCTCGCACCCTGGCTGCGGCTCTGAGCAGCCAGGGTGCCGAAGCAGACGGCGTTTGAATCACCAGTCCCCCCCGGATTCGGCAGCCCGGGTGCCCAAAGCTGCACCCGGGCTGCTGTCACACATCTCTCGCACCGTAGCTGGCCAGTCATTTCACCATCGGGGCAAGCCCGGTGGGGCTCGAAGAATTTCTGAGGATTCCGATGACGCTTGCTTCGTTTCTGGCCGATTACGCCCAACGCCTGACGTTCGAGCGTCTCGACGCCGCCACCGTCCACGAAGTGCGGCGGCGATTGATCGATTCGCTCGCCTGTGCGTCGGGCGCGTGGAAGGCCGGAGCCCCAAACGTCGCGCGGCGCGTCGCTTCCCGCGTCACCAGTAAGCCGGGAGCGACTTTCCTTGGCGGTCGGACGCCCACCTCGCCGGACCAGGCAGCGTTTACCAACGGCATCCTCTTCCGTTACCTCGATTACAACGACACCTATCTCTCGAAAGAGCCCGCCCACCCGAGCGACAACCTGGCAGCCGTGCTGGCGGCCGGGGAGTTCGCGGGCGCTTCGGGGCGTGACGTCATCGTGGCGGCCGTTCTCGCCTACGAGATCCAGTGCCGCCTCTGTGATGCTGCCAGCATCCGCGCTCGCGGCTGGGACCACGTGACCTACGGAGCGTTCTCCGCCGGAGCCGGTGCGGCGAAGATCCTCGGGCTGTCGAAAGCGCAGATCGAGCAGACGCTGAACCTCGCGGGAACGCCCAACGTCACGCTGCGGCAGACGCGGGCGGGAGAACTCTCCGAGTGGAAGGGCTGTGCGTTCGCCAACGCCTCGCGCAACGCCGTCTTTGCGGCGCTGCTAGCCCAGGAAGGCTTGACCGGCCCCGCCCCGATCTTCGAAGGGGAGATGGGATTCTGGAAGCAGGTCTCGGGCCCGTTTACGCTCGCCCCGCTGGGAGGGGAGCCCGGAAGCGACGGCTGGATGATCACCCGCACCTCGATCAAGTTCTGGCCGGCCGAGTATCACTCGCAGAGTGCCATCCATGCCGCTCTCGAGCTTCGCCCGCAGGTCGGTTCGATCGACGAAATCGACCACATCGACATCCACTCGTTTGACGCGGCGGTCGACATCATCGGCAAGGATCCCGAGAAGTGGCGGCCGAAGACCCGCGAAACGGCCGACCACAGCCTCCCCTACTGCACCGCCGTGGCCCTCATGGACGGCGATGTGACGCTCGACTCGTTCAGCGACGAACGCCTGCGCGATGAGCGGCTGCTGGGGCTGGTCGCCAAAATCAAAATTCATCGCGATGCAGGGCTGACGGCCCGCTACCCGAAGGGCATCCCCAACCGCATCACCGTCACCCGCAAGGACGGAAAAACGTTCGTCGCCGAGAACGAGTTCCCCCGCGGCCACGACCAGAACCCGATGACCGACGCCGAGGTCGTCGCGAAATTCGAACGGATGGCGAAGGGGCTCCTCGACGTGAAGACACAGAAGCTCATCCTCGACCAATGTTGGAAGCTCGAAGAAGTCACCGACATCGGAGCCCTGCTCCGCTTGTTCCCTGCCGCTTGAAAGCCGGAAAGCATTTCAACGCAAAGACGCAAAGGTCGCAGAGAATCGCAAAGGAAATCCAATCCAGGCTGTTGCCACGCTTTTTCCGGCAGCTGTGATCTTTGCGTTTCTTAGCGCCCTTTGCGTCTTTGCGTTGAAATTGCCTTCCTTCTGATGAGTGCCGCGACGCGCTGGATCACCCTATGGCCCGTTACTTCAAATACAAGTCGGCGGCCGAGGTCGTCGAAGATGCAAAGCGGCTGGGGCATGAGTTGCGGGTGTCGGAAGATTTTTCGCCGCTGTTTCAACCTCTCACAATCGGCCGTCGCACCGTTGGCAACCGTCTCGTCGTCCAGCCGATGGAAGGGTGCGACGGAACGCTCGATGGACGGCCCGATGAGCTGACCTATCGCCGCTATGTCCGCTTCGGCGCCGGCGGGGCGAAGATCATCTGGGGCGAGGCGACGGCTATTGCCGACGAAGCCCGGATGAACCCGCGGCAGCTCTGGCTCCACGATGGCTCTGAGTCCGAAATCGCCCGCATGCTCGACGGCTGCCGCAACGCCCATCGTGAAGCGGAGGGCAACGACGACGGACTGCTCATCGGATTGCAGCTCACGCACTCCGGCCGATTCAGCTGCCGCAAACCACTTCTCGCCACGCACGATCCCGTGCTCGATCCGCTGACGATGGACAAGAGCCTCGGGCGCCGCGTCGCGCCGGAAGACTCTCTCCTCACCGACGACGACCTCAAGCGGATCGAAGACCAGTACCTCGTCGCCGCCCGCAAGGCGGTCGCCATGGGGGTCGACTTTCTCGACATCAAGCAGTGTCATCGATACCTGCTCTCCGAGCTGCTCGCGGCACGCAATCGTCCTGGGGACTATGGGGGAAGCCTCGAGAACCGGACGCGGCTGGTGCGGAACGTCCTCGGCCGGATCCGCGAGGAGTTCCCCAACGTGCTCCTCGCCACGCGGATGAACGTCTTCGACGGCGTTCCGCACCGCGGCGAAGGAGAAGATTTCATCGGCGTCCCGGTCCCCCACGCGCTGCCGCTTGTCACCGCTTTCGGCACCAATCTGGACAACCCGGCCGAGGAAGACCTGAGCGAGCCTCTCCAGGTGGTGCGGTGGCTTCGCGACTGGGGTGTGCGGTTGATCAACGTCACCGCTGGCAATCCGTATGCGAACCCCCACTTCGTCCGCCCCGCCGAGTTCCCACCCATCGATGGGTACCACTCTCCCGAGCATCCCCTGCTCGGCGTGCTGCGGCATTTCCGGCTGACGCGTGCGGTGCAGGAGGCGGTCCCCGACGTCGCCGTCGTCGGCAGCGGATACAGCTGGCTGCAGGACTTCGCCCCGCACGCCGCGGCCGCCAACATCGCGAGCGGTCATGCCGCTCTCGCAGGCTTCGGTCGGGCGACGCTCTCCCAGCCCGACTTCGCCAGACAGCTGCGCGATACGGGCCAGTTCGACCGCAAGCGGGTCTGCCGCACTTTCTCGTACTGCACGAACCTCATGCGGACCAAGGACCACCCGTTGGGCCAATACGCAACGGGTTGTCCTCCCTTCGATAAGGAGGTCTACGGACCCCTTTGGAAGGAAGCCGAACCGAAGCTCACGAAGAAGAAATAGGGCCGTCCCGCATGACGTTTTTGACATTCAAAACTTCGTCAGATTGTGGGGACTGCTTGCCGTTCGCGCACGCGTCGGATATCGTTTCCCGAGACGATATCTGTTGAAACAGGAATCGCTTCCGACGGAGTTCGGAACGCTTGATCCTTCGACGAATTCCTCTTTTCATGAGTCGCTCGATGCCACAATCTCCTCTGCGATTCGTGCTCGTCGCACCAGCGCTTGCGGCCATTTTGCTCGCCGGGGCTTCCACCCATGCGGCCGACCCGGCCAAGTTCGACAGTTGGGGCTGCGCCCCGATGGACTGGCCGAACTGGCGCGGTCCTGAGTGGAACGGTATCTCACGCGAGAAGAACCTTCCCTCCAAGTGGGACCGCGGCGCCGAAAACACGATCTGGGCGCGGCCCGAACTGGCGACCCGCTCGACGCCCATCGTCATGAACGGGAAGCTCTACTTCCTTCAGGATCACCGGCCCGCATCACCCGAAGAAGGCGAAAAAGTCGTCTGTGTCGATGCCAAGACCGGCGAAGGGATCTGGGAGACGCCCTTCAACGTCTTCCTTTCCGACGTCCCCGACACGCGCGTCGCCTGGTCGAGTGTCGTCGGCGATCCTTCAACGGGCTACGTGTACGCCCAGGGCGTCTGCGGGCTGTTCCTGTGCCTCGACGGCGAGACCGGCAAAATCATCTGGCAGCGGTCGCTGTCGGAGGAGTTCGGAGCGCTCAACACGTACGGCGGACGAACGAACTTCCCGGTCGTGTACGACGATCTGGTCATCATCAGCGCGGTCATCATCGGGTGGGGCGAAATGGCCCAGCCCGCGCACCGCTTTCTGGCGTTCGACAAGAAGACCGGCAAGTCGATCTGGTTCAGCAGCACCAGGCTCCGCCCGGAAGACACGACCTACAGCACGCCGATCCCGACCGTGATCAACGGCGAGGCGGTCATCGTTTTCGGCAGCGGTGACGGGAGCATCTATGCCCTGCAGACCCGCACAGGCAAGAAGCTCTGGAACTACGACGTCTCGAACCGAGGCATCAGCACGACGCCGCTGGTGGTGGGAAGCAAGGTCTTTGCGGGGCACAGCGAAGAGAATCTCGACGACACGAGCGTCGTCGGCGCGTTCTTCTGCCTCGACGCCACCAAGCGCGGCGACATCACCAAGAGTGGTGAGATCTGGCGGGCGAAGACGATCGGCATCGGTCGCACCGCCCCCGTCCTGGTCGATGGCCGCCTCTATTGCGTGGACGACTCCGGGACCATTTACGTCGTCAACGAGAAGACCGGCAAGCAGGTCGGCAAGGCCAAGATCGGCACCATCGGCTGGGGCAGCCCGGTTTACGCGGATGGCAAAATCTACGTCACAGAGCGGAACGGCCGCTTCTTCATCTTCGAGCCGAACGGCGACAAGCTGAAGGTGCTCAGCCAGTCGCGCCCGGCCCAGGCGGGCGAAGAATTCAATACCTCGCCGATCATTTCGCATGGGCGGCTGTACCTTGCGTCCAATATGGCGATGTACTGCATCGGCGATGCGGATGCCACGCCCGAGGCGGACGAGCGCCCGGAAGCTCCGAAGGAGAAGGAAGCGGGAGACGACAAGAAGCCGGCGTGGCTCCAGGTCGTTCCCGTCGAAACGATGCTGAGCCCGGGCGAAAGCCAGCAATACGAAGTCTTTGCCTACAACGCCAACGGCAACAAGCTCGGCACGGCGAAAGACCTTGGACTGAAGGTCGAGCTGTCGGTGCAGGGCGTCGGCGAACTCAGTGACGGGAAGTATCAGGCCCCCGCGGACAACAAGCAGGCCGGAGCGGCGATCGTCGCGAAGGCGGGTGAGATCACCGGTCAGGCCCGCGTCCGTGTCATTCCGCAACTTCCGTGGAACTACAATTTTGACGACGGCCAGGTCCCGGTGTCGTGGGTGGGAATGCGGTATCGTCACATCGCCATCGACGCCGACCTGTTCCTCAAGCTGCGAAAGGAAAACCCGATCGCCGCCGACTTGTACGTGTACTGCCTGACGACGTTCACGAACGCCAATCTGACCAAGGCCAAGTTCCAGGACGCCGGGCCGATTGAGCGGTGGAAGGAACTGCTTCGCTACCTCGAGCTTCTGGGCGACATCAACAATCTCGACGCGGTGAAGGAAAAGGTCGATCCGGCCGTCAAGATCCTCATCCGGGAGAAGGTGCTCGAGAAGGCCGTGTGGGGCAGCGAAGGGGGGAACTTCCTCGCCGTTGAGAAAGGCCCGCGGAAGGTCGACGGCAATGGCGTGATGTGCAAGATCACGACGATTCCGAAGGGAACCCGCAGCCAGGGTTGGATGGGGAACACCGAGTTCAAGGACTACTCGATCACGTCCGACGTCTACGGCACCAGCGTGCCGAGCGCCAAGAACGATCCGGTCAAGAAGATGCCGGACATCGGGCTGATCGCCCAGCGGTACCGCTTCGAGATGATGGGGACCGCTCAGGAACTGAAGCTGTTCTCGTGGGTCTCGCACGAGATCAAGTTCAAGAAGGTGCCGTTCGAGTGGCAGCCGGACGTCTGGTACACGATGAAGCTGCAGGTGTCGAACGAGAAGCGCAATGGCAAGGAAGTCGCGGTCGTGAAGGGGAAAGTCTGGAAGCGCGACGACAAGGAGCCTTCGGCCTGGTCGATCGAGTGGATCGATTTCCCCGCAAACACGCACGGCAGCCCCGGCCTCGTCGGGAACGCCAAGGACGCGGAGATCTTCTTCGACAACGTGAAGGTCGAACCGAACAAGACGTCCGCGACCGTCTCGAAGTGAGGGAACGACGGGGTCCGCATAACCCCGCCAGGGTATGATGAGAACTGGATACATCGGGCCCATCGCCCGTCCGTCTCGATACAAGGGCAGACATGTCTATGATGCGAATTCAGCATTTCGCCTGGGTGGCATGCGTTGCTGTGGCGGCGATCGGATGCGGCGATAGCCCGTCCAAGCCCGCCATGACGACGGGAACGGAGACCACGAAGCCGGCGAATCAAGCCGCGCCGCCGGCAGCGACCGAGGACTCCAAAGAAGCGAAAGCTCCCGCGGCCGAAACGGCCGCGACGGAGTCCGGCAAGTCCGAAGCGGCCCCCGCCGATTCGGCGCCGGCCGCGGCCAAGGAAGAAAAGCCGGCTGCCGAGGCTCCGGCCGCGGAAGCGGCGCCGGCGAAGGAAGGGAAGCCCGCCACGGAAGTCGCTGAAGCGGCCCCGGCCAAAGAGAAGAAGGCGGCCCGGGAAGCCGCGGAGCCTGAGAAGAAGTCGGGCCCGTACGATCCGACCGCCGAGACAATGGCCGGCATCGCCGAGCGGAAAGTCGGCAAGAACGACTGGCCGCAGTGGGGCGGTTGGGCGGGACGCAACAACACCCCCGCAGTCGAAGGCAGCCTGCCGACTGAGTGGGACATCGCTTCGGGCGAGAACATCCTCTGGTCGGCGTACCTCGGGTCGCAGACCTACGGAAACACGATCGTCGCCAACGGGAAGGTTTACGTCGGCACGAATAACGGGCACGGCTACATCAAGCGGTACCCGTCGAATGTCGACCTCGGGTGCATGGTCTGCTTCGACGAGAAGACCGGCAAGTTCCTCTGGCAGCACTCGAACACCAAGCTGCCGACCGGCCGTGTCCACGACTGGCCGCTTCAAGGGGTCTGCGCCTCGGCCTTCGCCGACGGCGATCGGGTGTGGTACGTGTCCAACCGCGGCGAGGTCGTCTGCCTCGATCCGGAAGGCTTCCACGACGGCAAGAACAACGGCCCCTACACGGCCGAGGAGAGCGAAGAGAAAGACGAAGCCGACATCATCTGGAAGTACGACATGATGGGCGAGCTCGGCGTCTCGCAGCACAACATGTGCGCCTGTTCGATCATGTCGATCGGCGACACGCTCTTCGTCTGCACGTCGAACGGCGTCGACGAGTCGCACATCAACATCCCCGCTCCCAATGCCCCCAGCTTCATCGCCCTCAACCGCGACACCGGCAAGCTGCTGTGGTCGGACAAGTCCCCCGGCGTGAACATCATCCACGGCCAGTGGTCATCCCCGGCCTGGGGCGTCTTCGACGGCCAGGAGCAGATCATCTTCGCCGGCGGCGACAGCTGGATTTACAGCTTCGACCCGAAGGGGGACGGCAAGGGAAACGCGAAGCTCCTCTGGAAGTTCGACGGCAACCCCAAGGAGTCTCGCTCGATCCTGGGCGGCCGCGGAACTCGGAACGAGATCATCAGCACTCCCGTCATCTATGACGAGAAGGTCTACATCGCTCTCGGCCAGGATCCGGAACATGGCGAAGGCCCCTCTCACGTCTGGTGCATCGACCCGACCAAACGGGGCGACGTCAGCCCGACGCTTGTCCTCGACAAGGACACCAAAGAAGTCATCCCGCACCGCCGCCTGCAGGCCTACCTCGAGTGGGAGCAGATTTTCACCGGCGACTCGAAGCTGGCCAAGCCGCTGGCCGACGGCACCGTGAGCGATGAACTCCGCGAGGAGTTCAAGAAGGCCGGCAAGCCGTTGCCCGAAGAAGTGACGGTGAAGCCGAACCTGAAGGAAGGCGAGAAGCCGAAGGGGAAGATTCAGGACTGGCTGCTGTCGGGCAAGGTGGACGGCAAGGACGTGGTCTATCGCGTGGACATCGATGCGGGGAGCGCCAAGGCCCACACCCGCACCAACGAGATCGAAGTGCCCAACAAGAACTCGGCGGTGGTGTGGCACTACTCGGAATACGACCTGAACGGCAACGGGAAGATCGAATTCGAAGAGACCATGCACCGCACCATCGGCACCCCGGCGATCAAGGACGACCTCTTCTTCATCGCGGACTTCAGCGGTCTGGTCCACTGCCTCGATGCCAAGTCGGGCAAGCTCTACTGGACCCACGACATGTTCGCCGCCTCGTGGGGCTCGGTCATGATCGCGGATGGGAAAGTGCTGATCGGCGACGAGGACGGCGACGTGACGATCTTCGAACTCTCGAAAGAGAAGAACATCATCTCCGAGATCAACATGGACAACGCCGTCTACAGCACGCCGATCGTCGCCAACGGCGTCCTCTACATCGCGAACAAGTCGACGCTCTTCGCGATCAAGGAAGGGGCCAAGAGCAAGCCCCTTCCGAAGAGCAAGTCGGAGGGCGCTTCGGACGAATAGCAGGAATGGCCCACCGCAATGACGTCACGAAGGCCCGGCTCCGCATTCACGGAGACGGGCCTTTTCTTTTGGCATTCTGATGTTCGCGCGAGTCTGGCGTGCCTGCTTCCAGAGAATTGAGCGAAACTGACGCAGTCCCCGACGACATGGTACGCTCGAGCATTCACTCCGCGCGTTCAAGACACCGTCGGTGTTGATCACGCTCTCGAATGGAAATTGCCATGCACTCCGTTCGTATGTGTTTCCCGATTCGTGGCCTGCTGGTGACGGCTTTGACAGTCACCGCGTTGGAAGGTCGCGTCTTGGCGGATGACGCCAGGGAAGCTCCGACGGGAATCCGCCATCAGATCACGGGACTCTTCATGCCCGAGCGCGAGGGGGATCTGCGCGAGGCGGTCGCCCTGGTTCCCGGGGTCAAGCTGCTGGCCATCGACTATCCGAATGCCGAAGCGACGTTCGATTACGATGCGGCGCGCGTCTTCCCCGGCGCAAAGCCCGAACAGATCGTCGAACGCTTCGATCAGAAGCTGCGGGAGGCGTCTCGCTCCACGTTCGGCGTCAAGCCGTTGCGGTCGATGCCGCTGGAAAAGCTGAAGCGCGTCGAAGTGCCTGTTGCCGGACTCGACTGCAAGGCGTGCGCGCTGTCCGCCTATGAATCGGTCTACCGGTTGCCTGGCGTCGAATTGGCCACGGCCAGTTTCAAGGATGGAAAAGTCACGGCCCTGATCGACCCCGAAAAGATTGACGAGGCCGGAATTGCCAGGGCGCTGAAGCAACGCGGCGTGACGCTCAAGTCTGACAATCCGGAATGAGAGCCCCGACGCCGGTTCCCTCAGTCGTGGGCTCGGCGGGCCTTCTTGCGGCGATCCTTCGCTTTTCGTCGTTCGACCGCCGGCTTCGCCGCGGCCGTGGTCCGGCGGCGTTCCCCGGTGCGACGTTCGGCCTCCTCGCGCTTTTCGATGAGCGAGAGCAATTCCGGCGGGACTGGAAGCTGGTTTGCCATTTTCGTGACTCGGCTGACGGATGACCAGTGCGGCCGCGAGAATTCGTCCTTCGGCCGGGACTCACCGCCGTTGAGGAGCGGTTGTTCTCTGCGCCGGTCCGCGCAGCAGGGGGACGGGCGGATTCGATGTCGGCGGCATTTCCGTCCGCGGAGCTGGATTGCTCCGCGGCGCAGGGGTGGAACGGGGAAGCGGGTCGGGAAACGGTTCCGGAGCGGGAGCCTGCATTGTCGGACTCTGATCGGGCGGCGGGGGAATGTCGAGAGTCTGAAACTCGACCGATGTTTCCGGAGTGACGCCGGGAATCTCGTAAGCGGGCGGGGTAATCCACGGAGATTCGTCGGCGTAGGTCGGAAAGTAGTACCCGGGAGTGCGGGGCTGGGGGTCGTTGAAGTTCGAGAAGAACTGGCACGACCGGGTGGCGCACCAGTGCCGGGGGTTGTTGACCGCATCCACGAGCCTCGGCTCCCACGGGCGATCGACGGGCTGCAGCGCGCCCTGGAGCAGCGGCGTCGTCGCCCGGTGATAGTCGAACCGGTCGCGCTTGACGAAGTCCGGCGAATACGGAACCACGCGCGGGATCAGCGCCACGACGATCTCGACCCGCTGCCGGGTGAGGTTGCGCTTCTGGAACAGCCGCCCCATCAGCCAGAGATCGCCGAGCAGAGGCACCTTCGACTGCTTCTCGATGTCCTGTTCCTTGATCAGTCCGCCGATGACGATCCCCTGTCCGTCCGCCAGCATGACGGTGGTCTCGACCTCGGTCGTGTTCTGTTGCGGGAGGTTGTTGGCGGGATTGATGCTTCCGTCGGAGACTTCCGGCTTGACCGTCAGGAGGACGTGCTGGTCGTCGGCGATCTGCGGCTTGACCGTCAGCAGCACGCCGACGTCGAGGAAGTTGACGTTCTGAAGGGTGCTGGTCTGCGTGGTGGTGGTGACGAGGTAGCCGTAGCGCTGGCCGATCTGCACGCGGGCCTGCTGGCCGTTGAGGACCATGACGCGCGGCTGCGCCAGCGTCTTGGCGTCGGTCGTCGTTTCGAGGAACTCGATGAGCGAATTGAGGTCGGTCCCGTTGACCGTGAACGTCGACGTTGGGGCGGCGGCCGCCGCCAGGCCAAGCGTGCTGAGGGTAAATCTCGCCCCACCCAGTCGGGCGAGTCCCGTCCAGTTGATCCCATGCTTCAGGTCATCGGTCAACTCGACCTGCAGGACGTGTGCTTCGATCATCACCTGTCGCGGCGGATGATCGACCTGCTCGATGTATTCGGCGACACGTGCGATGTACGCCGGAAGATCTTCCACCACGATGACGTCGCGCGTCTTGCGATTGTCTTTGTCGCTCGAAAGGGTCGAGAAGATCTGTCCGGCCGGCGACAGGAGGCCCTTCGCCACCACTTCCACGTCGGTGGCCGTGACGAAGTTCAGCGGAAAGACCTGGACCACCCGCCCCTGAGCCTGCGGGGCTGCCCGATTCTCCGCCGAGAGGTTCGTCACGTGGATGATGTTGTTCTGCAGATGCCAGTTGAAGCCGCCGATGGCTGTGATCGATGTCAGAGCATCCTCGAACGTGACGTCCCGGAGCGTGACCGAGATTTTCCCCGTCACATCCTCGCCCGTGACGATGTTCACTCCCTGCTGGAGAGCAAGCGCTCCCAGAACTTCGTTGAGCGGAGCGTCCCGGACGACGATCGAAATCTTGCCGTCGACCGGGGGCGTCAGAAGGATCCGCGCATTGTTGGGAGATCCGGCGAGCGGAATCCGCATCTGCGGCGGGGGCGGGGGAACAGGTGTCGGCGCCGGGGCAGGTGCGACTTCCGGACCCAACGCCCCCGGCAAGACCGGATCCTTTTCCTGGTACGCCGCCGGTCGAATGTTGGACGTCGAGAAGCCCCCACGGCGATTCGCATCGCGGGGTGGCGCCGCCTCGAACTCCTGGAAGAAGGCCGGACGGACTCCGATGGGAGCCCCGTCGAAAGGCGTGGCAACCGACCCGGACCGTGCAGCGTGTGTCCGAGGACGAAGATCCGCGGCGTCCGGGACGGGGGCGGCAGCGTCCCGACGAACGAGCGGCCGGGCGCTCGCGGCCGTGTGCGGTGCGACACGCGGCGGCGAATTGACCGCTGCCGGCGCGTTGGGCGGAGACACAGGAGCCCCGGAAGGAAGCTTCTCCCTCGAAGCCCGTTCGATCGGATTGCCGACTTGAGCTCCCGGCGGCGACGATGCCTTCGGGCGTGGCGTCAGGTTCGAAGTCCAAACACGCGGGGATCCTGAAGCAGGTTTTGCCGGAGATGCCGTCGGTTGGCGGGTAATGGGATAGACGAAGCCATCGTCAACCCCGTTCTGCGAACTCAGGGAAGTTCCCGCCGCACTTCGCGAGGTCCCAGGAGGGGGCTCATTGGCTGGGGCCAGGCCGATCGGGAGCGCCGCCGCCGCCGCCAGTGCAAGCCACCAGCGGCGGAACGCCCGTAGGCTTCCCCAGGTCAAACGCCCGTTGTACAAGCGAAAACCCTCTTCCCACCAACTGTTACGTCCGTTCTTACAGTTTGACCCACCGGGGGTTCACAGACTTCCGAGAAGCCCCCGGATTCGTATCGACCCTTCCGAGTGGATCCTGCAAAAAAAGCGCGTCAAAATCGTCAAAATCGGAAAAATCAACCGATCCTTATTCGGCATCCCAAACTACCCAGCCAAACAGGCGACGCGACACACGGGCGACGGCGCGACCCCGCACGAAAATCGGGAAGACCAGGTTCCTGTCCGTGCAGGATGGCCGACCCGCCGGTCACAGGTCGCTCGTCACCTGATCGCCGAATTAGCCATGATGATTGAATCGGAGAGGTCCGCGTCGCCGTCGTCATCGGAGAGCACCGACGATTGGTGCTTGCCGTCCGCGGCGATTCTCCGCATCGCCTCAATGTCGTCGAAGAAGGCCCGCACGACTCGAGCATCCCATTGCCGCCCGGCGCAATCCCGCAGGATCGCCTCGGCTTTTTCCGTCGGCATCCCCGCCCGGTAGGGTCGGTCGCTGGTCATCGCATCATAAGAGTCGGCGACGGCGAGGATGCGGGCGAAGAGTGGGATCTCGTCGCCTTTCAGTCCGAGCGGATAGCCCGATCCATCCATGGCCTCGTGATGGTGCAGCACTCCCGGAAGGGCATACGCCAGGGGCGTCAGGTTTTTGAGGATCGTATGCCCGATCTCCGGATGCCGCTTGATCTGGGCGAACTCCTCTTCGGTCAGCCGGCCCGGCTTGCGCAACACTTCGTCGGGAACGCCGATCTTTCCAATGTCGTGCAACAACCCTGTCATATAGAGTTGCTCGCAGTCGACGTGAGAGAGCCCTAACTGGCGGCCAAGGCGTCGACCGAAGGTCGCTACGCGATCGCTGTGGCCGCACGTGTACTGGTCCTTGGCGTCGATGGCGTTCACCAGCGCCCGGACGGTTCCGATGAGGAGTCGCTCCTTCTCGCGAAACAGGTGCACGTTGCGGGCATGCGTCGACAGAAGCGTCGCAGCTCCCGAGAGCATCCCCGCTTCCACCGTCCCGAACTCATCCTCCCCCAGAAGCTGCCGCTGCGGCCCGCTCGGCACCCTCTTGTCGATGGCCAGCAGCCATCCGAAGTGAGCTCGGGGCCGGGCCAGCGACACCATGAGAATCGAATTGACCTCGTCGGCTTTCGGCAGACGTGGGTCGCGGTTCCGTCCATTCACGACGACCGGGCGATTGGCGGCCGTCGCCTGGAGAGGAGCGACGATCCGTCGGCACAGTGCGGGCTCGATCGCCTTCGGACCAAACGACGTAATGCGGTAGTCGTGAAGACTGATCGCCGCGCTTGGGTCATCGGCGAAGACGAGAGCCAGTGTGCTGGCGCCGATGACTTCACACAGCGAGGGAAGCACCTCTTCGGCCACTTCGTCGACCGTGCTGTCCACGCGGCAGCAGTCCAGCTTTTCCGAGATGGTCCGCAGCCAGGTCAGTTCCTCGAAGTCGAGACTCACCTGAGAAGCGTAGGCATCGATCTGCTCGCTCATCTCACGGATATGCGGCAGTTCGATGCTCGCAGGGTGATGTGCGTTCGCCATCGAATCCTCGAGCGCCATGGACGGAGTGCGCAGGAACCGACGTCCTGCTCCTTGAGCCTAGGTCACGCTTTGTGCCGAGCCGGCTCGTCAGGTCGCCGAACGGCGATCTGGGAGCGCCGGGCTCTTCGAGCCAGCCGTGGCATCGCTGCAATCGTCATAGATGGACGCTGTCTCAACATGGGATGTGGAACGCTCTCATCCATCACCCCCGTGATGATGAGTGGAACACTTCAGTCGACGTGACAGCGCTCCTTGCCGACGCGTCGCATTTGCCGTCGCCTCCCTAGGGAAATCTTCTAGGTCTTGACTTTTTTTGAGTTGATTTTCGTCACCGATGCAAAATCCAAACTAGGGTTGTTGTGCGTCGATGTGGTCGGAACGCATCGGATGTCTGCGGCGACGTTCGAATGCCGACTTTGTCTACAAGTGCAAAACCTGAGGTGCGAGTCATGCAGCGGGCTAATGGGAAGCGGAACGGGTTCACGCTCGTCGAACTGGTGGTGGTCGTCCTGGTCCTCGGAATCCTGGCGGCGGTGGCGGCGCCCCGCGTCATGAATACGGCGTCCAGCGCCAAGAACAACGGCACGAAGCAGTCGC
The DNA here is from genome assembly GCA_020850695.1 of Planctomycetaceae bacterium. Lineage (GTDB taxonomy): Bacteria > Planctomycetota > Planctomycetia > Planctomycetales > Planctomycetaceae > JADZEF01. The sequence goes on along the minus strand of JADZEF010000205.1, from coordinate 4,717 downwards.
TCGCGATCGTGCGGAACGCGATCGAGCTCTACAAGAGCGAGAACGGCAGCTATCCGACCGCCGCGACACTCAGCACGTCTCTCACGACGTACCTCAAAGGCCCCTTCCCGACGTGTCAGGTGGGCAACGTCAATGCGACGGTCGTCGCATCGACCGCCAGCCCGATCACCACGCCGGAGGCGGGCGGCGCCGGCTGGGCCTACAACCAGAGCACCGGCGAATTCGTCGTCAACCATGCCGACGGCATCGCCTGGTGATGCTTCGCGCGGAGTTTGACGCCACGGGCCTGACTCACCCGATGCTCGCACGCAGCCTTTCGACGTTCCAAGTGGAAAGGCTGCTCCGCGTTCCCAGGCCATTCGAGACGGAACGGAGGACCTGATGGTCGCCTCGACACCACACATTCTGGTTGCGGAAGACAATCTCGCGATGGCCGACGTCGTGCGCTTCAACCTCCGCAACGCCGGGTTCACGGTGACGGTCTGCCGCAATGGACAGGACGCTCTCGGAACCCTGCAACAGCGGTCGATCGACCTGCTGATCACCGATTACCAGATGCCCGGCCTGACCGGCGAAGAGATCTGCCGCGCCATGCGGCAGGACGTGCGACTGAGGCACGTGCCCGCGATCCTGCTGTCGGCCAAAGGGCTCGAACTCGACGTGGACATGTTGCGCAACGAACTCGGGCTGCAGGCGGTGCTCTTCAAGCCGTTCAGCCCGCGCGAACTGACGCAGCTTGTGCGGACGACGCTCGAAACCGCACTGAAGCCGGTGTTGCAGACTCCCGCATGAGGGAACCCCAGGAGGAGCCATGCGGACATTGCACGGATACATTCCGCTGACGCGGCGGTTGCTGGGCCAGTATCTCATGTTCGCGCTCGCGGCTGTCGCGGCGCTCGGAGCGGGATTGCTGACGCTGCATTTCACCGCGCCATCCCACCGCCATGACGACCAGGTCCTGGCGCTGCTGGACCAGACGGCGGAATCGATCGCACACGACATGCTGGAGCGGGGCGGCCGCAACGTCCAACTCCTGGTCGATCAAGCCGTCATCACCGGCGAGCTGCATTTCTGTGCGGTCGCCGACGAGTCCAGAACGTACATCGCACATTCGTCGCGCGATTTGATCGGCAAGCCATCCGAAACGGTCGCCGTCGCCAAGCGGGATTTCATCGTCGAGCGAGTCCACCTGGCACGCGGCGACAGCGGCCAGTTGATGGAATACAGCCGCCCGCTGATCGTGCAGGGACGGCCAAAAGGATTCGTGCATCTCGGCCACGTTCACCTGCCGCCGGAGCCGTGGAGCCACGCGCTTCTGGAGTATGCTCCGCCGGCCATGCTGGTCCCGTTCCTGTTCCTGGTGATCGGCAGCAAAGTCATCAGCGGATCGGTCCGGACGAACAGCGCGGTCGAAGAGCGGCTGGCGGAAGCCTCGTCGATGCCGGCGGAGGCCGCCGTATCGCTCCTTCCCCTCGATGCGGATGGTCCGGTGGCCGACGGCTGGAACCGGCTGACGCAACATCTCCGCGCGTCCCGCTCGGACACGTCGCTGGAGAAGCGGCTGGAATCGGCCCTTGGCGGGCTGCGTGAGAAGCGGGCGGAAGCGTCGCTGCAGGCGATTCCGGAAGGTATCGGGCTGACCGATGCCGAAGGGCGGATCGCGTATGCGAACGCATCCTTCTACGCGCTGATCGGACTGCACGTCGACGACGCCCGCGAAAAGCCGCTCCAGGAGTTGATGCCTTGGGACGGCACTCCCGAAGCCGCGTCCATCAACGAACAATTCAGCGAACCGCTGCGCCCCGTGATCATCGAGTACCTTCGCGGCGACGTGACGGCCGACGGCGTGCTGCGCGTGGCGCGCTACTCGCACGAGACGTCCGAGGGACATCCGGCCGGTTATGTCTGGCACATCCGCGACATCACACAACAGAAGCTCTCCGAAGAAGCTCGCGAGCAGTTCGTCTATGCCGCAACGCACGAACTTCGGACGCCGCTTGCCAACATCCGCGCCTATGCGGAAACCCTGTCGATCGCCGAATTCGACGACGAGGAACAGCGGAAAGGGTTCCTCAATACGATCAACACCGAGGCGACGCGACTCGCTCGATTCGTCGACGACCTTCTGAACATCAGCCAGATGGAAGCGGGCTCGATGACGCTTCACCCGCAGAAGACCGAAGTGCGGCGCATGCTGGTGGAAGTCGTCGACAAGGTGCGCCCGCAGATGGACCAGAAGGCAATCACCCTCGACGTCACGATGCCGGCCAAGCTGCCGGAACTGACGATCGACAAAGAGAACATCACGGCGGCGATCGTGAACGTGCTGGGAAATGCGGCGAAATACACACCCCATGGCGGGAAGGTGACGCTCCGCGTCGAGTGTGACGAAAGCACGCTGCAGGTGCATGTCGAGGACACGGGCATCGGAATCGCCGCGGACGAGATTCCCAAGCTGGGACGGAAATTCTTCCGCAGCAGCGACGAACGGGTTCGCGACGAGACCGGCACGGGGCTGGGCCTGGCCTTCACTCAGGAAGTGGTGCGACTGCATGGCGGTCGCCTGTCGATCGCCAGCGAACTCAACAAAGGCAGCCGCTTCACGATCGGCCTGCCTGCCAAGTAACGCCTTCCCCTGTCTCCTGTCTCCCGACTCCTTCTTCCCATGTTCGAACGCTCCCGCCACGGCGCCGTCGATGTCATTACGGTCCGCGATCCGCTCAACGCGGACAGCGCGCAGGAAATGGGGCCCGTCGTCGATGACGTTCTGGGCCGCGGACAGCCGCGGCTTGTCATTGATCTCGAACGTGTTCCGCTCATCAACAGTGACGGTCTCGAATGGCTGGTCGAGTTGAACGAGCGTTCGCGGAGGCGCGGGGGCGCGGTGAAGCTGTCCTCCCCGACTCCTCTCTGCCGAGACATCCTGACAATCACGGGACTCGATGTGCAGTTCGAGATCTTTCCTGAGCTCATCGGCGCCGTCGGGAGTTTCGCGCAATGACCGTTCCTCCGACGATCGCCGCTGCGGTGCGGCGCCGCCAGAGCGTCATCGCTCGCGATGCGCGGCCACTCGGCGAGCGGCTGCAGAGCGCGGGGTTGATCGGGGCGGATGAACTCGAAGCGGCGCTCAATGAGCAGCGGGTTCACAACACGAAGCTTGGCGAAACGCTGATCGGCCTTGGATTCGTCTCCGAGGACGACCTGCTTCCGTTCCTCGGCGACCACCTCAAGACGCCGGCCGTCCGCCTTCGCGATGGACTCGTCGATCCGGCCGTCATTCGCTGCATTCCGCGTCCGAAGGCCGAGCAGTTCGATGCGGTCGCCCTCTTTCGGGTACGCGGCACGCTGACCGTCGCGATGGCCGACCCAGGCAATCTGCAGCAATGCGACGACCTTGAGCGGCTGACGGGATATCGCGTCCGGCCGGTCTTCGCGCTGCGGTCCGACATCCGGCGGATGATCCAGCGCGGTTATGAGGACGGTTTCGAGGTCGATGCGGTCACCGCCGACCACAATGAAGATGCCATCCAGATCGAGCGCGAAACGATCAGCCTCGATCTCAAGGACATCGAGTCGCTGGCGGACGGCAGCCCGATCATCAACCTGGTCAACTTCATCGTGATCCAGGCGATCCGTCAGAAGGCGAGCGACATTCACATCGAGCCGGGCCCGAAGAACACGACGGTCCGCTACCGCATCGATGGCTCGTTGCGCGAAGTGCTGCGTCCGCGGCGCGAGTTTCATGCGGCCCTCGTCTCGCGCGTGAAGGTTATGGCGAAGCTCGACATTGCCGAGCAGCGCAACCCGCAGGACGGCCGTATTCACGTCGTGGCGGACGGCCACGAGATCGACATCCGCGTTTCCACGCTGCCGACGGTCCGCGGCGAGAAGGCGGTGCTGCGTATCCTCGATCGTCGCAATCTCTCGTTCGACCTCGACAAGCTCGGCGTTCCCGAGACGATGCTCGGGCACGTCAAGACGATGCTTGGCCGCCCGCACGGTTTGCTGCTCGTCACCGGCCCGACCGGAAGCGGAAAAACGACGACGCTCTACTCGGCCCTCGAACTAATCAAGTCGGTCCACCACAACATCGTCACGGTCGAAGACCCCGTCGAATATCAGCTCGACCTGATCAACCAGGTCCAGGTGAAGACGTCGCCGACGCTGACGTTCGCCAACGCACTGCGGTCAATCCTGCGGCAGGACCCTGACGTCATCATGGTGGGCGAAATCCGCGACGCGGAGACGGCGGAGATCGCTATCCAGGCCGCCCTCACGGGGCACCTCGTGCTCAGCACGCTGCATACGAACGACAGCTGCAGCGCCGTCACGCGACTGACCGACATGGGAATTGCGCCTTACAAGATCGCCGCCGCACTCGTCGGCGTGATCGCGCAGCGGCTCATCCGTGGTGTCTGCTCCAGTTGCCGCACGCAGTATTACCCGCCCGAAGAGATCCTCAACCTGATCAACTATCAGGGAGATCGCCGCCGGCAGTTCGTGAAGGGGAATGGCTGCCGCGAGTGTCACGACACCGGGCTGAAGGGGCGGCGCGGCATTTATGAGGTGCTGGTGTGCGGACGCGAGGTCCGCGACGTGATCTGCAAGGATCCAAACGTCGACACGCTGCGGAACCTCCATAAGCAGTTGGGAGGCCGCACGCTGATGGACGAAGGGATTCGCGTCGCCGAGGCGGGTTACACGAGCCTTGAGGAAG
>JADZEF010000204.1 GCA_020850695.1 Planctomycetaceae bacterium | reverse complement strand
CTCCGCAAGCTGCGGCATGAGATCGAGGCCTGGCATGTGGCTCGGGCGGGCAACCCGGAGAAGGGGGCTGCCTTCCTGCTCCCGCTGTTGGGACATAAGGATCGCTTCATCCGGTATGCGGCGCGCGTTGCCCTGGAACGCCTTCCTGTGGCGGCGTGGGCCGACGGTGTGCTGTCGTCGAAAGACCCGGAGACAGTGATCAACGGCGTGGCGGGTCTCGCTCGCGCTGGCGACCATGACCTGCAGGAGAAAGTGCTCGCGGCACTTGGCAAAATCGACTACGCCAGGCTGACCGATGCCCAGCAACTCGAACTGCTGCGCGCTTACCAGCTCGTCTTCATCCGCCTTGGGTCTCTGGACGAGACGACCCAGACGAAACTCGGCGAGAAGTTCGACGCCCTGTTCCCGGCCGGGAATGACGGGGCGAACCGGGAACTTGCCATCCTCATGGTCTTCCTGCAATCGCCGCAGGCGGCCCAGAAGATTGTGCCGCTCCTCGCGAAGGAACGGTCGGTCACTCCCCAGGACCTCGGTGAACTTCTGGCCCGCAACAAGGGCTACGCGGGCGCCATCCAGATGATGCTCGCCAACCATCCCGACATGCAGCAGATCCACTACGCCTTCACTTTGCGGAACCTCAAGAAGGGATGGACGCCGGCGCTGCGGAAGACGTACTTCGAGTGGTACGGGAAGGCCCGCACCTGGGCCGGCGGGAACAGCTACCAGAAGTTCCTGACCAACATGGACAACGACGCCTTCGCGAATGCCAGCGACGCCGAGCGTCTGGCAATCGAAGCCTCCGGTTGGCGGAAACCGTACATCGCCCCGGAACTGCCGAAACCCGCAGGCCCCGGCAAGGACTGGACGCTGGACGAGGTGCGGGCGATCGCCGAAGCGAAACTGAAGGGTCGCGATTACAAGAACGGCCAGAAGTCATACAAATCGACGCGTTGCGTCGTCTGCCACCGCTTCGCCGGGGACGGTGGAGCCACCGGGCCCGATCTGACGCAGTTGGCCGGCCGGTTCAATCTGAAGGATCTGACAGAAGCGATCATCGATCCCAGCAAGGTCATCAGCGACCAGTACAAGGCGACGATCGTGCAGACCGCCGACGGCAAGAGCGTGACCGGACGGATCGTCACCGAAACTCCCGACTCGATCACCCTGGTCATCGACCCCGAGCAGTCGACCAAGACCCTCACCATCAAGAAGGCCGACATCGAGGAGCAGAAGCCCTCGAGCGTCTCGCTGATGCCGAAGGACCTGCTCAAACCGCTCAACGAGGACGAAGTGCTCGACCTGCTCGCGTACCTCCTCTCGCGCGGCGATCCGGGCCATGCGGTGTTCCGGAAGTGACGGCGATTCGGGAGAAACCAGCCCGGCCGTCACAACTTCGCCCGAGAATTGGCGTCACGTCGCACTCGGCGATCCGATAGGATGAGAAGCCCCGCACGGAAAGATCCGCGCGGGGCTTCTTCCGTTTCCGCAGGCGGCCGCCCTCATGCCCCGCACGCTGCTTCCGCTCCTGTTGACGGCGACTCTCGTCGCGATCATCCCCGCGTGCGGCGGCCCCGCCGCGGCTCCCGTTCTCCCTCCGACGGTTGTCCCGAAATCGACCGTCGGGCTGACGGACAATCCGATCAGCGACGCGGAAGCGACCGAGTTCAGCGAACGGTTCATCGCGGGACTGAAGAGCGGCAATCCCTCGAAGCTGTCCGAAGTGCTGGACCTCGACACGGTCGCCACGCGGACGATGCAGGGAATCGAGCTGTCGCAGGACGATTTCAACGAGATGCGCAAGCGAATCCTGGGGGACCTGACGAACGAGTCGGGCCTGTCGGGCCAGGTCGCCTCGGTGCTCGCGCGCGGCGGAAGTTACCGGCAGCTCCAGGTGCATGAAGTGGACGGTCACAAGCGGGCGCTGCTGCGGCTTCTCGCTCCTCAATCGGGCGTGAATTATCACGACGTGGTTCTGAACAAGTCGGACGACGGAAAGATCCGCGCGGTCGACGTGCATGTCTTTCTGACCGGCGAGATGCTCTCCGAGACGATGAAACGGATCCTGATTCCTCTCGCCGCCCGAAAGAATCCAGCGCTGCTCGAACGGTTGACGCCGCGAGAAAAGTCGGTCTCCGCGAGGATGAAGGAAATCTTGAGGATGATGGACGCCGTGAGCCGCAACAGCTTTGCCGAAGCCCTTGGGATCTTCGAGCGACTGCCGACCGACGTGAAAACCGAGAAGTTCGTCCTTCTCCTTCGATTGCGGGCCGCCCGCGAGCCGGGATACGAAGACGCCTACAATCAGGCGATCGAAGATTTTCGGCTGCATCATCCGGACGACCCGTGCATCGCACTGCTCTCGATCGACTACCACCTCAACCGGAATGAGTTCGACCGCGCGCTCCAGTCGATCGAAGAGGTCGACAAGGCCGTCGGAAGCGACCCTTACCTGAACGTGTTGCGGGCAATGGCCGCGGATGGCCGGAAGCAGCCGGACGAGGCGCGGCAACTGCTGGCGGCCAGCGTCGAAGCGGATCCGGAGATCCGCCAGGCGTGGGTGGCGCTTGTCACCATCGATCTTCGCCGGAAGGCTTTCCCGGAGGTCCTCCGCTCACTCAAGGAGATGGACCGGCTGTTTCAGCCGATGTGGCCCGACTTGTCGGACAATCCGGCCTATTCCGAGTTCCTCCAGTCACCGCAGTACGGCGAGTGGATGGCGTACCTGAAGGGGAAGGCACGGTAGCTCTCGGGCTTTGCGGGAAGACTACAGCGAAAGGGGGTCGCGGACCGGCGGACGCCATGCGAACGCATCGCGACGGCCAAGCAGCGCCGCCGTCAAATGGCCGCCGAAGCCCAGCGAGAGCTTGAGTGCGGTGCGCAGTTCGGCGGAGCGTGCGGCTCCCGGCGTATAGTCCAGGTCGCATTGCGGGTCGGGTTGCTCGAGATTGACGGTCGGCGGAATGATGCCGTCGCGCAGGGCCAGCAGCGCGCACGCCGTTTCGACGCTTCCCGCCGCTCCCAGAAGATGTCCGATGGCTCCCTTCAGGCTGGAGCATCCGGGACGGGCGGCCGCGGCACCGAGCGCCCCGCGGAGGCCCCGCGTCTCGCAGACGTCGTTCTCGCGCGTCCCCGTTCCGTGCAGGTTGACGTAGTCGATCTCGTCCGGAGCGATGTTTCCGCGACTCAGGACATCGCGAATGAGTCGCGTCAGCCCGGCGCCCGTCGTGTCGAGGTGCGTCAGTCCCGCGGCGTCCGCGAGCAGGCCGCCCGAAAGCCACTCGGCGTAGGCCTTCGCCTTGCGGGCGGCTGCGTGGGCGTGGCTTTCCAGGACCAGGACCGCGGCCCCTTCTCCAATCACGAACCCGTTCCGCCGCACATCGAACGGACGCCCGGCCGTCGCGGCGTCGCTGCCACGGGCCAGCACGCCGAGTCGCTGAAAGGACGCGACGACGAGGGGCGTCAGCGAGGCATCGGTGCTTCCCGCCAGCACGACGTCGCAGACCCCTTCATGGATGAGGTCGACGCCGCGCTGCAGACTGACGAGCCCCGTCGCACAGGCCGCGACGGGGCAGAGCACTGGCCCTTGAGCGCCCAACCGTGCCGCCACGGCCAATGCCGGCGTGTTGGGCATAAACCGCTTCCAAAGCTCGCCACTCGCTTCCGTGGGCGACGATTCGTCCATTACGTTTCGAGCGGCGAGGAGGAAACGGGACGCGCTCCTCAGCCCCCCCTTGCTCGTCCCAATCACGCAGCCCAGTCGATCGGGCGTCGAAAAGCCGGCGGGAAGCCCGGCGTCGGAGAAGGCTTCTTCCGCAGCCGTCAGAGCCAGATCGGTGATCGGTTCGTCGCCCGCCGAGGCGCGTGCAACCAGCGGAGCCGGCGCGCCGAAGCATTCGAGCCGGGTGACCGATTCTTTCGTGGGAGGGGTGACGAGCGGGAGTTCGACCCGCCGTGCCGCCCGTGCTCCCATGCGGAGCTGCCGCCAGCTCGCTTCCCGGCCGACGGCGAACGGCGTCACCAGTCCGATCCCGGTGACGACGACGCGCGGCCCAGAGACAAAATCGGACACAGCAGAATCAGGCTCGAAAGCACAGACAGAGAACCATCCAGTCCCCGCACGAGAACGGGAACAGACCCCCACCGAACCGAGTGGCGGCACACGGCCAACTCGTGCCGCAGCCTGCGTCCATCACACCCGGTGCGACGACTTGCAGATCGCGCCGAGAGCCGCAGCCGCGACGACAAGGACGATGCCGTACTCCATGACGTAGCTCTTGTTCGATTCGAGGGTCGCTCCCCCCGACGCCGGAGGAGACGGACTCGAAATGTCCGATCCCGCCCCGGCCCCGCGCGGGATCTTGTCCGGCGGCGTGTTCGGAGCGCCTGGCTGAGCCCGCGCTTCGGTCTGAACCATCACGCTTCCCAGCAGCGCGGCCGCCACCAGCATCAGGGAAGCGACGATCCGACGGAGCGGCGATCGGGAAGAGACGGTCATGAAACGGCTCGCGAAATGAACGTGGGACCGATATCACTGTCGCCGCCCGATCGGTTGGCGTCAACGGTGAACTGTCGCCCCCGCTACTTCGAGTCGTCCTTGGATTCCAGCGCAGTCTTCAAGGTCGCCTCGATTTCCGCCGCCAGCTTCTCTTCCGCCAGTCCTTCATTGGTGAACTTCTTGACCAGCTCGCCCGACGTGTCGTAGATCCGGTAGTGAGGGATGCCGGAATCCCCGATGTCGAAGTCCTTGAAGGCCTGCTCGGCGCCGGTCGTGCTGAGGAGGTTGGTGAAATCGGCGCCCTGATCGGTCAGGAACTTCAAGGCGTCCTCCCGTTTCGACTCGTCTTCTTCGAGGGCGACCGTCACGACGGCGAGCCCGTCCGCCTTGTATTTGCGTGCGAGGGCCACGGTGTGCGGGAAGGCCTTGCGGCACGGACCGCACCACGTGGCCCAGAAGTCGACGAAGACGGCCTTCTTTTCGGCCTTCAGGTCTTCGAGGATTTTCGCGAGGCCGGCGGGGTCGGTCGCCTTCAATTCGACGGGACCGGCGGTCGCCCCTTTCGGGGCCGTGTCGGCGGTGGGCGTCGTTGGGCCCTTGGACGCCGGGGCGGGCTTCGAACTGTCGCACCCCGCGAAGACAAGCGCCAGGCTGGCGGCGAAGATCCCTCCGGATCGAGAGAAAGCGGGCGAGCGAGTCATGGTCATTGAAACGACTCCGGCAACGGAGAGTTTGACACCGGGGGCAGAGCGGATGTGATCCGTGTGCGAGCGGAGACTTCTGAATGTCTCCTTCGCGCCCGCATGGTATGTCGTTCCTGCTCGTATCGGAAGCCATTGCGGCGTGCGCGGGCGTTGGTTGTCGGGGGTTCGACGAAGCGTTACAACGCAGTTGACACCCTGATCCGTTCCAACCGTTCGAGGATTTCCATGGCTACCCCCCTTCGCGTCGCGATCACCGGCGCGGCCGGCCAGATCGGCTACGCGACCATCTTCCGCATTGCTTCGGGCGAAGTCTTCGGCCCCGACGTCCCGGTCATCCTGCATCTGATCGAAGTGCCGCCCGTCATGCCGGCCCTCGACGGCGTCCACATGGAACTCGACGACTGCGCGTTCCCGACGCTGCACGGCGTGGTGAAGGCGAGCAGCGACAAGCTCGAAGACGGCTTCCGCGACTGCAACGTCATCCTGTGCGTCGGCAGCGTGCCGCGCAAGCAGGGGATGGAGCGGAAGGACCTCATCAAGGTCAACGGCCCGATCTTCACCAGCACGGGCAAGGCGATCGAGGCGGCGGCCGCGAAGGACGTCCGCGTGCTGGTGGTCGGTAATCCGTGCAACACGAACTGCCTGATCGCGATGCACAACGCGCCGAAGGTGCCGCGCGACCGCTGGTACGCGATGACGCGGCTCGACCAGAACCGCGCGGTCTCGCAACTGGCGAACAAGGCGGGCGTTCCGATCGCCTCGGTGAAGAATGCCGACATCTGGGGCAACCACTCGGCCACGCAGTACCCGGACTTCTATCACGCGAAGATCGATGGCAAGCCGGCGACCGAGGTGATCAAGGACGAGAACTGGCTGAAGACGACGTTCATCGAAACCGTGCAGCAGCGCGGCGCGGCGGTGATCAAGGCTCGCGGGGCGTCGTCGGCGGCTTCGGCCGCGAATGCGGCCCTCGACACGGTGAAGAGCTTCATCCGTCCGACGCCGGCCGGCGACACCTTCAGCGCGGCAGTGTGCAGCGACGGCAGCTACGGCATCGAGAAGGACCTGATCTTCGGCTTCCCGCTGACGAGCGACGGGAAGACCTGGAAGGTGGTCCAGGGTCAGCAGCACAACGAGTTCGCCAAGTCGAAGATCGACGCGACGCTGGCCGAGCTGCGAGAAGAACGCGACGCCATTCGCGACCTGCTGGGCTGAGCGGATGACGGACGAAGCGAAATCGTCCTGACCAGGAGATAGAGAAAGCGGGACGTGGTCAATGACCACGTCCCGCTTTGTTGATTTGTCGCTCGTCAGAAAGCGATCACGTCCCCTCGTAGGCCGGTTCGCTCGGGGTCTGCTCGGCGATCTTCTTGAGTTTGTACTCGGCTTCGGACTCATCAATCATGCCGTAGGCGAGGTCGATCATGATCAGTCCGCGCTCGTCGAGTCCGAGTTGTTCGGCCAGTTCGATCGCCCGGGGGTGAGACGCCCGTCCCAGCTCCTTCAGTTTATAGGTGCCCCAGAGGCCCACCGCGCACAGAACGGCGGCAATTCCTCCGGCAATCGCGAACTGCGTGCCGTCCTGCCGATTGTCGCTGAAGCCGATCGCCGCGAAGACGCCGGCGGCGATCATTCCCACGACGAGGGCACCGCGCAGCCAGCCCATTACGATCGACTTGAAGCTCATTCCGATGGGCATTCCCTGCCAGCCGTTGCCATCCTGCGACAGGACGATCCAGCTGCCGGTCGGAATCAGGGGGATGTACCAGAGGTGGCCGAACTTCGTGGCGACGTGACACAGCCCCGGCACCGTGTCGACCTTGCCGTACAATCCGCTGCCCCAGACGATGATCATGCCTTGGCTCCTGAATCCCAACGGACGGCTGAACGGGATCGCATGAACATAATGGCGGATACCTTACGGAAGGCGCTTGATGATTGCCAACACTTTTCTTCCGCCGATCGCGAGATTGCAAAGCCAGGTGAAGCTCGCTTCTTCGACCTCAAGACCGTCTGACTTTCACTTACGATTGGCGAGGACTACGGCGAAAGGGCACTCAGACGCAAGACGCTCCCCAACCTCTGCGTCTTCCCTCTGCGGACTCTGCGTTCATTGCCTTTGTCATTCCTGCCGGTTTCATGAAGGCAGAAAACGAAAGCCGGAAATCAGGAACGCAGAGGTCGCCGAGGAAAGACGCAGAGAAGAGGGAGACCGCTGCGTGACGCCGGACCCGGGCTCCACGTCTGCGGGTCATGGAGAGGGGCCGGTTGGAGGATTCCGGTGGCGGGACATCCGAAGTTCTGACGAACTGGATGCTCAACGAACAAACCCCGGTCGTCACAGGGACAGCCGGGGTCTGAGAATCTGATTCGATGACAATGCGTGGCTCAGGCGGCCGGACGCATCCGGATGTAGGCCGACAGGACTTCGTAGAGGTCCTGCGACATCTGGATTTCATCGTCGGCGAAATCCATCAGCCAGGTGCGGTCCGAGCGGTAGGCGTCGGCCAGCATATTGGAGACCTCGCCCACCTTCACCGAGACCTGGGGTCCGGCGCTGGGGCGGGGTTCGGTTTCGCCCATGAACATCCGAAGACGAGATCGCATACGGTTCCTTCCGCGAGCGACGGGATTTGAAGAGGGGTTCGGCTGCCAGGAGATCTGACGTCACCCCGAAGATCGGGATGTAGTGACATTGATCGACTTTCCGGCGGTGTGGCCTTGAAGGAAAACGATGAATTTTCCGCGGGTGCGGGTTGTTCCGGCGGAGGTCGGGCGCGGATTTTCGCTGGTTTGCCTGGATTCGCGCGCGGACGGTGTTCATTTGATTTTTGCGAGTTGAGAATTTAATGAGGGCGCAGGACAGATTCTGCAAATAATTCGAGTCCCCCGCGCATCGTCTGTTGCGGCGGGGAAGAGAGAGTTGCTCGGCGGGAGCCGCAGTTGTCGACCGCTCAGGATCACCTCGACCCGGCCGCAGTAACGGCCCTGTACGGGGAACATATCGACGAATTGCGGGCGCTGCTGACCGGCGTCCTCCGCAATGCGGAGATGGTCTCGGAAGCCCTGCAGTCGACATTCGCCCGGCTGGTCGAGGAGGGCTCGGCCTCGCGGGACGAAACCCGGAAGGGGTGGCTGTTTACCGTTGCGATGAATGAGGCCCTCCAGTTGAAGCGACGGTTGAAGCGGGATGGCGAGCTGGTGCGGCGGCTGGCGGGACAGAACGGGGGGGCGGCCGAGTTGTGGGGTCCTTCGCCCGAGGATGAGGTGGAGCGGCGGGAAACAGTCGAGCGGGTGCGGCGGGGGCTGGAGGCACTGCCGGAGAATCAGCGGACGGTTGTGCGGATGCGGCTGGATGAGGGGCTGACGTTTGCGGTGATTGCCGAGCGACTGCAGATTCCGCTCGGCACGGTGCTCACCCGGATGCGAGGAGCGTTGGGGCGGCTGGCGGAGACGTTGAAGTCGGAGCAGTCCTGATTTCCTGAGGTCTTCTCGCATCATCCAGCCGAAGTCTTTTTGAGAAACTGAGCGTCCTGTGTCCTCGTCTTCCTCTGGAATGCTTCCGTTCGACGGTGACTCGACTCGTTCCGGCACGGTGGGCGGAACGGATGAGTTGCTGTGGCAGGCGTTCCGCTACGTCTCCGAAGAGATGACGGAAGATGAGGCCGAGGCGTTCGAAGTCGAGCTGACCGAGAATCTCGCCGCATGCGAGGCGGTGGCCCGGGCAGTGCAGATTCGGCAGGCGGTCGTTGCCGTCGAACGGGAAACGGTCAAACGGTCTGATCCGGCCGTCCCTTCGCGAAAGGCAGCGGCGATCATTGCGAGAGTGGGTCCGTCGCTCGAGGATTTGACCTGGAGCGTGGCCCGTTTTGTCGCGGCGGGCCTGGTGATCGCGTTTGGACTGGGGTTGTGGTTCGCCGGGCGGGCGTTCGATCGCAATGACCCGGTCGCGAAGGGAAATCGCGGGACGGAAGGCCGATCGCCATCGGTCGCACCTTCGGTGGACGACTGCACCCGTGAAGCGCGGGAATTGCTGTCGCTGTGGCGCGATCCGGCGCACCCGGTCCTCGAGCATCTCGCCGCATCACATCCCTCGACGATGTCGGACGATGACGAGGGGGAGATCGAGGCGATGGATGCCGAAGATGCCCAACTGGCCGACTCGCTCGTGGTTCTCGATCCCGTCCCCGACTGGATGCTGGCGGCCCTTGACGACAGCCTTGGAGAGACGGGTGGCACGGCTGATGAAACGGGTTCGCCAACCGCTCCGATGGCTCGTCCCGACATGAAGCTTCCCGAATTGAATCGCACTCTTCCGCAGCGGGAGCCCAACTGATGAAGCTCTTCGACGCCACTCCCCGCGGTGGAGGTTTCCGGCTGGTCTGCACGCTGATCGTCGGCGGAGCGCTGCTGGCGGCGAATGTTTTTGTGCAGGCGGGTCCATCGGACGAGGACGCGGCGTCCGCGGAAGTTCCGAAAGCCGGGTCTTCGAAGGAGAATCCCCAGGCCGAGAAAACCGACAAGGGAAAGCCGGGCGAGAAGCGGCCCGAGAAGGTCGAGCGGGCGCCCGAGAAATCTGTCGACAAGACGGTGGAGAAGAAGCCGGCGGACAAGAAAGTCGTCGATAAGTCGCCTGAGAAGGGAGCCAAGGGCCCCGAGAAAGCGATCGTCGACAAGACGAAGTCTGGCGAAAAGCGGCCGGACAAAAAGGGAGAGAAGCCGGGCTCCGAAGAAGGGAAACCAGTCGACAAGCGCGAGGCGGCGGCTCTCGCCTTTGCCCGGACGCATCATCCGGAACTCGCGGAACTGCTGAGCAATCTGAAGCGCGGCAACCCGATCGAGTATCAGCGGGCGATCAAGGAGCTTTCCGCGGCCGTCGAGCGAATCACGCGGATTCAGGAGAGGAATCCCGAGCGGTACGACTTCGTCTTGAACACCTGGAAACTCGATTCCCGCATTCGTCTTCTGACGGCTCGGCTGGTGATGGCGGACAACCCCGCTCAGGAAGCGGAGCTGAAGGCCCTTGTGCTGCAACGCAATGAGGTCAAGCTGCGCGAACTCAAGTTGGAGCGGGAGAAGGTCGCCGCGCGGTTGAAAAACATCGAGCGCGATATCGCGGAGCTCGAGAAGGACCAGACGGGAGCCGTGCAGCGCGACCTGCAGGAAGTCCGCAACCACCTCAATGAAAAGGCCCTTCAGTTGAAGAAGAAGGGCGGCAAGCCGGGCGCGGAGAAGCCTCTCGATAAGCCTGGGTCGGAAAAGAAGTCGAAAGAGCCCTCGAAGTCTGACAAGACCGAGAAGCCCGCTCCGGAGAAGTCGAATCCCGAGAAGATCAAGACGAAGAAGCCGGAGTCGAAAGACGCGGCGACCTGAGCAGCCTGAAGAGTGGAACCACGGAATACACGAAATACACGGAAAAAAGCTGGGAACAGGGCCAGAAGCAGGAAGGCAAGATCAGGAGTCGAGCCTGAGTATCTCTCGTGCTGAGATCTTGCCTTTTGTCTTTCTTCCATGTTTTCCGTGTATTCCGTGGTTCTAAATGCCTTTGCCTTGAACGCACCCCCGACCGACGGCCTGTGTCTGTTGAGTTTTGCCTTGAAAGGATGTCGCCGATGACACGCTTCGTTCCTTCTGCTCGAACCGGCGGCCTCGTCGCCTGGGCGGCGCTGGCCGTGGTTCTCGCGAGCCTCCGGCCGGTGACGGCTGCCGAAACCAGCGAGAAGCCCAAGGCCGACGCCGGGCGGCTTGCTGACGACGCTCAGCTTCAGCCGATCATCACGTCCGTCGACAAGCGGTTCGCCGCCGGCGAGGCGGACGCGCCCGACTTCGGTCGGCACGTCGTGCCGCTCATGGGGCGACTCGGCTGCAACGGCCGCTCGTGCCACGGCTCGTTCCAGGGGCAAGGTGGCTTCCGCCTCTCGCTCTTCGGGTACGACGCCAAAGCCGATCACGAGGCCCTGCTGAAGGGGGATGAGCCGCGCGTCAACGTGAAGGAAGCGGCCAAGAGCCTGTTTCTCGCGAAGCCGACGCAGGCCGTCCCGCACGAAGGGGGCCAGCGAATGAAGGACGGAAGCTGGGAGCACCGGCTCCTGCTGAAGTGGATCGAATCGGGGGCTGCCCCGATGTCGGCCGACACCCCGTCGTTCGTCCGCCTCGACGTCACGCCGACCGAGATCCACTTCGCGAAGGCGGGCGACGTCGTGCGTCTCCAGGCGATCGCGGTCTGGTCGGATGGACGCCGCGAAGATGTCACCCCCCTCTGCCGCTTCCAGACCAACGATGAGACGATCGCGACGATCGACATCAACGGCGTGGTGACGGGCGGCGAAGCAGGCGACTCCAATGTGATCGCGTTCTACGACAAGGCCGTGGTTCCCGTTCCCGTGATGCGGGCGGTGAGCGACAAGATCGGCCCCAAGTATCCGAAGACTCCCACGCCGACCGAGATCGACCGGCTGGTCGTCGCCAAGCTGCAGAAGCTTGGCGTCGTGCAGTCCGACCTCTGCACCGATGCCGAGTTCCTGCGGCGCGTCAGCCTCGACCTGACCGGCACGCTGCCGACGGCGGGCGAAGTCGAAGCCTTCCTGGCCGATTCGACGAACGACAAGCGCGACCGCAAGATCGACGAGCTGCTCGAGCGCCCCGCGTATGCGGCGTGGTGGGCGACGCGGTTCTGCGACTGGACCGGCAACAACCCGGCTCAGCTGAATAACGTTTCGCCGGTGCAGAATGCTCCCGCCCGCGAATGGTACGACTGGATGTACAAGCGGGTCGAAGCCAACACGCCCTACGACCAGCTGGTGGCGGGCGTGGTGCTGGCGACCGGCCAGAAGCCCGGCCAGAGCTACACCGAATACTGCAAGGAGATGAGCGATCTCCACCGTCCCGCCGGCAAGGGGGAAACTCCCACGGCCGGCATGGCCGATCGCGATTCGATGCCCTACTTCTGGGCTCGCCGCAATCTCCGCCAGCCGGAAGAGAAGGCCCTCGCGTTCGCCTACTCGTTCATGGGGCTTCGCATCCAGTGCGCTCAGTGCCACAAGCACCCGTTCGACGTCTGGACCCAGGATGACTACAAGCAGTTCCAGAACTTCTTCACCCGCATCGGCTACGGCCTCCCGCCCGACTCGAAGAAGGAACAGAAGGAGATCATCGACGCGCTCGGCATCGACGGGAAGAAGGGCGGCAACGACGCCCGCCGGCTGTACCAGCAGGCCCTGAAGGACGGCAAGACGATTCCGTTCGAAGCTCCCTACGTGGCGAAAGCTCAGAAGAACAATCGTCCTCAAAAGCAGGCCGACAAGAACAGGAAAAACCCGCGTCCGACGTTCGCCAACTCGGCCCGCGTCCTCGGCGGCGAAATCATCGAACTGGCCGACGTCGATGATCCCCGCGAGCCGCTGATGGCGTGGCTCCGCGATCCCGAGAACCCGTACTTCGCCAAAGCGATCGTCAATCGCGTCTGGTCGAACTACTTCAGCGTCGGCATCGTCGAGCCGGCCGATGACCTCAGCCTGGCGAACCCGCCGAGCAACCGGGCCCTGCTCGATCACCTCGCGAAGGAGTTCGTCGCGCATGGCTTCGACATGAAGTGGCTGCACAAGGAGATCGTGAAGTCACGCACCTACCAGCTCAGCTGGGTGCCGAACGAGACCAATAAGTTCGACCAGCGGAACTTCGCCCGGTCGATCCCGCGGCGCGTGGCGGCCGAGGTGGCCTACGATGCGGTGCGGCAGGCGACGGCCAGCGATGCCGAAGTGGCCGCGATGCAGAAGGACGTCTTCAGAAGGGCCATCGGCGGCAGTTCGATGCCGGGCCGCAACGGGAACGGCGGCGGATCGGAAGGCTACGCCCTCACCGTCTTCGGCCGTTCGACCCGCGACAGCAACTGCGACTGCGACCGCTCGATGGAGCCGAGCCTGCTTCAGACGGTCTTCCTGCGGAACGACCAGTCGGTCCTGCAGATGATCGAAGGGTCGAAGGGGACGTGGGTCTCGCAGGTCGCGGGAGTCTCGCAGCAGCAGGCGAAGGCGGATGCTGCGAAGAAGGACGCGATGAAGAAGCCGGACGCCAAGGACGATGCGAAGAAGCCCGAAGTGGCCAAGGACAGCCGCCAGATCAGCGAGATCCGCGAGGAGATCGCCCGGGTCGAGAAGCGAGTGGCCGAACTCAAGAAGGACGACAAGGACGGCCGGGCGAAGAAGGTGGCGGGGCGTCTCGAGCAGCTTCAGAAAGAACTGAAGAACGCGATGGCCCGCAACACGGACGGCAAAGACGCTTCGGACAACAAGTCGAAGGGACGTCCGGCCGACGTCATCCGAAAGGAACTGGCGAAGGCCGAGGCAGACCTCGAAGCGGCCAAGAAGGGTGAGAACCCGAAGCGGATCGGCCGGCTGACGAAGCAGGCCAACCAGCTCCGCACCGAGCTTCGCGAAACGCTCGCGGCCGCCAACGCCGATCGCCGCAAGGCGGAAGGTAAGAGCGCCAAGGGCGAGCCGAAGAAGGACGACGCGAAGCAGGTCGAGCAGGCGTCGGCCACGGTCGCCGTCCCGCAACTGACTCCCGAACAGATCGTCCGCACCGCGTACCTGCGGACGCTCAGCCGCGTTCCCGATGCAAAGGAAACCGAGACGTCCCTCGCGTTCCTCAAGGAATCGTCCAGCCTGGCCGACGGCGTCGAAGGCCTGCTTTGGGCGCTGGTGAATACGAAAGAGTTCATCGTCAACCACTGACCATGGCGGCGGGGTGGCTGGGGTCGAGGCTTTGCG
>JADZEF010000203.1 GCA_020850695.1 Planctomycetaceae bacterium | reverse complement strand
CTGACGCACCGGCGGATGGACTACAGCGTCTCACGCGCCCAGAAAACGCCGATCGGCAGCGGCGCAGTTGAAAGCGCGGTGAGGCGGGTGATCAACCTGCGGGTGAAGAGCAACGCGACCTACTGGCTGCGCGAGAACGCGGAAACGATGATCCGACTGCGGAGCTGGATCAAGGCCGGCCGCGGCGAAGAACTGTTCCGCCAAACCACTTGCATCACCCCGCAACTCGCCCTCTGATCCCGACAAACTTTGAATCCGCCCCGCCGAGGATCTATTTAGGATTTCACAGCGTCGAACGCTGTATCCATTGAAGGACGCTCGTCAGGCGATCTATCTCGTCCTTGGTGTTATAGAACGCGAAGGACGGACGGACCGTCGCCTCGACTCCGAAACGGCGCAGCGACGGCTGGGCACAATGGTGCCCGGCGCGGACCGCAATCCCTTCGAGGTCGAGCATGCGGCCGATGTCCTCGACCCGCTTGTCCTTGAGGACGAAGGACAGGACGCTTACCTTCTCGCGGGCGGTGCCGAGTATCCGAATGCCGTCGATCCGCGCGAGCCGCTCGGTCGCGTACTCGAGCAGCGTGTGCTCGTAGGTGGCGATGTTCGGCAGGCCGATCCGCTGGACGTAGTCGAGAGCCGCTCCGAGTCCGACGGTGTCGGCGATGTTCGGCGTCCCCGCTTCGAACTTGGCGGGGACTCCCGCGTAGAACGTCTCCTCGAACGTCACCGTCTTGATCATGTTGCCGCCCCCCTGCCACGGGGGCATCAGTTCCTGCAGGTCTTCGCGGGCGTAGACCGCTCCGATGCCGGTCGGGCCGAAGATCTTATGGCCCGAGAAGACGTAGAAGTCGGCTCCGAGCTGCTGGACGTTGACCGGAATATGCGAGACCGTCTGGGCGCCATCGAGCAGCACGGTCGCTCCGTAACGCTTGGCGAGCTGCGTCATCTCTTCAACGGGCAGAATCGTTCCGAGGCTGTTGTTCGCATGGGCCAGCGCGACGAGCTTCGTCCGCGGTCCGAGGATCTGCGAGTATTCCTCCATGCGGATCTCGCCGCGGTCGTTGACCGGGATCACCTTGATCACGGCCCCCGTCTCGCGGGCGATCATCTGCCACGGAACGATGTTCGCGTGATGCTCGAGCATCGAAAGGACGATCTCGTCCCCCGGTTTGAGGAACTTCTTTCCCCACGTCTGGGCGACGAGGTTGATCCCCTCGGTCGTTCCGCGGACGAGGATAATTTCCTTCGGCGAGCCGGCTCCGAGGAACTTCTGGATCTTCTCGCGGGCCTGCTCGAAGGCGTCGGTCGAGCGGGCGGCCAGCGTATGCGCGCCGCGATGGATGTTCGAGTTGTCGTTCGCGTAGTAGTGGCTCACGGCGTCGATGACCGCTTGCGGCTTCTGGGTCGTGGCGGCGTTGTCGAACCACGCGAGCGGCTTGCCGTGGACGGTCTGCCGCAGGATCGGGAAGTCGCGGCGGATGGCGTCGACGTCGAGCGGACGCGGCCCGGTCGCCGCACGTCCCGAAGGATTCCAGCTGTTGCCGGACGCACCGGGCGTCAGTCCGCGGCGCTCGGGGCAGAGAGCCGCTTCATCGCGGTAGTCGGACCGCACCACCCGCTCGACGAACGCCCGCAACCCGTCTCCTCCCACGGTCGCCTGGCTCGGGGTGGAACCATGTGCGGCGGGAATGTAGCTGGACGTTCCCAGCGACTGGAGAGAGGAGGCGTCGTGGACCTTCGGGAAGCCGGGCGAAGAGTGAGACGGAGCGGCAGACGAATGGAACGGCGTGGAATACGGCGGAACGAACGAGGCCCCGTGATGAGGCGAGGCCGGTGCAGGAGTGGAGGGAACGGAAGCGAACGATTGTGGCGAGATCGGAGCGTGCGGGGAGGGGAACGAGCCGATGCCAGGGTGCCGCGAGGTCAACTCGCTCGGGGAGGGATGGATGCCCGGCGAGCCGGCCGACAGCGAGGGTTGGCCCGCGGTCGGAACGACGGCTTCGGGGGCGGCCGGCGTGAAGTTCGCCGACGGGTTGGGGACACCCTGCATGTGCGGGGAGTGCCCGCGGGCCTGCTCGAGCAGTCGCGTCGTGATCTGCGAGATGATTTCGGGAGAGACGTCGTGCATCGCGTTTCACGTGGGATAGGCTTCCAGCCTGTCTGAAGCTCAGGACGGATTTCCTGATATCACAGCAAGCTGGGGAGCTTCCGTCGGGATGAGAAGGGCGTTGTCGGTGGGCAGCTGTTCGCAGGAGACTGGCAGGCTGGAAGCCTATCCCACAGAGAGCTACTTCGCTTTTTGCTTCTTGTTCTCGTAGTCGTGGTAGTACCCGACTTCGACGTTCTCCAGCACGCCCAGGGCGTCATCAGTGAGGACGGCGCACGAGGAGTAGAGCGTCAGCAGGTACGACGCCACGCCCAGGCTATCGAGGCCCATCAACCGGGCCGAGAGGCTCGGCATAATCTCGCCGGGGATGCCCGACTGGTGGAGGCCGACGACCCCTTGGTCCGCTTCGCCGACGCGGAGCAAGAGGATGCTCGTCGTGCCGTACCACTGGTTCGACTGATAACGGCTCTTCATTTCGAGCTTGTCGCACGGGACGAGCGGCACGCCGCGCCACATGATGACCGGCGTTCCGAACAGGTCCATCGTGACGGGCGGGACGCCGCGCCACGTGCACTCGCGTTCGAACGCGGCGATGGCCTTAGGATGGGCGAGGAAGAAGGCCGGCTTCTTCCAGACGAGGGCCAGCAGTTCATCGAGGTCGTCGGGCGTGGGGGCCCCGTATCGCGTGCTGATCCGCATTGAGGGGTCGGCCGAGTGGAGCAGGCCGAACTTCCGGCTGTTGACCAGGTCCCACTCCTGCCGCTCCTTGATCCCCTCGATCGTCAACCGCATCTGCTCTTCGAGCTGGTTGTACGGATCGTTGTAGAGGTCGGAGACGCGGGTGTGGACGCGGACGACCGTCTGCACGGCCGAGAGCGAATACTCGCGCGGGTTGGCCGAGTAGTCGACGAAGGTCTCGGGGATCTCGACGTTCTCGGCGAAGCCCGAGACGAGGTCGATGTTGCGCTCGCCGTAGCGGTTGACCGTCGAGCGGAGCTCCTGGTGTTCGGCCACCGCCCGCGTGAACTCGCTAGTCAGGTTCGGGGCTTCCTTCAGCGCCGCATCGAGGTCTTTGCGAGAGAGCGTGAGCAGGATGCAGGGAGTGATGGTGCGGACGGTCATGTCCGAGGGGCTTTCGGAGACCAGGTCGGTCTCGCCGAAGTATTCTCCTTCGGTCAGCAGGGCGATGCGGAGATCGGCCCCGTGGACCCCCTTGCTGAGGACTTCGACCTGCCCCTGCGCGATGATGAAGAACTTGTTCCCGTCCTCCCCTTCGACGACCACTTTATTTCCGAGGGTGACTTCCTCGGTCTTGAAGCGGGCGGCCATCCGCGAGGTGATGGGGCCGGAGAAGCCCGAGAACAGGGGAACGCTCCGCAGCGCCTCGGGGGCGAACGTGGCGACCCCTTCGGTGATGTCGATCTCGATCCGCTCGGCCTTGGTCAGTTCGACCTTGGTGCGGTTGACGCGGTAGGTCCCGCCGTTGACCTGCACCCACGGAAGCAGGCTGAGGAGCCAGCGCGGGGTGATCGACATCATCTTGGGACGCGTCTTCGTCGTGTTGGCGAGGTTCCGCGCCGTCGAAGTGGTCACGCTGCGCTGCAACAAATTGTCCGACATGGGTCCTTAGATCCTGGCTGGGAAGTACGAGGTACTGGTCAGATTCGAAGAAGCTTTAACGCAAAGGCACAATGAGCGCAAAGAAACGCAAAGGAAGAGGGAAACACGAAAGAGTTGTCGATCCGCTGGAAAGTTTTCAGAGGGGGAGCCGTGATCCTTCACATCCTGCCTTCCCTTTGCGTTTCTTTGCGCTCTTCGCGTCTTTGCGTTGAAATTGCCTTTGATCGACTTTGGAGTGATTTCAGATGCCGAGGCCCCCTTCGAAGCCGCGGTTTTCTCTCAGTTCGTAGTCGTGGTAGTAGCCGACTTCGACGTTCTCGAGGACGCCCAGCGCGTCGTCCGTGGTGACGGCGAGCGAGGAGTAGAGCGTGAGCAGGTACGACGCGACGCCGAGACTGTCGACGCCCATCAGCCGCGACGAGAGGCTCGGCATGATTTCGCCCGCGATGCCCGTCTGGTGAAGGCCGACGACCCCCTGGTCCGCTTCGCCGACGCGCATCAGCAGGATGTTCGTCGTGCCGTGCCAGCGGTTCGACTGGTAGCGGCTCTTCATTTCGAGCTTGTCGCACGGAACGATCGGCAGGCCGCGCCATGTGATGACGGGAGTGCCAAAGAGATCCATGGTGACGGGCGGCACGCCGCGCCAGGTGCATTCGCGTTCGAACGCCGCAATGGCTTGCGGGTGGGCAAGGAAGAAGGCGGGCTTCTTCCAGACGAGGGCCAGCAGGTCATCGAGATCGTCCGGCGTCGGGGCACCGTATCGCGGACTGATCCGCATCGAGGGGTCGGCCGAGTGGAGCAGGCCAAACTTTCGGCTGTTGACCAGATCCCACTCCTGCCGCTCTTTGATCCCCTCGATCGTGAGCCGCATCTGCTCTTCGATCTGGTTGAA
Organism: Planctomycetaceae bacterium; assembly: GCA_020850695.1. Lineage (GTDB taxonomy): Bacteria > Planctomycetota > Planctomycetia > Planctomycetales > Planctomycetaceae > JADZEF01. Next base: position 4,701 of record JADZEF010000203.1, on the reverse strand, counting down.
CGGACCGTTGTAGAGGTCGGAGACGCGGGTGTGGACGCGGACGACCGTCTGCACGGCCGAGAGCGAATACTCGCGCGGGTTGGCGGAGTAATCGACGAACGTCTCGGGAATCTCGACGTTCTCGGCGAAGCCCGAGACGAGATCGATGTTTCGCTCGCCGTAGCGATTGACTGTCGACTTCAGTTCGCGGTGCTCCTCAATGGCGCGGGCGAACTCGCTCATCTGGCTCGGCGACTCACGGAGCGCCGCATCGATGTCCTTCCGGGTGAGAACCAAGAGGACGCATGGAGTGAGCGTGCGGACGGTGATTCCCGAGGGCCCGTCGGAAATCAATTCGTCCTCGCCGAAGTATTCCCCTTCGGTGAGCAGAGCCAGCCGCAGATCGGTTCCATGAGCGCCCTTGCTCAGCACCTCGACCTGCCCCTGGGCAATGATGCAGAACGTTTTCTCATCGCGACCTTCCAGGACGAGCGTCGTCCCGAGAGGAACCCGCTCGATCCGGAACCGGCCTGCCATCCGGTTGAGGATGACATCCCGCAGCGCGGAAAACAGGGGGACACTGCGGAGCGCGTCGGGAGCAAACGCCGGCGTTCCGTCCGCCTGGTCGATTTCTATGCGGTCCGCCCTGGGAAGCTCGACCTTGGTGCGGTTGACGCGATACGTCCCCCCGTTCACCTGCACCCACGGGAGCAGGCTGAGTAGCCAGCGCGGGGTGATCGACATCATCTTCGGGGACGTCTTCGTCGTGTGGGCGAGATTTCGCGCCGTCGACGTGGTCACGCTCCGCTGCAAGAGGCTTTCCGACATCGGATCGACTGGCTCCTTCGAGGGGGGGAGACGATCTTTGGAATCACAAAACCCGAGAGCGAACGTGGCCGCTCAAGTACCGCGGCGCGGCGTCTTGGAACCACTCGCTGCCGCACGCCTGGTGGAGAGCGCCACCGGCCGCCAGGTGCGACAGGTGGCACCCGGCCCGTCGGAAATGGCCGTCCAAGGCACCCGATTCCAAGGCACGCGAGCCAGCACGAGCGCCATTCCGCAGGGATCGGCGATTCCGGCAAACACGAGTCCGCTGCCGACGAACGCAGCCAGACTTTGCACTTCTTGCGGCGAGACCGTTTTGACACTCATCGGAGACCTCCGTGCCATGCGAGTGAAATTATCATACATTGAGTAGTATATAATTCAAGCGACCGACAGGGTTTTCCTGATCCCCCTTTGATAAATGGTCTGTTCTGTCCTGCAAGTCACCTTCATGTAATGCTTTACGGTTCTATCCCCCGAGAGATCGTTCGGATGGAACTCTCCCCATCAAAAGAAAAACGGCAAAGCCGGAGCTTTGCCGTTCAAGTTGCCTGCGATCGATTTCGATGTGGGATCGATCTGTTGGTCACTCCTCACGCGAAAATCTCACGGGCAACCTTTCCGCCGGTGTCCGTCAGGCGGAACTCGCGGCCCGCGTAGGGATAGGTCAGCCGCTCGTGGTCGAGGCCGAGCAGGGCCAGCAGCGTGGCATGCAGGTCCATCATGTGCATGCGGCCTTCGACCGCATGGATGCCGTATTCGTCCGTCGCCCCATGGCAGAAGCCTTTCTTGACCCCCGCACCCGCCAGCCACATCGGATAGCCGGTGATGTTGTGGTCGCGGCCGTCCGGGCCTTGCGCCGTCGGCTGGCGGCCGAACTCGCTACCAAAGAGGACGAGCGTGTCGTCCAGCATGCCTCGCTGCTCGAGGTCATCAAGCAACGCGGCGGTCGGCTGGTCGGTCGCGGCACAGTTGCGCGTCAGCCCCGCATGCAGGTTGTTGTGCTGGTCCCAGCCGGGATGGCAGATCTCGACGAACCGCACGCCCGCCTCGCTAAGTCGCCGGGCCATCACGCACTGCCGGGCGAAACTCCCGGCTGGGCCAGGCTTCACGCCATAGGCATCGAGGACCGACTTCGGCTCCTTCGAGATGTCGAGCAGTTCGGGAACCTTCCCCTGCATCTTGAACGCCAGCTCGTAGGAATGGATCACTCCTTCGAGCTGTTCCGGAGCCGAGGCCTTCCCCGCGAGGTCGCAGTTCATCGCCTGGATCAGGTCGAGCTGACGCCGCTGCAGCCGCTCCTGGGCCGAGGCCTTCAGGTTCGGCATGTAGCCCGTGTCGTTGATCCGCGTTCCCTGGAAGTGAGCGGGGAGGAACGCGCTGCCGAAATTCGCCGCACCGCCAAAATTCGGCGGCGGGTTGATCGTGATGTAACCCGGCAGGTCCTGATTCTCGGTGCCAAGACCGTAGAGCGTCCACGCTCCCATTGAGGGACGGGTGAGCGACGCGAGGGCTGTCCCCGTGTGGAGCTGCATCACCGCCTGCGGGTGGGCGGGGGTATCCGTGTAAAGACCGCGAAGGAAGCAGAGCTTGTCGACGTGCCGCGCGGTGTGCGGGATGAGCTCGCTGAGCCACGTCCCGGTTTCGCCGTGCTGGGCCCACTTGTACTTCGAGGCCATCAGCGTGTTGCCGCCGGGGGCCACCTTGCCATCGTTTTCCTGCAGCTTCGGCTTGTACTCCCAGGTGTCCATCTGGGAGATGCAGCCCTGCATGAACAGGAAAATGATCCGCTTGGCCTTCGCGGCAAAGTGCGGGGCCTTCGGTGCGAGGGGCCGGAGCGGGTCGACGGCATTAGCCGCTTTGACCGGGGCGTTCTGCCCGAGCAAGCCGGCGAGAGCCAGGCCACCGAAGCCGATGCCGGCGGACTGAAGGACTTGCCGCCGCGAAACTGCGGACGGTTCGGAATCAGGAAGAATCGGAAGGTTCGACATGGAAGACCTTAAGGTCGGAGTGTTGATGGAATGCGAGCGAGTGTGATTTTTGATTCGGGCCCCACCGGGCTCGTTGGTTACTTCAGATACCGGAACTCGGCGGAGCCAAGGAGTGCCTGCACGAAGCTGGCCCACGCAGCGGTCCGGGCGTCATTCGCCTGGATCGCTTCCTCGTTGACCAGGGTATCGGTCTGGTCGGCTTCGTCCGGGTTCACCGGTTGCGGCGGCTTCGGCTTGGCCTGCCCGGTGGTCTTGGCTTCGGTCGCTGCGCCCCCCTGAGCCGCCTTGACGGCATCAGCTGCCGCCTGGGCCGCTTCGAGGGCTTCCTGCTTTTTCTTCCTTTTGCCCTGCCCCTTCTTCTTTCCGTTCGCTTGAGCGGGGGCCTCGGGCTTCTTTTCGGCCGCCGGTTTGACTTCGCTGGTCGTCCTTGCCTGCGCTTCGGACTCCTGACCCGCCTCGGCCACTTCCTTCGGCGGCCCCTTGGCGAACGTCTCCGCTGCAATGGACTCGTACTCGTTCAGGTATTGCGTCGCGCGGTCGACTTCCTCTGCGGTCGGTTGCCGTCCCAGAACGAGTGCGTAGGCCCGCTCGATTCGCTGCGCATCATCGAGGTCGGTCGAAGCGGTGAGACGTTCGGCCAGCGTCAAAGCATGTCGCCGGACGAACGGGTCGTTCAGCAGGTAAAGGGCCTGCGGCGAGACGGTCGTCGCATCGCGGCTGCCGGTTACCATTCCCTGCTCAGCAAAGTCGAAGACTTCGAGAGACGTAGGAACGATGCCGCGAAGCAGCGGAAGATCGACGCTGCGGTGCGTGCTGGCACGGGCCTTCTCCAGCAGGGCGCGGGCTTCGGGACCATTGTTGCGAAGCTCCGTCACCTTGAACGAGTCGCCGAGCGATCCTTGCGGGGCCGCCAGGCTGAGTGCCCCTGAAGCGGCCAGCGTCGCATCGCGAATCTCTTCCGCCTCGAGGCGACGCGGGCTGTGACGCCACACGAAGCGGTTCTCCGGGTCCGTCTTCACCGACTCGGGATTGGCGTCGGCACCGAGCTGGTAGGAGTGGCTGAGGACGATCGAGCGGACAAGCCGCTTGACCGACCATCCCTCTCGAATGAACTGATTCGAGAGATGGTCGAGAAGTTCCGGATTCGTCGGCAGATCGCCGGTGACGCCGAAGTTGTCGACAGTTTTCACGATCCCGCGGCCGAAGAGGTGGTGCCACACCCGATTGACCATCACCCGCGAGATCAGCGGGTTGCTCGGATCGGTGAGCCAGCGAGCCAGTTCAAGCCGGCCGCTCTGACCGTCGGCGATCGTCGCGGGTCCGCCGCCGGGCAGGGTCGTGAGGAAGCCGCGAGGAACCTTCGGGCCGAGCTTCTCCGCTTCGCCGCGAACCCGAATCTCGGTGTCTCCGATCTGCTTGCCGTCCCGCAATCCGTAAGCCACCGGTCCGAGCAGCGTCGGATCCTGAAGAGCCACAAACTCGGCCTGCGCCTTGTTCGCCTTCTGACGCAGCGGCTGGAGGATCTTCTCGCGCTCCGCCTGCGGAATGTCCTTGGCGAGGCCATCGCGGGTCTTGACCAGTTCGGCGCGGGCCGCCTGCGCGGCCTTCTTCTTCTCTTCAATCTTTTCCGCGACGGCCGGGTCCGGCTTCGCTTCGGGATTGAGGCTGATCAGCAGGCTGGTGTCATAGTAGTCGAGTCCGCCGCCCCCCATCTTGTTCCGCAGCCCCGCGCAGAGGTCGGTGCTGGTGAAGATGCCGGCGAGGGCGTAGTAATCCGCGGCCGGAATCGGGTCGAACTTGTGATCGTGGCAACGAGCGCAACTGGCGGTCAGGCCCAGGAACGCCCGGCTCACCGCATCGATCTGCTCGTCGATGTTGTCCATGAGGAACCGAACTTTGAACCGCT
>JADZEF010000202.1 GCA_020850695.1 Planctomycetaceae bacterium | reverse complement strand
TTGAAAGACGGCTGGGGTTCAGATCACGCGAGGATCCCCTTGACCACATTCCCATGAACGTCGGTCAGGCGGTAGTAGCGTCCCTGGAATTTGTACGTCAGCCGGGTGTGGTCGACGCCGAGGCAGTGCAGCATCGTGGCGTGCAGGTCGTGGATGTGGACCGGGTCCTTCACGATGTTGTAGCTGTATTCGTCCGTCTCGCCCCAGGTGACGCCCGGCTTGATGCCGCCGCCGGCCATCCAGATCGTGAAGCATCGCGGGTGATGGTCGCGGCCGTAATCGTCGGCGGTCAGCGTCCCCTGGCAGTAGACGGTGCGGCCGAATTCGCCTCCCCAGATGACGAGGGTGTCATCGAGCATGCCCCGCTGCTTCAAATCGGCCAGCAGCGCAGCAGACGGTTGATCGACGTCGCGGCACTGGCTGGCGATGTTCTTCGGCAGGCTGGTGTGCTGGTCCCATCCGCGATGGAACAGCTGAATGAACCGCACGCCGCGCTCGGCCAGCCGGCGGGCGAGCAGGCAGTTGTAGGCGTAGGTCCCCGGCTTCTTCGAATCGGGACCGTACAGCTTGAAAATGTGGGCGGGCTCCCTGGACAGGTCGGTCAGCTCGGGGACCGACGTCTGCATGCGGTAGGCCATCTCGTATTGTTCGATCCGCGTCGCGATCTCGGGGTCCTGATACTGCCCGAGCTTGATGTTGTTGAGCGTCTTGAGATCGTCGAGCATCCGCCGCCGCGTCCCCGCATCGAGGCCGTCCGGGTTCGAGAGGTAAAGGACCGGATCGCCCACCGAGCGGAACTTGATCCCCTGATACTTCGACGGCAGGAACCCGCTCCCCCACAGGCGGTCGTAAAGGGGCTGGTCGCTGAGGCCGCTCGAGATCATGGCGACGAAAGCCGGGAGATCGGTGCTTTCGGTTCCCAGGCCGTAGTTGACCCACGCCCCCATGCTGGGGCGGCCGGCAAGCTGGTTGCCGGTCTGGAAGAAAGTCACCGCGGGGTCGTGGTTGATTGCCTCGGTGTGCATCGAGCGGATGAATGCGATGTTGTCCGCCATCTTCGCAGTGTGCGGGAGCAACTCGCTAACCCATGCCCCCGATTCGCCGTGCTGGGCGAATTTGAATTTCGTCGGAGCGACCGGGAAGCTTGCCTGCCGGCTGGTCATGCCGGTCAGCCGCTGTCCCTTGCGGATCGAATCGGGAAGCTCGGAGCCTCGCTGATTGGCGAGCCCCGGCTTCGGGTCGAACAGGTCCATCTGCGATGGAGCGCCCGACTGGAACAGATAGATCACCCGCTTCGCCTTCGGAGCGAAGTGCGGGCAGTCGGGGAGGCCGCCGACCCGCGAAGCTGGCGGACTTCGCTCCGCGCCGAACGCATTCGAACCCAACAGGGACGAGAGTGCGATCGCCCCAAGTCCCGAGCTGGATCCAAGAAAGACCCGTCGGCGCATCAATGGCTCTTCGGCTTTGGCACTGACCCAATCGTTCATGGCGATCTCGCTTGGTGTTCCACTTGATTTCATGAATCCGCGACACATCCCACCAGGGTTCGCAGCAAGGCTTCCAGATCGCCCGGAACATTGAACACTCTGAGGTTCTGGATGAATCGACGCTGATGACGATCAAAGCAGGCGATCTGCCATGTCGTCCCGGTCGAAATGCTTCCGTAGAGCAGCGGCTGAGCCGTCTCCGAAGCCAGCTGATCGACCGCAAGCAACTCAACTGCCAGTTGTGTCATCCCGCGCGCCAGGTCCGCGTTCTTCGCTTCGATCACGAGCAGGGACCGCTCCACCTGGAGCAGGTAGTCGAGGCTTCCGTGCAACTGCGGACCCGCGTCCACGGGATACTCGATCCGCAGGCGGCCCCCGACGTAACGAACCAGATCAACGACAACCGGAGCGATCAGGACTTCGCGTCGCGCCGCTTCGCTCGTCAAGCTGACGTGCAGCAACGTCTCTTCGAGCCTTTCGCGGAGCGAGTCGAGATAGGGTAATGCCCGCGTTGAACTTGGAAGCTCCGCCCAGTTCGACTCGCATTCGACGCCAAAATAGTCCAGGACTTCGTCGAGCTCGGCCGTCATGCGGAAGTAATCGGTGAACGCGAGAACGTCGGTGTCGCGGATAACCGGATTCTTCATGATTCGCTCGGAACGGAATGCGGAAGCAGTACGTGGCTCTCCCCCGATAATGGCGGAATGACCGGATGGAACAGTGGAAACCATGATCGGTGCCGATCTGTGGCAGGAAGAGTCGCAGGTTGAAACATTCCTGAGTGCAACTGGTTCTGTCCTACTCCCGCATGATGGCTTCGTCGAGGTTGAGGATCAGCCCCGCGACCGCGGTGCAGGCTGCGAGTTCCGAGACGTCGAGTGTCTCGGTCCGAGGCCGTTCTCCAATCTTCGTGAGGGCATCCGCGGCGGACGGATTCGACTTGTAGTGAGCCAGATGCCGTTCGTAGCTGGCGGCGAGAACCTTCGATTCATCCGCCTGTGGAGCCCTTCCGAGTACGAGCAGGAACGCATGACGAATCCGGTCCGCCGCGGTCTTTCCGCCGTCCTTCAGCATTCGCTCGGCGATGAACCGCGACGCTTCCACATACGTCACGTCGTTCATCAGGTTGAGTGCCTGCAGCGGGGTGTTGGTCCGCGATTCCTTGACGATGCAGGTCTCGCGTCCCGCCGCATCGAAAGTCATCATGGCCGGCGGCGCGATCGTTCGCTTCCAGTAAGTGTAGAGGCTGCGGCGATACAGAGCGTCGCCGTGGTCGGCCTCGTAATCGAGCCCGGCCAGGTCCTTCCACAGTCCTTCCGGCTGGTATGGCTTGACTGACGGGCCGCCCAGGCGTTCGACGAGCAACCCGGAAGCGGCCAAGGCCTGGTCGCGGACCATCTCGGCCGAGAGCCGGAAGCGGGGACCGCGGGCCCGAAGCCGGTTCTCGGGATCTCGCTGCAGGATCTCCGGAGTCGCCCTGGAGGACTGCCGATAGCTGGCGCTGGTGACGATCAACCGGATAAGTCGCTTGGTGTCCCACGTCGTCTGAAATTCGACCGCCAGCCAGTCGAGCAGGTCGGGGTGGCTCGGCCATTCTCCCTGCACGCCGAAGTCGTCAACCGTCTTGACGAGCCCCGTTCCAAACAGTTGCTGCCAGATTCGGTTGACCGCCACGCGGGCCGTGAGCGGATTATTCGCATCAACCAGCCACCGGGCGAGCCCAAGTCGATTGTTGGGGACCCCCTCGGGAAGGCTCGGAAGACTTGCGGGAATGCCGGCGCTCACGGGCTCGCCGTGTTTGTCGTATTCGCCGCGAATGAGAATGTGTGCGGGACGCGGCTCGGGAAGCTCCTGCATGACCATGACGGTGGGCAGTGTGTCGACGAATCGATCCCGTTGATCCTCCAGGGCCAGTCGGCGCGTCCAGGCTTCGCGAACGGCCTCGGGCGCGGCCGTTTCGATGAAGCAGCGATCGAGTTTGGCCTTCTGCGCCGGAGAGCGCTTGTCGGCGGGAAGCGAGGAGATCGCGGCAATGGTCTCGGGAACCGCCAGGGTTCGGGCATCGTCGTCCGAGACGACGCGGTCGAAAATCCGCACGTCGTCGATCAGACCGTGGAAACGACCCTTCGGACCATTCCCCGCCCCGATTCGCAGTGGCTCTTTCTGGGCGAACGTCTGGTTAAGCTCATCGAGCAGCGAGATCGTTTTCACCGGTTCGCCGTCGATGTGGAACCGGATGCCCCCCGACTCGCGGCTTCCGTCATAGGAGACGACGACATGGCGCCACTCGTCCGGGGGCAGTGTGGCGTCCGCTACGGCGCGGCACGCGTCATCGAGGAATCGCTGCGAGAGATGCAGCTGGAGACGGCCCTTGTCGAGCACCACGCACCAGCCGCTTCCGTGCAACGTGTCAACCATCCGCGACAGGATCGTTCCGCCTTGGTCGCCGTGCGGCTTGATCCAGAATGCGAAGGAGAACCGGTCGAAGAATCCAAAGTGACCCAGATCGCCCGCCGCGGCGTAGTGGCTGTCATCGCACTGGAGAGCCTTCCCCAGACGACCTTTGACGTAACGGGGCTTTCCCGATTCCGCGTATTTTTTGGCGACGGCCTCCGTGGTTTTTGCGGGCTCGCGCACCTGGCCGAGATATCCGGCGGGTTTGCCATGGGCCGCCGGACCGGTGAAACTCGGCTTGGAGGAACCGTCCAGCGGCAGATGAGCCGTCAGTCCTCGTCGCAGGGACCAATCGTCTGAATTGGAATCTGCCGACTTTTCCCACTCCCTGGCCGCCGCGGCCACCTGTGACTGCATTCCGGTCCACTTCGACTCGGCGTCCTCCATCGCTTTGTTGAGTCGATCGAGCTCGCGCTGCTGATCGCGCGTGGGAGCGAGAATGAACGGCGGCGAGTTGCCGTACTTCACCGCCCGCCCTTTCTCTGGCACGTTGTTGAAATACGCATACAGGCGATAGAAGTCGGCCTGCGTGATCGGGTCGTACTTGTGGCTGTGGCAACGCGCACACATGGCGGTGAGGCCGAGCCATACCGTGGCCGTCGTCTCGACGCGATCGACGACATACTCCACCGCATACTCTTCGGGAATGATTCCCCCTTCCGCATTGCCGCGATGGTTGCGGTTGAAGCCGGTGGCGATGCGCTGGTCGAGCGTCGGGTTCGGCAACAGGTCTCCGGCCAACTGCTCGATCGTGAATTGATCGAACGGAAGGTTGGCGTTGTAGGCATCAACGACCCAGTCGCGCCAGCGCCACATGATCCGTTCGCCGTCGCTCTGGTAGCCGCTGGTGTCGGCGTACCGTGCTCCGTCCATCCACCGCACCGCCATCCGCTCTCCGTAGCGAGACGACGCCAGTAACCGGTCGACCACGCGTTCGTAAGCTTCGGGGGAGTGATCTGCGAGAAACGTCTCGACCTCCTCGGGGGACGGAGGAAGTCCCGTGAGATCAAGCGTGACCCGCCGCAGCAGCGTCGTGCGGTCGGCTTCCGGTGACGGCGCCAGTCCCTCCGATTCGAGCCGTGACAAAATGAAGGCGTCAATCGGCGTCCGGCCCCATTCCTTCTTCGCGACGGCAGGAAGAGCGGGTTTGACCGGCTTGAGGAACGACCAGTGCTTCTGCCATCGGGCGCCCTGGTCGATCCATGCCTTGAGCGTGGCGACCTGAGCGGGGGAGAGCTTCCGCTCGGCGTCGGGCGGCGGCATGACGAGGTCAGCATCCTTCGACGTGATGCGTCGAAAGAGCTCGCTCGCGTTCGCGTCTCCGGCGATGACCGCGCGGCGTCCTTCCCCAAGGTCTGCCTTGGCCCCGTCCTCGGTATCGAGACGCAGGTCGCCCTTCCGTTGGGCGGCATCGGGACCATGACATTTGAAGCAGACGTCCGACAGGATCGGCCGGACGTCGCGATTGAAGTCGACGCGACGGGTTGCGTCCTCGGCCCGAAGGAGGGCCGGACTGACGACAGCCACGACGGCGGCTGCGAGTGCCGTCCTCCATCGCCTCGCTCGCCGCGGCCCGTCAGCCGAGCGAGACATCGAAGTGCTGTCCGTCATCGTTCGCGAGACAGGATTTGTCATCGTGATCTTCGGAGGAGAGTCGCGTTGCGAGTGACTATCCCGGCATGCTCCGGTCCGTTCGATTGTACAGCCGACGGGCTCGCATTCCATGCGAACGATCGCGCTGGCTGCCGGGAACCAAACGGAAAAGGCTCGGCCGTCTATTCGAGTGACGCGGCGAAACGCTCTTGTTCTCTCAATTGAGCGGCCCGGTCAGCCATCAATTTGAACGCGAGCTTGGCCGCTCGGTTTGTGGCAAACATCCCCCGGCCCGGGGACGGTAGTCGGCACGGTGCGGCCCTCGGTGGGTCGAACGAAACCACAAAAAAGGTTTCGTGCCGCACGGCCGGACGCGAGAGCTACCGCCTTCCTCCACCTTTCAGGTGGTCAGAAAGTGGTAGTCCGCGAATTGGCAGGTCGTCGTAAGTCCCGACTCAGCCTGAAATTGCCCGGCTTGGATTCGAACCAAGACTAAGTGATCCAGAGTCACTCGTGCTACCGTTACACTACCAGGCAATGCCATTCGCCGCCGAACCATGCGCGTCTGGATCGTCGCATGTCCCATCTGACAGGGCAGCTTCAGGTCGCCGAGCATTCTACACGATTCTGGAAACTCGCCAAGTCTGACCGGTAAAGCTCTTGAGCCATTCATCAGAATCCACCGTCTGCCGGGTCGGCCGCACGGCGTTCGACCGGCTACCGCACAAAGGCGATGTAGTACCACCAGAGTCCGGTCACGGAGGTCAACGTGATGTCGACCGTCGCCGCCCAACCCAGCGGCTTGTGCAGCGTACTGTGCGGACCAGGGACCGGGGGCGAGGGATACCGGCGCAGCGCCATGATGAGCGTCGCCGCCCAGAGGAGTGGAGTGCTGACCGCGAAAATGAGGTGGATTCGCAGGAACTGACGGACTTCCGCCAGTCTTTCGCCGGTCAAACGCGGTTCCTGCCCCGGTTTGTTGACGATGTTCTCCCATCCTCCATGGATCCATTGGGTGTCCGCCTCGAAGGCCGCCACAGCGATCAGCAGCACGATGCCAAGCGTCACCTGCAGGTTGCGGTGCGCGGTGTATCGGCGGAGGACCTTGACGAGATAAAGACTGTAAAGGAGGGCCGGCACCACCAGCACCAGGGCGCAGACCACAACGTCGAGCATCAGCGAAGCGTTATAGCCGAGAAAGCCGTTCTGCATGCCGCACTGCGTCCTTGTCGAATTTCGCGAGGCCGGGAAGCGGCGATCCACGCCCAAAGCGCTTTCCATCGCACCAGACAGCCGAAGCGAAATTGGTTATTCTGTCAGATGCCCCGCTCGGGGCGGATCCTAACACGTTCTCACCTATCGCGGAATTGCAGACCCGCATGACGGTCGCCTCGCACCAGACCTTTCTGCCTCTGAAGACGCCGGCCGAGATCGACCAGTTGCAACGGGCGGGATCGATCAACTGGCGAGCCCATCGACTGGCCGAATCGATGCTGGTGCCGGGAGCGTCGCCGATCGCGATCGATGCGGCGATCGAAGAGTTTTTCACGCGGTGCGGGGCTGAGCCGTTGTTCCGAGGCGTGATCGGCCCTAACGGCACGCCGTACCCGTCGGTCAGCTGCATCTCGGTGAATGACGGCGTGGTGCACGGCATTCCGCACACATGGCCGCTCCTCTCGGGAGACGTCGTGACGATCGACCTGGGGTGCCGGCTCGATGGATGGTGCGCCGACTCCGCCGAAACGCACATCGTCGGCCGGGGGACTTCCGAGAACCGGAACCTCGTCGAACTCACTCGCGGCCTGCTCGACCTGGCCATTCGCCTCATTCCGAAGTCGGAGCGATGGAGCGATGTCGTCCGCCACATCGACCGGTTCCTCGAACGGACCCGGCTGACTCAGATCGCCCCGGTCTTCGGGCACGGCATCGGCCGCGAACTGCACGAAGCCCCGCAAGTGGCCCTTACGCTTCAGTCGCCGCTCGTTCACTTCGCCGACTTCGACCTCGAGCCCGGGCTGGTCTTCACCATCGAGCCGGTGCTCACGACCGGCAACGGGACGTTGCGGCTGGGAGACGACCAATGGACGTTGATGACCAACGACGGTTGTCCCGCAGCGCACTTCGAGCACTCGGTGGCGATTCTCGAAAGAGGAGTCCGCGTGCTGACGACGGATGGCTGACGGGAAGGCCGGAGCAGAATGTGGTCCAAACTGAAAAAGTTCCATTCCCGCTTGATGCAAGCGGGAATGGAACTTTGGCAAAGCGAGGCTCGGGGAGCTTATTCGCTGAACGCCGCATCGAACGCCCGGGCGCTCGGCGGGAAGTCCAGGTTCTTCACGAACTGGCACGCCTCGGCCGCGCCGTGCTCGCGATCCATGCCGCTGTCTTCCCACTCAACCGACAGCGGGCCCTGGTACTTCGCGGCGTTCAGCGCCCGGATGATCTCCTCGAACCGCACGCCGCCGCGGCCGACGCTGCGGAAGTCCCATCCGCGACGCGGGTCGCCGAAGCTCAGGTGGCTGGCGTTGATTCCGCTCCGGCCATTGAGCGTGACCGAGGCGTCCTTCATGTGGACGTGATAGATCCGCGCAGGGAAATAGCGGATGAATTCGGCCGAATCGACCCCCTGCCAGATCAGATGGCTGGGGTCGAAGTTGAAGCCGAACTCCTCGCGGTTGTCGAGCGCCTGCAGCGCTCGCTCGGCCGAGTAGATATCGAACGCGATCTCGGTCGGGTGGACTTCCAGGGCGAACTTCACCCCGCACTCCTGGAACACGTCGAGAATCGGGTTCCAGCGGTCGGCCAGCAGCTGATACCCGGCATCGATCATGCTCCGCGGCGTCGGCGGGAAGTCGTAGATGAGGTGCCAGATGCTCGACCCGGTGAACCCGTTGACGACCGACACGCCCAGCTTCTGCGCCGCCCGCGCGGTCCGCTTCATCTCTTCAATCGCCCGCTGCGTCACGCCCGACGGATTGCCGTCGCCCCACACGTAATCGGGCAGGATCGACTTGTGCCGCGCGTCGATATTGTCGAGCACCGCCTGGCCGACGAGGTGGTTCGAGATCGCGAAGAGCTTAAGGTCGTACTTCTCGAGCAGCTCGCGCTTGCGGGCGCAGTAGCCGTCGTCCGACAGGGCCTTGCTGACTTCGAAGTGGTCGCCCCAGCACGCGAGTTCGAGGCCGTCGTATCCGAAGCTCTTCGCCTTCTTGCAGAGAGTTTCCAGCGGGAGATCGGCCCATTGGCCCGTGAACAGCGTGACCGGACGGCCCATGACAGGTTCCCTTTCGCAGCGCGGAGAGGTGGCGTCGTTGGTGGATTCTTCCCCGGCGCGGACCATCCCCGCACCGCGTCGACACCGTACGATTGCCGCAATCCAAAGTCAATAAATAGGCTGGCGCACGCGGGATAGCCTTCCTGGCTGGAAACCTGTCCCAGAAACAAGGAGAAAACGCCCGGCGTGTTGCAGGACGAAGGGCGTCTCGTACAATCCGGTCGATCCTTGTTCTCAAAGAGGGCGCAGGCCGAACCGCGGGAGGATCGGTCGTGTCGCATCAGCAGATTCAGGCGGGACAATGCCCAAACCAGCGGTCAAGCGGAGCGACGTCAAACCCGGCGAGAACCTGTGCGACTACTGCACCGCCAAATGTTGCCGCTACTTCGC
>JADZEF010000436.1 GCA_020850695.1 Planctomycetaceae bacterium | reverse complement strand
ACCCTCTTCCTGCGAGTCCCCACCGTAGGGCGGATCGTGGAGAGTCGGCGGCCGTGAGACATCGCAGGAGAGTGGTTCTCCGGGGCAAGGAAATCCCGTTGCGAATGCTGACCGTGTGAGACGGGTGGGGAAGCCGTCGTCGGGTCGGGCCAGGATCGGCCTGATCGCTGGAGATCCGAAAACGGAGTGTGGTCTCGCGACATGCAGGGAAGGTTTTTGTCGCCACAGACGTCCGCCGATCGTCTTGTTCTTCCATGGTCCGTCCCCGGGGACGAGACCGCCTCTGGAGCGCGAAGTGCTGATCACGAGCTGGTTGAAGGGATTGTGGAACCGGTTGAATTCGTTCTCGATTCGCACGCAGGGACGCGGCGTTCCCGCTCGTGCCCTGCGTCGCCGCCGACTTCGACCCGCCCGGGCCATCCAGGCGCTGGAAGTGCGGGCGATGCTGACGGCGCCGGTCCTGGCCGCCAACGCACTCGCCATCAATGAGAACGCGTCGCAGATCCTGACGACGGCGAACCTCAACGCGACCGACGCCGACGGCGACGCACTCACCTTCACGGTGTCGTCGGTCCAGCACGGGCAGTTTGAACTCGTGTCGGCCCCCGGCGGGGCCATCACGTCGTTCACGCTCGCCCAGGTTTCAGGGGGTAACGTCCGCTTCGTCCACGACAGCTCCGAACTTGCCCCGTCCTTCCAGACGTCGGTCAGCGACGGCACGACCAGCACGGCGGCCGCCGCCGCGACGATCACCTTCTCGAACGTCAACGATCAGGACCCGGTCCTCGGGGCCAACAGCCTCTCCCTCAGCGAGGGAGGCTCGGTGGTCCTGACGACAGCCAACCTCGACGCCACCGACGCCGACCTGCCGGGCGACGCGCTCGTCTTCACCGTCTCCAACGTCACCCGCGGCCGCTTCGAGTTGGTGTCGAATCCCGGCACCGCCATCACCACGTTCTCCCGCACCGGGCTGGTGGCGGGGAACGTTCGCTTCGTCCACGACGGCAGCGAGTTCGCCCCGACCTACAGCGTGGCGGTGAGCGACGGACGCGTCACGACGTCGGCTGCGGCCGCTACCATCACGTTCACCAACGTGAGCGACCAGGCTCCCGTCCTCACGACCAACAGCCTCACGATCACCGAAGGGGCGACGGTCGTTCTGTCGACGTCGAACCTCAACGCGACCGACGCCGACCTTCCGGGAGACACGCTCACCTACACCGTCTCGAATGTCACCCGCGGACAGTTCGAGCAAACGAGCGCCCCCGGCACCGCCATCACCAGCTTCACGCACGCGCAGCTGACGGGCGGCACGGTGCGGTTAATGCATGATGGGAGCGAGTTCGCCCCGACCTACAGTGTCAGCGTCAGCGACGGAACCAACAGCACGACGGCCGCTGCCGCGACGATCACGTTCACCAACGTCAACGATCAGACGCCGGTTCTGACGGCGAACACCCTGACGATCAGCGAAGGGGGCTCGATCGTCCTGACGACGACGAACCTCAACGCCACCGACGCCGACCTCCCCGGCGACACCCTCTCGTTCACCGTGAGCGGCGTGACCAACGGCCGCTTCGAGCTGACGAGCGCGGCGGGGACCGCCATCACCTCGTTCACCCGCGCGCAGCTGGTGGCGGGCGTGGTGCGGTTCGTCCACAACGGGGGGGAGGCCGCTCCGGCATACAGCGTGGCGGTGAGCGACGGGACCAACACGTCGGCCGCTTCGGCGGCGACGATCAACTTCACCAACGTCAACGACGCGCCGGTCCTCACGGCCAATACGCTGACGATCAGCGAAGGGGGGACCGTCGTCCTGTCGACGTCGAACCTCGAAGCGACCGATGCCGATCTCCCCGGCGACACGCTGACCTATGCGGTTTCGAACGTCACCCGCGGCCGGTTCGAGCTGACCAGCGCCCCGGGCACCGCCATCACCAGCTTCACGCGGGCGCAGGTCGTCGCGGGGACGGTGCAGTTCGTGCACGACGGCGCCGAGCAGGCCCCGACCTACAGCGTGAGCGTCAGCGACGGCACCACCAGCACGACGGCGGCTGCGGCGAGCATCACGTTCACCAACGTCAACGATCAGACGCCCGTCCTGTCGGCCAACACGCTGACGATCAGCGAAGGGGCGACCGTCACCATCACGACGTCGTTCCTCAACGCGACCGACGCCGACCTTCCGGGCGACACGCTCACCTTCACCGTGAGCGGCGTCACCAATGGCCGCTTCGAATTGAGCACCGCGGCCGGCACCCCCATCACGACGTTCACCCGGGCACAGGTCGTCGCGGGGACGGTCCGCTTTGTGCATGACGGAGGCGAGACGGCCCCCGCCTACAGCGTCAGCGTGAGCGACAGCACAAACAGCACCGTCGCCGCGGCCGCGACGATCACATTCACCAACGTCAACGACGCCCCGGTGCTGACGGCCAACAGCCTGTCGATCACCGAAGGGGGGATGGCGGTCCTCAGTGCGGCGAACCTCGAAGCGACCGACGCCGACATCCCGGCCGACGTGCTCACCTACAACATCTCGAACGTCACGCGAGGTCGCTTTGAGCTTGTGTCGAACCCCGGCACGGCGATCACCAGTTTCTCGCGGGCCAACCTGATTGCGGGGAACGTCCAGTTCGTTCATGACGGGAGCGAGTTTGCTCCGACCTACAGCGTCAGCGTCAATGACACCAAGACGAACACCGCCGCCGCCGCCGCGACGATCACGTTCACCAGCGTCAACGACCAGGCCCCGGTCCTCTCGGTTAACACACTGGCCGTGAGCGAAGGGGGGACGGTCGTCGTGACGACCGCCCGCCTCAACGCGACCGACGCCGACCTGCCGGGCGACTCGCTCACTTTCACCGTGTCGAACGTCACGCACGGGCAGTTCGAGCTCGTCTCGGCCCCCGGCACCGCCATCACGACGTTCTCCAAGACCGCCCTCGCGGCGGGGAACGTCCAGTTCGTGCATGACGGAAGCGAACTCGCGCCGACCTACGACGTCAGCGTGAGCGATGGAACCAACAGCACCACGGCTGCCGCCGCGACGGTCACGTTCACCAACGTCAACGACCAGAACCCGGTCCTGACGGTCAACACGCTGACGGTTCAGGAGAACGCAACCGTCACGCTGTCGACGGCCAACTTCGACGCCACCGACGCCGATCTGCCGGGGGACACGCTGACGTTCAACGTCTCGAACGTCACCCGCGGCCGCTTCGCCTTCTCGAGCGCGATCGGCATCGCCATCACGAGCTTCACCCGGGCGCAGCTCGTGTCGGGGATCGTGCGGTTCGTGCATGACGGGAGCGAACTGGCCCCGACGTTCGACATCTCGGTGACCGACGGCGCTCATCCGACGACGCCCGTGGCGGGCGTTGTCAGCTTCACCAACGTCTCCGACCAGACGCCGGTCGTCACGGCGAATGCCCTGACGATCAGCGAAGGGGGCTCGGTTGTCCTCTCGACGGCCAACCTCAACGCGACCGACGCCGATATCCCCGGCGAAACGCTGTCGTTCAACGTGACCAACGTCACCCGCGGGCAGTTCGAACTCGTCTCGGCCCCCGGCACCGCCATCACCAGCTTTACGCTGGCCGATGTGACGGGCGGTAATGTCCGCTTCGTGCATGACGGCAGCGAGCAGGCTCCGACCTACAGCGTCTCGGCGACCGACGGTACCCTCTCGTCGACCCCCGCCGCGGCCACGATCACTTTCACCAACGTCAACGACCAGCCGCCGGTCCTGTCGACCAACAACCTGCCGGTCACCGAAGGGGCCACGCTCGTCCTGACGACGGCCCATCTCAACGCGACCGACGCCGACCTGCCGGGCGACTCCCTCAACTTCACCGTGAGCGGCGTCACCAACGGCCGCTTCGAGCTGAGCACCGCGGCCGGCACGCCCATCACGACGTTCACCCGCGCCCAGATCGTGGCGGGGACGGTGCGGTTCGTGCATGACGGCAGCGAGACCGCTCCGACGTTCCAGGTGGCGGTGAGCGACGGCGCGACGTCGACCACTCCGGTCGCCGGCGTCGTCACATTCACGGGCGTGAACGACCAGACGCCGGTCCTGACCGCCAACACCCTCGCGCTGAGCGAGAACGCGACGGTCGTCCTGACGACGGCCAACGTCAACGCGACCGACGCCGATCTCCCCGGCGACACGCTGACGTTCAACGTCACGAACCTCACGCGCGGCCGGTTCGAGCTCGTCTCGGCGCCGGGCGTCGCCGTCACCAGCTTCACGCTGGCGAACGTCGCGGGGGGGAACGTCCAGTTCGTGCATGACGGGAGCGAGCAGGCTCCGACGATGAGCATCTCGGTGAGCGACGGCGTCCACACCACGACCGCCGCCGCCACGACCATCACGGTCACCAACGTCAACGACCAGACGCCGGTCGTCACCGCCAACACGCTGACAATCAGCGAAGGGGGCACCGTCGTCCTCTCGATGACGAATCTCAACGCGACCGACGCCGATCTGCCGGGCGACACGCTGTCGTTCGTCGTGTCGGATGTCGCCAACGGCCGGTTTGAACTCGTGGCCAACCCGGGCGTCGCCGTGACGATGTTCTCGCGGGCTGCGGTTGTCGCGGGGGCCGTGCAGTTCGTGCATGACGGAAGCGAACTCGCCCCGTCGTTCCAGCTGGCGGCGACCGATGGCACCAACACGTCGACCCCTGCGGCCGCGACGATCAACTTCACCAACGTCAACGATCAGCCGCCGGTCCTGACCGTCAACACGCTGACCCTCGACGAGAACGCGACCGTCACCCTCTCGACGGCCAACTTCGACGCGACCGACGCCGACCTGCCGGGGGACACTCTTACTTTCACCGTCTCGAACGTCACCCGCGGCCGCTTCGCCTTCTCGAACGCGACCGGCATTGCCATCACGAGCTTCACTCGGGCCCAGCTCGTGTCGGGCATCGTGCGGTTCGTGCATGACGGGAGCGAGTTCGCTCCGACGTTCAACGTCTCGGTCAGCGACGGCGTCACCAGCACGACCCCCGCGGCCGCGACGGTCAGCTTCACCAACGTCAACGACCAGATCCCGGTCCTCACGAACCGCAACCTGGCGGTCACCGAGAACGGGACCGTCATCCTGACGACTGCGAACATCGACGCGACCGACGCCGACCTCCCGGGGGACACGCTGACGTTTGTCGTCTCGAACGTCACCCGCGGTCAGTTCGAGCGGGTCTCGGCTCCGGGGACCGCCATCACCAGCTTCACCCGCGACGACATCGTGGCGGGGGATGTGCAGTTCGTGCATGACGGCAGCGAAGCCGCCCCGACCTTCAGCGTGCTGGTGGGCGACGGCGTGCGGAACACGTCGGCCCTCGCCGCCACCATCACGTTCACTCCGGTCAACGACCAGACGCCGGTGCTGACGGTCAACTCCCTCGCGATCACCGAAGGGGCGACCGTCACGCTGACAACGGCGATGCTCAACGCGACCGACGCCGACCTGCCGGCCGACACGCTCACGTTCAATGTGTCGAACGTGCAGAACGGCCGCTTCGAACTCTCGTCGGCCCCCGGCACCGCCATCACCAGCTTCACCCGCACGCAACTGGCGGCGGGGGGCGTGCGGTTCGTCCATGACGGCGGCGAACTCGCTCCGACCTACAGCGTCAGCGTGAGCGACGGCCTCAACGTCACGACGCCCGCCGCGGCCCTCATCACGTTCACCAACGTCAACGATCAGACGCCGGTGCTGATCACCAACACGCTCACGATTTCGGAAGGGGCGACGGTCGTCATCACGACGGCCGAACTCGACGCGACCGACGCCGACCTGCCGGGCGATACGCTCACCTATCTCGTTTCCAACATCACCCGCGGCCGCTTCGAGCTGGTCGCCAATCCGGGCGTCGCCATCACCAGCTTCACCCGGACCCAGGTGCTCGCCGGGGCGGTGCAGTTCGTGCATGACGGGGGCGAGGCCGCTCCGACCTACCGCGTGGCCGTCAACGACGGCGCCCGCACCATTGCGGCCGCCAACGCGACGATCACGTTCACCAACGTCAACGACGCGCCGGTCGTCACGGCCAACAGCCTCTCGATCTCCGAAGGAGGCTCGGTCGTCCTCACCGCGTCGAACGTCAACGCGACCGACGCCGACCTGCCGGGCGACACCCTCACGTTCGACGTCAGCGAGGTGATCAACGGCCGCTTCGAGATGACTTCGCAGCCAAACGTGCCGATCTTCAGCTTCTCGAAGGCCGACGTGGCGGCGGGACGCGTCCGCTTCGTCCACGACGGGGGCGAACTCGCTCCATCGTACAAGCTCTCGGCCAACGACGGCACCGTCTCGACGACCCCCGTCGCCGCAACGATCACCTTCACCAACGTCAACGACCAGGCCCCGGTCCTGATTGCCAACAGCCTGACGATCAACGAAGGGGAGCTGGTCACGCTGACGACGGCGAACCTCGACGCGACCGACGCCGACCTGCCGGGCGACACGCTGACGTTCCTCGTCTCGAACGTCACCAACGGCCAGTTCGAACTCGTGACGTCGCCTAATGCGGCGATCTCGAGCTTCACGCGGGCGCAGCTGGTGGCGGGCAGCGTGCGCTTCCGCCACAACGGCGGCGAAGCCCCGCCGTCCTACAGCGTGGCGGTCCGCGACGGTGTGCGGAACTCGCCCGTCGAGAACGCGACGATCACGTTCACCAACGTCAACGACGTCCCGGTCCTCACGACCAAC
The DNA here is from genome assembly GCA_020850695.1 of Planctomycetaceae bacterium. GTDB lineage: Bacteria > Planctomycetota > Planctomycetia > Planctomycetales > Planctomycetaceae > JADZEF01. The sequence continues at coordinate 19,267 of JADZEF010000436.1, read as the reverse complement.
CGCCTGACGATCAGCGAGGGGCAGACCCTCGTCCTCAGCACGGCGAACTTCAACGCGACCGACGCCGACCTGCCGGGCGACCAGCTGACGTTCAACGTCACGGACCTGACGAACGGCCAGTTCGAGCTGGCGACCAATCGCGGCACCGCTGTGACGAGCGTCACGCTCGACGACCTCGTGGCGGGGAACGTTCTCTTCGTCCATGACGGGGGGGAGCTGGCTCCCACGATGAAGGTGAGCGTCTCGGACAGCCTCGACAGCACCCCTCCCGCCACGACGACGATCAGCTTCTCCAACGTCAACGATCCGCCGACGCTCCTCGCCAGCAACTTGGCCGTGACCGAAGGGGGCACGGTCATCATTTCGACCGCAAACCTCGATGCGATCGACCCGGACCTGACCAACGACTCGCTCGTCTTCACGGTGACCGGCGTGACCGGCGGCCGCTTCGAATTCGGCACGCAGCCCGGCTCGGCCATCACCCGCTTCACCCGTGCTCAGATCGTGGCGGGAACCGTCCGCTTCGTGCATGACGGCAGCGAGACCGCCCCGGCGTTCAACGTCTCGGTGAGCGATGGCCGCGTCTCGACGCCTGCGGTTGCCGCGACCGTCAACTTCACGCAGGTGAATGACCCTCCAACGCTCACGGCCCGCTCGCTGACGATCGCCGAAGGTTCGACCGTCGTCCTCTCGACGTCGAACTTGAACGCCTTCGACCCGGACCTCCCAGGCGACACGCTGACGTTCAACGTCACCGGCGTGGCCCGCGGACGCTTCGAGTATGGCATCGCCCCGGGCGTCGCCATCACAAGCTTTTCGCTGGCCGACATCAATGCGGGGAATGTGCGCTTCGTGCATGACGGAAGCGAACAGGCCCCGGCGTTCAACGTGTCGGTGACCGACGGCACCGTGGCGACCGCCCCAGTTGCCGGCCTGATCACATTCAGCAACGTCAACGACATCCCGGTCCTGACGACCAATACGCTCCCCGTCACCGAGGGGGGGACGACCGTCCTGACCCTGTCGCACTTCAACGCGACCGACGGCGATCCGAACGACACGATCACGTTCACTGTCTCAATCGTCACCCGCGGCCGGTTCGAGCTCGCCTCGGCCCCCGGCACCGCCATCACCACATTCTCGCGGGCCTCGCTGGTCGCCGGGAATGTGCGGTTCGTGCACGACGGGAGCGAGTTCGCTCCGACGATGAACGTCTCGGTCGGCGACGGCTCGGTGACGACCACGCCGGCCGCCACGAACGTCGTCTTCACCAACGTCAACGACACGCCGGTCCTCACCGCCAGGCAGCTCTCGGTCGTCGAAGGGGCGTCGGTCATCGTGACGACCGTCAACCTCAACGCGACCGATGCCGACCTGCCGGCCAACACGCTGACGTTCACTGTTTCGACCGTCACGAACGGCCAGTTTGAATTCGTGTCGAACCCCGGCATCGGCGTCTTCACCTTCACGCTGGCCGACGTCGCGGCGGGCAACATCCGCTTCGTCCACAACGGCAGCGAGACCGCTCCGTCCTTCAAGGTGGCGGTCGGCGACGGCACGGTCACCACCACGCCGGTGCAGGCGACGATCACGTTCACCAACGTGAACGACATGCCGACGCTGACCGCGAATTCGCTCACCGTCGACGAAGGGGGATCAAAAATCCTCTCGCTCGCCGATCTCAACGCGAGCGACCCGGACCTCCCGGCGAACACGCTGACCTTCACCGTGACCAACGTCATGCGCGGACGGTTCGAGCTCGTCTCTCAGCCGGGAATCGCCATCACCAGGTTCTCGAAGAACCAGGTGGCGGCCGGCAGCGTCCGCTTCGTGCATGACGGCAGCGAGATCACGCCGACGTACAACGTGTCGGTCAGCGACGGTTCGGTCGCCACCGGCCCCGCAGCGGCGAACGTCACGCTGAACCCGGTGAACGACCCGCCGACCCTCACCGCCAACCTGCTCCGCATCGTCGAAGGGGGAACGGCCCAGATCGGCGTCGCGCTGTCGAACGAAGACTCGACGGGGGCCCTCAACGCGTTCGACTCGGACGACACCCCCGACACGATCTCGTTCAACGTCACCAACGTGCAGCGCGGCCGCTTCGAGCTCGGATCGAACCCGGGCGTGGCGGTCGTCAACTTCACGCTGGCCGACGTCATGGCGGGGAACGTCTTCTTCCTCCATGACGGCAGCGAGCTCGCTCCGACCTACAGCATCTCGGCCACCGACGGCAAGCTGGCGACGACGCCTCCGTCGGTTGTGACGGTCACCTTCGTCAACGTCAACGATGAAACCCCGGTGATCACGGCGAAGACGCTGACGATCAATGAAGGGGCTTCGACGATCCTGACGACGGCGAACCTCAACGCGACCGACGCCGACCTGCCGGGCGACTCCCTCACCTTCGTGGTGACGAACGTCACCAACGGCCGCTTCGAGCGGACGAACGCACCGGGCGTGGCCATCGTCAGCTTCACGCGGGCCCAGATCGTGGCGGGCAACATCCGCTTCGTGCACAACGGGAGCGAGTTCGCCCCCAGCTTTGACGTGAAGGTGACCGACGGCACGAACGAGTCGATGTTCGAAGCCGCGACGATCAACTTCACCAACGTCAACGACCAGACTCCGGTCCTGCTCTACGCGAAGCTGACGATCGACGAGGGGCAGACGAAGACGCTGACGACCGACGATATCGACGCGACCGACACCGACCTGCCGGGCGACTCGTTGACGTTCACCGTCTCGAACGTCACCCGCGGCCGCTTCGAACTGTCGACCGCGCCGGGCGCGGCCATCACCACCTTCACCCGCGCCCAGCTCGAAAACGGCCTCGTCCGCTTCGTGCATGACGGTGGAGAGGCCGCTCCGACCTTCGGCGTCAAGGTGGGCGACGGAAAGTTCAGCTCGCTGGTGCGGGCGGCGACCGTCACGTTCAACCGCGTCAACGACCTGCCGACGCTGACCGTTTCGACGCTCAAGATCAACGAAGGGGGGAGCGTCACGCTGTCCGCTTCGATTCTCAACGCGACCGACCCCGACCTTCCGGCCGACAACCTGACGTTCGAGGTTTCGAACGTCACCAACGGCCGGTTCGAGCTGGTGGCCGTTCCGGGGACGGCGATCTTCAGCTTCACCAAGGCGAACGTCGCCGCGGGACGCGTCCGCTTCGTCCATAACGGGAGCGAGTTCGCCCCGACGTTCGACGTGGCGGTCCGCGACACTCCGACGTCCATCACCGATCCGGTCTCGGCGAACATCCAGTTCACCAACGTGAACGATCAGCCTCCGATCATGACGGTCGGCCAGCTCGTGCTGAACGAGGGGGACACGATCCTCATCACGACGAGCATCCTCAACACGACCGACGCCGACATCCCGCAGAACACGCTCACCTACAGCGTGTCGATGGTGACCCGCGGCCGCTTCGAGCGAGTGACCGCCCCGGGCCGGGCCATCACGACGTTCACGCAGACCGACGTCGAGAACGGCCAGATCCAGTTCGTGCATGACGGGGGTGAGTTCGCTCCGTCGTATCGCGTCCAGGTGAGCGACGGCGCCCGCAACAGCGCCGCCGTGCAGGCCCCAGTCGTCTTCACCGCCGTGAACGACATCCCGGTCCTCACGACGAACAAGCTGGTTCTCCGCAACGGCTTCAATGTGGCCGTGACGACCTACGTCCTCAATGCGACCGACGCCGACGGCAACGTCAACAACCTGACGTTCAACGTCACCGACGTGCAGCACGGGCAATTTACGCTCAACGGACTCAACACGACGACTTTCACGCTCAACGACGTGAAGAGCCTCCGTGTGCGGTTCATCCACGACGGCAGCGGCATCACGCCGTCGTACAACATCACGGTGAGCGACGGGATCGACACGACCGATCCGGTCGCCGGCGGCGTCGCCTTCGGGTTCGCCCCGACGATCGGCTACGTGTCGATTTACGGCGTCTCCATCCGCAACGGCGAAGCGCCGGTGCTCCTCTATCCGACGGCGACCGTCGCCGACGCCGACACGCCGATCTTCAACGGCGGCACGCTCACCGTCGGCTATCCGCAGGCGAGCCGCGATGCGGGGGACCGGATCCTGGTCCTGCACCAGGGGGATGGGGCTGGCGAGATTGGTGTCGATGGAAACGAGATCCGCTTCGGCGGCGTGACGATCGGCAGCTTCACGGGGGGCTTCGGCGACCCGCTGCAGATCACGTTCAACGACCAGGCGAGCGTCGCGGCCGTGCAGGGGGTGATGCGGCGGATCGGTGTGTCGACCGTCTCGGGGACGCCGTTCCGGCTCGCTCGAACTATCGAGGCCGTCCTTTATGACGGCAACGGTGGGACGAGCGCCACGGTCAAGAAGGCTGTCACGATTGTCGGGTGAAATCAGCGACGGGCTTGCCGTGCCCCGCAACGGGCGGGCGGCCTGGCGACGGTTGCCGGGCCGCCCACCGCCGATCGGTGGGCGATCCCTCGGACGACTCACCCACAAGGAGCAGGTACGCTTCCCATGCTGGCATCGCCGGCGGGAGTCTGGCACGATCATCTCTGCAGGTCGATCGATACTGAAATCCCTCCTTCGCAACGAGCTTCCCCATGACGCACTCTCCGTCGCGGCGACGTTTTCTTGGTCAGTCTCTCAGCGCCGTCGGACTGGCGGCGGCCTCCCTCTCGGGAGGACTCGGCGGGTTGTTCTCTCTCGCTCCGTCGACGGCGGCTGCGGACTCGGGCAAGGCGACTGGATGGAAAGCGGGCGTCGCAAAGGCCGTCATCACGCCGGAGAAGGCGGTGTGGCTGGCGGGGTATGGCTCGAAGCGTCCGCCCGACGGCAAGATCCACGATCTCTGGATGAAGGCCCTCGCGCTGGAAGACGACAAGGGGAACAAGGCGGTCCTCATTACGAGCGACTTCCAGGGGGTTCCCAAGATCATGAGCGATCCGGTCTTCGAGCAGGTGAAGGCGAAGTTCGGGCTCGAGCGCAAGCAGATCATGTTCACGTTCTCGCACAACCATTGCGGCCCGCGGCTGGGCGACGACCTCATCGACTACTACCCGGTCGAAGAGGACCAGGAGAAGCTGGTCGAAGAGTACACGCAGGAGATGATCGTCAAGGCGGTCGCGATGGTGGGCGATGCGCTGTCGAAGCTCGCTCCCGCCAATCTGGCACAGGGTCAGGGAAAGACGACGTTCGCCGTCAATCGCCGCGACAACCGCGAAGCGGACGTGCCGAAGCTGATCGAGGAAGGGAAGCTGGTCGGCGTGACCGACCACTCGGTTCCCGTGCTGACGGTGACGCGGCCGGACGGCAAGCTCGAAGCGGTTCTCTTCGGCTATGCGTGCCACCCGACGACGCTGAGCTTCCTCACCTGGTGCGGGGACTACCCGGGCTTCGCCCAAGTGGAGATTGAGAAGAATCACCCCGGCACCACGGCGATGTTCGTCAACACGTGCGGAGGGGATCAGAACCCGCTGCCGCGCCGCAAGGTCGAGCTTTGCGAGAAGTACGGCCACATGCTGGCGACGGCGGTTGAAGAGGCGCTCAAGAAGCCGCTGCAGCCGATCTCGGTCGGGCTGAAGACGGCTTTTGCCATCGTCGACCTTCCGTACCTGCACACCGTCACGCGCGAGGAACTGGTCGAAGTCGCGAAGGGTCCCGAGGGGATTCGCCCGCGGTGGGCTCGCCGGTTGATCAAGAAGCTCGATGCGGGGGGAAAGTTCGAGACCGCTTATCCGTACCCCGTCCATGCCTGGCGGCTGGGGAAGGAGATGCTGGTCATCGGTCAAGGGGCCGAGACGGTGGTCGACTACGCGTTGCGGTTCAAGTCGGAGTTCGGCCCCGGCACCTGGGTGATGGGCTACGCCGACGACATGATCTCGTACAGTCCGTCGAAGCGGGTCTGGCTGGAAGGGGGCTACGAAGGGGGCTCGAACCTCTTCGAATACGGCCGCCCCGCCTACCGCTGGCATGAGTCGGTTGAAGAGCTGATCGCCAAGACCGTTCACCAGTTGGTAAAGGAAGTGAGCGAGTAGGCGGTGCAGCCGAATGCCGACTCGGCTCTGTTCCGCGTCGGGATACGCAGCCCACCAATTCTCACGAATCGGCGGATAGGCCTTTGAACTACGAAGCCATCGACCGTGCGTTGGGAAGGCTGGGTCAACCACCTCAACCCTTTGTAACAACACTGTCGCGGGATGAACGCGATGCGCTGTTGCGTGAGGGCTTATGTTTTCCGGATCGCGAACTTCCGACCGGAGAGCTGGCAGAGTGGGCGGTTGCTCTGATTGAACTCGGAAAAGATCCAGCGGTCATGGCGGCAGTCTTCGCTGTCGAGGCCGCACTGAGTGTGACCTCTCGGAGACGGGCTGATATCAGTTTTGTTGAAAAGGTTCTCGCTGAGTTGTACGTCTGGCTGCGAAGTCCGAAGGGCGTCAAGGATCTGCGACGCCTCGGCGACTTATGGTGGAGCCTCACAAGAAATACACCGGAACCTGCCCATACTCCGCTCGGACAAGCCGCAGTAATGGCTTGGTACTTGGCTGGCTACGACCCGGAAGGCTGGGGAGACCCGCCGGAGGAAGAGCACCGGCTACGCGAGTGGATAATGGAAGCAGCGAATAATGTCACTGCGATCATCGATGTATTCAGTCTGGTGCAGCAGGAGGTCGGAAATGAGCACTACGACTTGCTCGTCGAGAGAGTTCGGGTAGCGGTCAAGACGTGGCGTGAGTTGGAGTCGCCGACACAACATCCGGACAACTCCTAAGCCAACGACGCCTTAATCGAACCAGACGTACAGTTCCGTTCAGGTCGACGGAAGGGTAGAGTCGTTCTCGACATACAGACCGCCGAGGCTGTGCGTGGCCGTTGACCGGCGGGGTGTTGCGACACAGGGATGTGGGATGTCGGGCCCGAATCGTCAACTCGATATCGAACTGGAACCGCTTCGCGACCGCGTCAATGCGGAACTCGCGCGGGTCGTTCGTCAGAGTGCCGATTGCCCGCCCCGCCTTCAGGAAGCGATGGATTACAGCCTGCTCGCCGGCGGAAAACGGCTGCGGCCGCTCTTGGTGCTCATGGCGTGCGAGGCGTGCGGGGGGACGATCGAGGCGGCCCTGCCCGCAGCGTGTGCGGTCGAGATGGTCCACACGTATTCGCTGATCCACGATGACCTTCCGGCGATGGACGACGACGACCTGCGGCGCGGCCGGCCGACCAATCACAAGGTGTTCGGCGAGGCGCTGGCGATCCTCGCGGGGGACGCCCTGCTGACTCTGGCGTTCGAAGTGAGTGCAGCGAATGTGCGTCCGGGGGACGTCGCCGCCGCCTGCTGTGCCGACTTGGCGTCGGCGGCCGGTGCGGTCGGAATGGTCGGCGGCCAGGTGGCGGATATCGAAGCGGAGCAAGCGACTTCCGGTCGCAATTCTTCTCCCCCCATCCCCCCCTCGCCCCATCCCCCCCTCGAATCGAACAACTCAACGCCAGCCACCCCGCAAGGCGTAGCTCACCTCGAAGCCATCCATCTGCGCAAGACGGGCCGACTCCTCCGGTCGTCCCTGACGATGGGGGCTAGAATTGCACAAGCTCCGGCCACTTTGCGGAATGCGCTGGACACCTACGGAAAATGTGTTGGACTCGCCTTCCAGATTGCGGATGACCTTCTGGACGTCTGCGGCGATCAAGCGAAACTGGGGAAAGGCGTCCGCAAGGATGAGTCTCTCGGCAAGCTGACGTACCCTGCCCTGTTGGGGGTCGAGGCGAGCCGCGAGAAGGCCCGCGGACTTGTCACGGATGCGTGCCGTTCGATCGCGCCGCTCGGTGAGCGCGGCCGGCGATTGGAAGCGTTGGCTCATTTTGTCCTGGAGAGAGATCACTGATGAGCTTCGAAATCCTTCCGAAAATCCAGTCGCCTCGCGACTTGCGGGGAATGTCGGACGAGGGCCTCACGCAGCTGGCCGCCGAGATCCGCGAGGCCCTGTGCCGCGTGGTCTCGAACCGCGCCGCTCACTTCGCCAGCAACCTCGGCGTGGTCGAACTGTGCATCGCCCTGCACCAGGTCTTCGACTTCTCGAAGGACCGGCTCATCTGGGACACCGGCCATCAGATCTACCCGCACAAGCTGGTCACCGGCCGCTTTCAGGAGTTCATGACGATCCGCCAGAAGGGGGGCCTGATGGGTTACCCCAACCCGGCGGAAAGCGACTACGACCTGTTCCTCACCGGCCATGCGGGCTCGAGCGTCTCGACCGTCCTCGGCATGAAGACGGCCGACGACCTGCTGTTCCCCGCGGACGGCAAGCAGCCGGGCCGCAAATCGGTCGCGGTGATCGGCGACGGAGCCTTCCCGTCGGGCATCGGGTTCGAGGCGATGAACAACGCGGCCGGTCTCGACAAGGACCTGCTGGTCGTCCTCAACGACAACAAGATGGGAATCTGCCCGCGCGTCGGCGGACTGGCGAAGTATCTCGACAAGGCCCGCGTCGCTCCGTTCTATAACGGCCTCAAGCGCGACGTCTCGTGGCTGCTCAACAAGCTTCCGCTCGTGGGTGAGTCTGTCGAGCATGTCCTGGCCCAGGCGAAGGACGCGGTGAAGGGTTTCCTGCATGGCGGGATGCTGTTCGAAGAGATGGGCTTCCGGTACATCGGCCCCGTCGACGGGCACGACCTGAAGTCGCTCCGCAACTACCTTGAAATGGTGAAGGACATCCGCGGCCCGGTGCTGCTGCACGTCTTCACCGAGAAGGGGCACGGATTCGAGCCCGCCCTGCAGGACCCGGTCAAGTTCCACACGCCGAGCCCCTTCGAGCGCGATGGGTGCAAGGTCATCCCGGTCAAGAAGGCGTCGGCCCCGTCGTACACCAACGTCATCAGCGACGCGATCTATGCGGCAATGAAGGCGAACGAGAAGGTGTGCGTCCTCACCGCCGCCATGTGCGAGGGGAACGCGCTCCAGCCGATCCGCGCCGACTTCCCGGACCGCTTCTTCGACACCGGCATCTGCGAAGGGCATGCGGTGGCGTTTGCGGGGGGGATGGCGAAGTCGGGCATGCGGCCGATCGTCGATATCTACAGCACGTTCCTGCAGCGGAGCTTCGACCAGATCTTCCAGGAAGTGGCGTTGCAGAACCTGCCGGTGACGTTCTGCCTGGACCGTGCGGGGCTGTGCGGGCCGGACGGTCCGACGCACCACGGCGTGTTCGACAACAGCTACATGCGGATCTTCCCGAACATGGTGGTGATGGCCCCCGGCGACGAGCGGGACGTCGCCCCGATGATGGACTTCGCCCTGACGCACAGCGGCCCGGTGTCGCTCAGGTACCCGAAAGCGAACGTCGAGAACGTCGAGCGGACGACCACGCCGATCGAGCTGGGGAAGTCGGAAGTGCTGGAGTGGGGCGAGGACGGGATGATCGTCTCGTTCGGCGCGATGCTTTCGACCTGCGTAAAGGCGGCCCTGAAGCTCCGCGAGCAGGGTCTGGACGTCGGCGTGATCAACGCCCGGTTCTGCAAGCCGATCGACGTCGAGACGATGACCCGCGCCGCCCAGCAGAGCGGATTCGTGATCACCGTCGAAGAGAACGCGATCGAAGGGGGCTTCGGCTCGGCGGTGCTTGAAACGCTCAACGGAGCGGGCGTCGGCACATCAAACGTGAAGGTCGTCGGCCTGCCGGACCGCTACATCGAGCACGGCGAACGGGGCGAGCTGCTGGCCGAGCTGGGCCTCGACGTCGATGGGCTGGTGAAGACGGCCCTGCAGATGCGGGCGAAGGCGCAGGGAACCGTCGCGACCGAATCGAGCGACGCCGTGGCGACGATGGCCGAGTGATGTTTCGTTCCGCAGCAGGGGCCTCCTGCCCGTGCTATGGAACCTTCCAGCGACGTGGCCAGCCGAAAACGCTTTGTGTCCATTCGACCCATCCGTTTTTTCCGTGGCCCGGCTTTTCTCGTATTTGTCACGCACGGGCAGGAGTGCCTCTGTTTCGAGGCATTTCGCCGGCACGCGTTGAAACCGCAGTGCGCCAGATCGGGTAAATTCGGACGCCGACGTCTTCCGATGCGAGAGAGCTCTCTCCCGCCACGACGTCGGTCGCCTGCCGAGACCGATCCATGTCATTCCGCGCCCATTGCTTCGCCGCTGGACTGCTCGCGCTGCTGGTCACAGAGGCCCGCACGGCAGAACTCGTTCCTCAGCGCCTGATTGACGCGAAAGCGCTGCTCGTGATGACGAGCGAGCGGCCGATGCAGGGATGGACGCACCCGCTTGTCGCTTCGCTGCGCGAGATCCTGCTGCAGAGCCGCGAAATCCAGGGGCGGCTCGAAGCTCCCGAGGCCGATCGGCTCCGGCAGGCGAAGCGCCTCATCGAGGATGCATCCGGCAAACCGTGGCACGAGGCGCTCGATCTGCTCACACGCGACGGTGTCGCGCTGTCGGTCGCGGGCAAGCCGGGTGCGTCTCCGGACGTCACGCTCGCCTTCCGGGCGAATGACGAAGCCTTCCTCCACAAGACGCTGAAAGACCTGCAATCGCGTCTGCTCGAACGACTCCCCGCGAATCGTCGCCCCGCCATGCTCCCCACCGAGACATGGCGCGATTTCGTCGTCACGCGAGTCGGAGATGCGGCGTACGGGGTCTCGGGAAGGGTCGTCGTCGTCGCCAACCGCTTCGACGTGCTGAAAGCCGCCATCGATCGCAGCCAGTCCGCGCCGGCCGAGACGGTGGACTCGCCGAAGTCGCTGCTCCATGTCCGCGTCGACCTCGCGGCGCTGCGCGAGAATCGCGACTATATGAAGGGAATCGCTTCACCTTCCGACGACATTGGCCGCGTGGCGTTCCTCGAAGGCTGGCTGGAGACGTTACGGCAGGCCAGACACGTCACGCTCGACGTCGCCGGGGTCGACGAACGATTTGAGGCGATGCTGACGTTTCATGGCGCCTCGGGTGGAGGGGCTGGCGCACCGGGGGCGCGGAAGCCGGCTTTCCGCGTGCTCCCCCCCCTGCGTCTCCCGGAAACGATCGCCTCTCTCAGTTGGGAGCACGACTTTGCGTCACTCTGGAACGCCCGCAAGGCTCTCCTGACTCCAGAGGCCCTGAAGCGACTCGAAGAAGGAGACGAAAAGGCCGCAAAACAACTGGAAGTGGTGGGGGCACGGTTCCGTCCAAGCGAACTTGCCGCGCTGATGGGATCCCACTTCCGCATCGTCGTCGCCCGGCAGTCCGAGACGGTTTACCCCATCCAACTGGCCGAGAAGCTGCCGGCTGCCGTCATCATGGTGGACGTCAAGGAGGGCTTTCGGGACAAGCTCAATCCGGTGCTCAAGTTCGCCGGGCTGATCGGTGCGGCGGACAACAACCGCATGGACACGCATGTCGAGAAGCACAAAGGCATCGAGCTCACCAGCCTCCGCACCCGTGGCGACGACGCGCAGTACAAAACGAATCGCATCCGCTATCAGTTCAGTCCCACGTGGGGCTTCGCCCACGGGCACTTCCTTGTCGGTTCCACCACCGAGGTCGCGCGGCAGGCCATTGATGCACTCGAAGCCGAATTGAAGCGTCCGACATCCGAGGCGACATCCGAGGCGACATCCGAGGCGACGTCAACAGTGCTCCGTGGCGAACAGGTCGTTTCGGGTGCCGGCGCGGCCGACGCCATGAACGATTTCGGCCGCGCGTTCCGCGATGGAACCGTTCTGAACAACGGACTGACGACCGACGACGCACAACATGAGTTGGACGTGTTGACGCAGACGCTGCGGTCGCTGGGAGAGCTGCGCGTTTCCACGTTTCTTCAGGATCAGAGCGTGAACGTGAAACTCACGATCGGCCGCTGATTCCTTCGAGTCCTCATCGAGATCATCCCATGTCTGCCGCGACCGACGCCCTGACCCGACTTCGCCCCGACGTCGCGTTTCAGCCGTGGTTTCCGTCCGGGGCCAACCCGTGGAACGCCACACGCGTCGCCCACCTGTTGCGGCGGGCGGCGTTCGGCGCGCCGATGAGTGTCGTCGAAGCGGGCGCTAAGGAGTCCCCCGACGTCCTCATCGACCGTCTGCTGCGGCCCGACGAGTCCCGCGTCCGAGCCTTCGATGCCGAGTGTGCGAGACTCGAAGAGGGGGTCCTCGCCAGTAACGACCCGCGGCAGCTCAAAGGGCTCTGGCTGTACCGCATGGTCAACTCGCCCCATCCCCTGCAGGAGCGGTTGACGCTCTTCTGGCACGACCACTTCGCGACGTCGAATGCCAAGGTCAACGATGTGCGGGCGATGCAGCAGCAGGTGGCGACGCTTCGCCGCCACGCCCTCGGCCACTTCGGCGAGATGCTGCAGGAGATGACCCGCGACCCCGCGATGCTGGTGTGGCTCGATTCGAACACCAACAAGAAGGGACACCCCAACGAGAACTACGCCCGCGAGGTATTCGAGCTCTTCAGCCTGGGAGTCAGCAACTACACCGAGAAGGATATCCAGGAAGCGGCCCGCGCCCTCACCGGCTGGAGCGTGCGCGATGGTCGAGCCGTCTTCACGAAAAGCGAGTTCGACGCGGGTGAGAAGACCATCCTCGGCCAGACCGGCCGGTGGGGAGCGGGAGACGTCGTTCGCATCGCCCTCATGCAGAAGTCGTGCGGGCGGTTTCTGGTGAAGAAGCTCTTCGCCGAGTTCGTCAGCGAAACGGTCGAGCTTCCACCGGAATACCTCGACCCGCTCGCGGAAGAACTCCGCATCCGCGACTACGACATCGGCTGGCTGATGTCGACGCTGCTCCGCAGCTGGGTCTTCTATTCCCCCGCCGCCATCGGCCAGCGGATCAAGAGCCCGATCGAATTTCTCGTCGGCGCCGTCCGCACGCTCGACGGCCCGATCGGTCCCGTCGCCCTGGCCGACTTCTGCGACCAGCTTGGCCAGAGTCCCTTCTATCCCCCGAGCGTCAAAGGCTGGGACGGCGGAACGAAGTGGCTCAACTCGACGACGCTCCTGTTCCGTCAGAACATCGCCTTCGATCTCACCCGCGGCGACGGCCCCGCCCGCCGCTGCGACCCGGCCCGCCTCGCGTCAAAGCACCGCCTCACGGGAGACGAATCGATCGCCGCCTTCTTCCTGAGCCTGTTCCACCAGAACCCCGAGCACGAGTCGCTTCCGCAGATCATCCAACACCTTCAGAGCGAGCGGATCCGCAGAACAGTCGAAGGCTTTTCGTCCACCGCCATCGACGGTCTCCTCTGTCGCACCGCGGCGCATCTCGCGATGACAATGCCGGAGTATCAGCTGGCATGAAAGCCGGAACGCCTCGAACGTCCAATTGGCACGCCGCTCGCCGGTATGCGACAATCGGGTCTGTCACGCCAAGAGGAGTTCACTCATGACCAATCGCGAACAAGTCCTTGAGCGAGCGCTCAATCTGTCATCCGAAGATCGTCGCTTCCTGATCGGCCGACTTCAGAAGAGTCTGGATGAAAGCAATCACTCGACCGATGAGGTCCGTGCCGCTTGGTCCAACGAAGTCGATCGCCGTTTGGACGCCTACGATCGCGGAGAAGTTCCCGCCGTTGATGCCGAAATCGCCATGCGGGAGATGCGCCGGCAACTGGAGGAGAGACGCACCGGAGCTTCCAGACCTTCAGTCACTTTTACGGAAGCAGTATGAAAGCCATTCACGCGGTTTACGAGAACGGGGTCTTTCGGCCGACCGAACCGGTCGATTGGCCCGAGCAGACCCGCGTCGTCATCGAGCTCGATTCGAATCAGGAACCACAACGCGCTCCGATCGATGAAGTAGATGAGATCCTGTCTCGCCGATATCGCTCCGGGCATCACGACACCGCCGCCCGGCACAACGAGCATCAGCCATGAATGCCGTGTTCCTCGACACGGTGGGAATCATCGCACTGCTCGATGAAGACGATCAGTGGCACGCTGCCGCGGCAGAGGCCTACGAGCGGGTCCGCCGGAGCGGCGCCTTGACCGTCTCCACTCCTCATGTGCTGCTGGAATGCGGCAATGCCGCTTCGCGTCGGCCCTATCGTGCCGATGTGGCCGAGTTGCGGCTCAAGCTTCTGCAGCTGAAGCGATTGGTTGACGTCACGCCTGTCGAAGAAGAGTCGGCATGGACTGCCTACCGACAGCCCCAGGCCGGCAGCGCAGGAATTGTCGACCTGATTTCATTCGCCGTGATGCGGCGACTCGGCATCACGGAGGCATTCACCAATGACCGTCACTTCCAGGCGGCGGGTTTCGTGACGCTGTTCTGACCGATTATTTGAGGGCGAGGGCAGAGCGTGAGATTGAAACCCGAACGGTGAGCAACGGGTATCATGCGTCAGTCCTCGTTCCACAACGTTCGATCTTTTCAGATCGGAGTGGCCCCATGCCCCTTAACCGCCGCAGTTTTCTGGCCTCGTCTTCCATTGCGGTCGGTCTCGGCTTGCCCGAGGTCTTTCGGCGGGCAGCTCTGGCAGCTCCCGCCAGCGATCAGCCCGGGGGAAAGCAGACGGTCCTGGTCGTCGTGCAGCTCACGGGTGGGAATGACGGTCTCAACACTGTCATCCCCTTTCGGGATCCTGCGTATCACGCCGCACGTCCCTCGTTGAAGCAGCCGGCCGACAAGGTCAAGCGGCTCAATGACGACGTCGCGCTCCATCCGTCGCTTGGGGGGCTGGCCTCACTGTGGGAAGGCTCGAGGCTCGGCATGGTGCAGGGGGTCGGGTATCCCAATCCGAATCGCTCGCACTTCGAGTCGATGGACGTCTGGCACAAGGCGACCGACTCTCGCGAGCAGCGGTACGGCTGGCTTGGAAGGATGCACGCCCAGCTCGGTCCCGCGGGGATGGCGCTGCACATCGGTTCGGGCGATCCGCCGCTGGCCCTGTTCGGTCCGACTGGCAATGCTCCCTCCGTGAAGTCGCTCGATGAGTATCAGCTGCGCGTGGCCCCGAAGGGGGATGATCCCGCCCGGCGTGCGCTTATCGAAGGGTTCGCGAATTCGGCGTCGCCGCCGAAGAACGAGCTTCTGGCCCTCGTGAAGGAGTCGGCCCGCGAGACGTACCGCTCTTCGCAGCGGCTGCGGGAGAAGGCCGGGAAGTACGACACGCCGGTCGTCTACCCGTCGACGAATCTCGGCAACCGCATGAAGCTCATCGCCCGGTTGATCACCGCCGGCGTCCCCGAGCGACTCTATTACACCACACACGACGGCTTCGACACCCACGCCATCCAGGAGCAGTTCCATCCGGGGTTGCTTCAGGATCTCGGAGATTCGATCGCGGCCTTCCACAAGGACGTCGCGCATCACGGCGATGAGAAACGCGTGGTCGTGATGACGTTCTCCGAGTTCGGCCGTCGCGTGAAGGAGAATGCCTCGCAGGGGACTGACCACGGGGCGGCTTCACAGATGTTCCTCGTCGGCGACACGGTCAAAGCGGGTGTGACGGGCAAGCATCCGAGCCTGACCGACCTCGACGACGGCGACCTGAAGCACCACACCGATTTCCGCAGCGTGTATGGAACGCTGCTGGAGAAATGGCTCGGCATCCCGCACGAGCCGGTGCTGGGGGCAAAGTACCCGGAGCTCGATCTGTTGCGGGCGTAGTGGCGTCGCAAGGCTGTTGACGCGTGCGGGGCGGTCCGAAAGAATGAAGCGCAGTCGACCGCGTTTGTCGCGGTCGGCCTTTACGCACCGCCTGCCGTCCTGGCCCCGTGCCGCGGCCCGTCGACCGGCGTGCATTCGCGATTTTCAAGGAAGCGCCGTGGCTGGTCCTTCGAGCCTGCTTGGCCCGGTCGAGTTCCTCATTCTGTGGGCTCTCAAGGAAGTTTTTTCCGGCGGAGTCTTTGGGCTGCCAGCCGGCGAACGCGACCCCGCTTTGCTCCGCCTCGCGCCGGCCGATGCGGTGGCCTACGTCGAATGGGCGGGACGCGGTCCGGGGAAGGAAGGGGCTCCCGGAATCGACGGCCTGATGGCCGACGTGGAGATCAAGGCGCTGCTGGCCGAGGTCGACAAATCGCTCGTCGAGATGCTCGGCGACGAGTCGCAGGTCGACAACGAAGACCCGCTGTCCAGCCGACCCGCTTATGAGGCGCTGAAGAAGATTCTCGCCCGTCCCGGAGCGGGTTTCGTTCGTATCGATTCCGAGGCCATTCGCACGGCCATTGACAATGGCCTGGCGGTCAATCACGCGATCCTCAGCGGCACCGAAGCCGCGGTCGTGATCAACGCCGGTGATCAGGCGGAGGCCCTGGCCCAGGATCTGCTCAACCTGCTCAATGCGCTGTCGGAGGAGGAAGACGAGCCGACCGAGCTTAAGAACCACCTCGTTCCGACGACGATCCCGCACTTCAAGCTGTTCATCCATCGGCACGAGGACTACATCATCTTCGGACTCGGTTCCGAGACCGTGAACCGCGTCGTCGCGCGGCTTTCGAACTCGCAACCCGGCCTCGAATCGAATGCGCGGTTCACCGGGGCACTTAAGCCACTCGCGGCAGATCACACCGCGTCTCTGGCCTGGGTCGACATGCAGGGAGCGCTGGGTGCGGTCAAGTCGGCGCTGGGAATCAAGGGGCTGATACTGACCGCCGCGAGCGGGGCGCTGGGGCTTGATTCGCTGCAGGCGTTCGCCCGCGTCACCAGCGTTGAGAATGGCGAGGTGCGGACGCGCTCCACCTGGAAAACGGACGGACGTACGACGGGCCTTCTCTCTTTCGCGGCCGGCCGCGGGCTCACTCCGGCCGACTTTGCGCACGTTCCCGCTGACGCCCAGCTGGTGGAAGGCCTGAGCGTAAACTTCGCGACCGTCCTCACGGCCATCAAGGAACTTGCGGGAAAGCTCGATCCCGAGGCCCGCAAGGCGATCGATGAGGGACTCAAGCAATGGGAGGACGAAACCGGATTTTCCATTGCCGAAGCGACTGCGGCCTTCGGCGACGCCTGGACGTTGCATGCTTCTCCAGCGCAGGGGGGCGCATTGCTCAACGGGGCGGTGCTGTCGCTCGAAGTGCGCGACGCGGCCCGGGCCCGAAGCGTGATCGATAAGCTGCAATCGATTTTCAGCCAGATGCTCAAGCATGAGGACGGCGTCGAGGGACTCGAATCGCACTTCGCCGAGGTTGAGTTTCTCGGACGCCGGATCGTCTGGATCGAATCACCCCCTCACGCGGCGGAATGGGCTCCCGCGTTCTGCCTCACCGACCGCCACCTGCTGATGGCCCTCGCTCCGCAACCGCTCAAGGCGCATCTCCGGTTTCTTCAGGCGAAACACCCCGGTTACGACCAGCGGCTGGCGGCTGCCGCCCCTTCTTCCGAGGGAGCCGTCCTGCACCTCAGCCGGGTCGACTCGAGGTCGCTGCTGCAGACGTTTTCGTCGTTGATACCCCATTGGGGAACCGACATCGCCTCGCGACTCATGTATGGCGAATCAGGGTTTGACACATCGGCGCTGCCATCGGCCGAGGCGGTCCTTCCTTATGCCATGCCGTGGTCGAGCGACCTGATCCGTCGCAAGGACGGGTTTGAATTCGAATCGCGCGGCGGGCTGACCGTGCCGGGGGGATGCGGGCTGATCCTGCAGTTGATGTACTGGCTGCACGAACCCGAGTTCGAGAGCGATCTGGGTGCGATGCTGGACCCGTCGCCTGCTCGATTCGGTCGAAACGAATGGACGATGGCTGCATAATCTGCATGCTGGTCGAGTTTGCGCGGCCTCTCTGTGGCGGACCCGCTTAGTTGAAAATTTGCGAACCGGAGTGACCTGATCTTGTCCATGCAGATTCTGCCCGCCATCGATCTTCGCGGGGGCCAGTGCGTTCGCCTTCGCCAGGGAGACTACGCTCAGGAAACCGTCTTCGGCAACGCCCCGGTCGAGATGGCGCAGCGATGGGAGAACGAAGGGGCCGAGCGTCTGCACCTGGTCGATCTCGACGGAGCCAAGGCGGGTCGGCCGGTGAATCACGAGGTCGTCCGCCGCATTGTGCAGGCGGTGAAGATTCCCTGCCAGATGGGGGGCGGAATCCGCGATGAGGAGTCGATCCGGCTGATGTTGGACGACGTGGGTGTCGACCGGGTGATCGTGGGGACACAGGCGCTCAAGCAGCCCGAGTGGTTCCGAGCGATGACGCTCGCCTTTTTCGACCGGGTCGCCCTCGGCCTCGACGCTCGCAACGGCCAGGTGGCGACCGAAGGCTGGCTCGACGTCTCAAAGACCTCGGCGCTCGATCTGGCCCGTCAATACGTCGGCCTGCCGCTCGCGGCCGTCATCTACACGAACATTGCGAACGACGGCATGATGCAGGGAGTCGATCCCGACACAATGGCCGACCTCGAACGCCTGGCCGACATGGGCCTTCCCGTCATTGCGTCCGGGGGCGTCACGACGCTCGACGACATCCATCGACTGACGGCCATCCACCGCCGCCAACCTAAACTCGTCGGAGCGATCGTCGGGCGGGCGATCTACGAAGGAACGATCCGCGTCGCGGATGCCGTCGAGGCCAGCCGCTGAGCGCCGCCTTTCGCTCCCGTGAAAGACGACCCTTCACTCGGCCGACGGTCGCGGCTGGTTGGCCCAATGGCCAGTCGGGTCGCCTCCCGCGACGTGGACCCCCTTCTTGTTCCAGTCGAGGTGCGCCCGGACTTCCCCGGCGGCGTACCGCAGCGTCAGCCCGCACCGCCGCCGGTCGGACATGTTGGCCTCTGATCCATGCAGCAGCAGGTCGGAGTGGAGCGAGATCTCACCGGCCTTCAGTTCGTCGTTCACAACGGTGCCGTATTGCTCGGCGTTCTCGATCGTCTGATTGAGGACGTTGTGCTCGGATGAGTCGCTGGGGCGGAACGTCAGGTGCCCTGAGTGGTGCGACCCCGCAATGAACCGCATGCAGGCGTTCTCGACGTCGGCGTCGTCAATCGCCAGCCACACGGTGACCGCCTTCGACGGCGTCAGCGGCCAGTAGCTGGCGTCCTGGTGCCACGCGACTGCTTTGCCGTCGCGCGGCATCTTGCAGAAGAAGTGCGATCCCCACGCGATAACGTTCTCCCCAAGAAGGTCTTTCACGCAGGCGACGATCCGCGGGTTCGTGAGGATGTCCCAGACGGGGCCGTATTTGAGGTGAGCGGTGCTGATCGAATAGCTGTCGCCGCCGGCGGCGATGACGCGGGCGAGAAGTCCGTCGAAGTAGGTGCGGATCGCGCCGATCTCTTCCGGCGAATAGACGCGAATTCCCTTGATGTACCCTTCGCGGTTGAACTGATCGATCTGACTGCGCGAGAGGGTCTTCGGGTGGTCGTT
>JADZEF010000201.1 GCA_020850695.1 Planctomycetaceae bacterium | reverse complement strand
TGAAGCGGGGCACGCCGGTGATCCCGCCCACTCCCGCAACGACGCCGGATGTCTGCCGGTGAAACGTTGCCGTCGGCCAGCACCGTCGACGTTTCGGCAACGCAGACACTCCGTATCCTCTCACTCTCGAACGGAGGGCGTCACAAACCTGGTCCCCACCTTGTCTGTGATGACTCCGTTGTTCCAGGATGTTTCCCATGGTGAAGATTCCGCGTGCCTTGTGCGGGCTGGCGATGACCGCCGGCCTCTGGATGGGCGGCTCGCTGGCGACGTTCGCCGACGACAAGCCCGCCGGACCCGAGACTCCTTCGGTCGAGAAGTTCCTCCCCCCTTCGCTTCAGTCGAAGCCGACCAGGAGAGAGGGTGTGGCGACCGTCGGAAACTGCGGCAAGGCCCCCTGCACGACGTGCGCTCCGAAGTGTGCGCCGAAATACGAGGACGATGTCTGCGACGTGTGCGGCCACCGCGGCTGCCATGGTCATCATGACCATGACATCAGCGGGCGGCTGCACGATAAGTCGCACCAGTTCGCGGAAGCCATGCACGGGAAGTTCAACCGCGAGCGGCTCCGTGCCCGATTCGGCTACTTCATTCCGGAAGGCTCGTGCGGGCAGGGAACGCCGCCGATCGGCCACTATCACATGGCCTACGCACTCAACCCGTATCACTTCGATCCGCGTGACGCGGGCGTGTATGCGGCGACGGGCTACGGAGTCCCGATCGCGGTGCCCCTCGCGCCGACCGTCGAACACCAGTACAACTACAGCTGGGGTATCCCCTCCAGCCGCCTGACCGGCCTGTACCGCTACCACCGCGAGCCGGGCATCATCGCCCCGGTGGGCTACGGTCCGGCCATCGGCCCGGGCGCCTATCCGACGCACTATCCGCCGCAGCACCCGTTCGTCGGCAACCCCGGCTATGCCGCGCCCGTTCCGGCCGCCGCTCCGGTGGAAGCCGCCGTCATCCCCGAAGCCCGCGCCGACAAGAAGACCCAGCTCCGCTGATTCGCCGCCTGCCCGTGGGATCGCCTTCCAGGCTGCCAGTCCGGGAATTCCAGGTTTGAACTCGAATCTGGAATCCCCGACGACGGCCATTCCATCGAACACCGTCCAACACTCGTCCTCTCTCGGCCCTCCTTCCCCAAAGGCGGGCCACCCCATCGACCGCGATCAGGAAGACCACGATGCGGAAATCGACCTGGAAATCACTCGTGGCCCTGGCGTTCGCCGCGGCCGGATTTGCCACGCCAGCCCTGGCCGTCGACCCGGAAGGGGTCGCCGTCATCGAGAACGGCCACGTCCTCGACGCTACCAAGGGGAAGCAGTTCGACATCCGGATGCAGACTCGGGTGCATTTCTCGGCCGACGCGGCCGCCCAGGATCCGGGCGTCCATAACGCCGGCCCGGTCCGGTACACGAGCCCCGTCGAAGCCTGGATCGTCGACCGTAACGCCGTGACCTATCCCCCCGACTACGGGTGGTCGCGGCCGGTCAAGCGTCCCGTCCTCAACCGCATTCCGGTCCAGTACTCTAAGATGGACCCGGACTTCTGGTACGGCGATCCCCGCGCCTTCGTCGGCGCCCAGCAGTTCCCGCAGGTCTACATGCCGACCGACACCACGCAACTCGGCTACTACGGCCAGCGGGTGCCGACCTGGCAGCCAAACCCGAACATGATCCCGGCCCCGCCGTGGCCGTCGACGTGGCATTCCCGCGAATGCCCGGGTTATCAGCGCCTGCACCACCCGGACATCCACCGCCCATCGTTCAAGCCGTTCAGCCTGAATGGCCATGGCTGCAGCCGTTGCGGCGGCGATTGCGGCGGACAGTGTCAGACGGCCGTCGTGCCGACGGCGGCTCCGGCGAATACCGCACCGGTTGAAGCGGTCCCTGTCCCCAAAGCGACGAAGCCGCTTCCGCCGCCGGACCTGCCCTCGACCCACATCTTGCTCCCGGGGAGCAACACCGCTTCGAGCCGCGACCGCAGCCGGTCGTAATTGCTGACAATCTGGCCTCGGCCAGTCTTGATTTACCAGGTGACCCTGGACGTGTTGACGGGTGGACCTCGGAGCAATCCGAAGTCCACCCGTCGCACTCTTTAACGGCCGCCATTCTCAAACAGTCCGGGCACCCACACCCCACAACAACTCACGCAGTGCACCACCGGCATCGGGCATCCGCACGCGTCCGTCGCACGCTTGCGGGTTCGCGATGCCTTCCCTCCGCGCCCTCTCCAAAAATCAATCAACACCTGTTGAATCCATCGCAGCGAATCCGTATCCCTTTCCAACCAGCCAGAAAGGCCGCTGGGAGTCTGTTCGCGTCCCCCTCGCAGGAGCCGGCCCGTGCTCATCCATTCGCTGTTCCATCGCGTCGCCGCCGCAGCCCTGGTCCTCACTTGCACCGTACCGGCCATCGCGGGCGACGGTCCCATCCGCAAGCTCTTCGTCGATCCCGAGGCCCGGCGCGTCGAACTCTTCGAAGCCCTCGATGAGGGCCTGATCAGTGTCCGCGTTGTCCCGCGCGACGAGCTTCAGGCGCAGTTCTTCGTCTCCAACAAGACCGACGAACCATTGACAGTCGAGTTCCCAAAGGCCGTAGCGGCCGTCCCGGTCCTCAAGCAATTCGGCCAGAATCCGTTTGGCCAGAATCCTTTCGGCCAGGGCAACAACTTTCAGAACGGACAGAACCAGGCCAACCGCAACAACGCGGCTCAGTCGATCGGCGGTCAGATCGGAGCCTCAGGGCAGCAGATGCAGAACCAGGCCGTCGGACAGGGCATCTTCAACGTCAACAGCAAGGCCAAGCCCTCGGCCAAAGGCAAATCCAAGGTGCTGGGCGGCGGATTCTGCAGCATTCCGCCCGAAAAAACGGTCCAGCTCGAAATCCAGTCGGTCTGCCTCGACCACGGCAAGAAAACGCCCACTTCAAAGATGATTTACGAGTTGCGGCCGATCGAGGAACACGCGAAAGATCCGGCACTGGTCGCTCTCTTCGAGAATGTCGACCTGCGGTCCGGCAGCCGCCCCGCCATTCAGGCCGCGGCCTGGAATATTCAGAATGGCCTGCCGCTGCAACAACTCGTCCGCGAGACGATCTCTGGCCGCCACGAAACCTATGGCTCGGGCAACCACCTGTTGAATGCGCAGCAGCTCATCACCGCGTCTCGTCAGGCCGCCCGAGACGGCAACCCCACCCCCGAGACGGCGGCCCAGTCGCCCCAAACGGCTTCCGCAAACCCGCGGACTCGAACGAGCCGTTGACCGCGCCAAGCTGTGGACAACCCGGCGCGGCATCCGGCGAACCAGCCATTGAGGATTCCCCAGATTGCCTTCGCACTTTCCGATCCGATGAGGATTGGAATCACATGGTGACGATCACGGGTAATCCCCAGGGGCCACGGAAACGACGGAGAGAACCGAGAGACACGGATCACATGGCTCAGTTGTCCGTGAAATCCGTCCCATCCGTCCTTTCCGTGGCCCTTCTGCGGGCCAGAAAACTCGGCGGTGATCCGTTCTAATGCCGTGCCACGGGGTGCTTCACGTGGATGCCGCCCGGCTTGCCACCTCCACCAGCGTCCGCACCATGCATCCCGTCGCTCCCCCATCGCGATGCGGCTTCGACGATGACGCGAACGCAGGACCCGCGATGTCGAGGTGAACCCACGGCTTGTCGCCGACAAACTTCTCAAGAAACTTCGCCGCCGTCACTGCTCCCCCCCAACGCGGTCCCACGTTCTTCACGTCCGCCACGTCGCTCTTCAGCAGGTCGGCGAAGTGCGAGTGCATCGGCATCGGCCACATGTCCTCGCCGCAACTCTTCGCAGCGGCCATCACCTGCTCACCCCAGGCCGCGTTGTTCGTGAACGATCCGACGACTTCCTCACCGAGTGCCACAACGCACGCGCCGGTCAGTGTCGCCAGATCGATGATGCGGTCCACTCCTGCATCGACCGCATAAGCCAGCACATCGGCCAGCACGAGGCGGCCTTCCGCATCGGTATTGTGCACTTCGATTGTCACGCCGTTGCGAGCAGTCAGTACGTCCCCCAGCTTGTACGACGTCCCGCTCACCATGTTCTCGACGAGCCCGAGGTATCCCTGAATGTTGACCTTGAGTTTCAGGCGCGCGATGGCGGTGACCGCCGCCAGCACCGTCGCCGCGCCGGCCATGTCGCACTTCATCGTCAGCATGCCGTCCGTCGGCTTCAGCGACAGTCCCCCGCTGTCGAACGTGACTCCTTTTCCGACGAACGCAAGCGTCGGCGCCCCCGGATCCGCGCCGCGGTAATCGAGCACAACCATTCGCGGCGGCCGCTCACTCCCCTGCGCCACCGCCAGCATCGAGCCGAACCGCTCGTGGCGCATCCGCCCCTCGTCGAAGACTTCGCAGCCGAAGCCGCAATCCGCCGCGGCCTGCCGGGCCCGCTCGGCGAAGCTCTCCGGATAAATCTCGTGCGGGCCGCGATTGATCAGTTCGCGAGCCAGGTTGATCGATTGCCCCAGGATTTCTCCCCGCTCCACGGACGCCTTGAACGCTCCGGAGTCATCGCTCGATTCGATCAGCGTGATCGATTCGAGCGGATAGCGCCCCGCTTCCTGCTTATACAGCCCGGGTCCGCTCCCGCCGACCACCGCAGCGGTCGCCGCCGACTGGGCCACCTGCGGACGCGATAAGCCCCCTGCCCCGCCCACCGCAATGGCCACGCGCATACTTCGCTTCGACGTCACCTCTCGGACCGCCGTCATCAAGGCTTTGTCCAGACGCTGAACATCGAGGTCCGCGGCCTTTCCCAGGCCCACCAGCAAGACACGCTTCGCCGCCGCTCCAGCAATGCCCCGCAACGAAACGATCTCTCCCGCACTCCCCGTCAGGTCTCCTGACTCTTTCAGCCGCGCCAGCGCGCCTCCCAAAGCTCCATTCAGGGCTTCCAGAGGCCCGGCCAGTTCCACCGGTTCGGCCGTCGCCACAATCAGCCAGTCGCATTCCGCCTGAGCCAGAGGGACGTTCGAAATCTGCAGCGTCATGGAGGTGTCCGTGATTATCCGAGCAAGTGTCGTCATCGAGGCATGGACCCAACGGTCCACCCGCCGGTCAAGGGGAGCCGGAGCGACGATCGAGGGCACCATTCAAAGCGATCGACCCGCAAGACACAAGCGGTGCGGCATCGGCGCTGTTCTCCATCGAAGGAAAAGTGGGCGGGCCGATCAGTCCAGGCGAGTCACCGCCTGTCCCGTCTCCGCGGAAGTTCGTGCGGCCCGCACCAGGGTGGCAGTCCGCAACAGCCAGTCACAATCCGTCCGGATTCCTCGAATCGCGTCACTCAGTCGCGACCGCAGGTCGGCTTCCGGCGAGGGTCGCGATTGCGGCACGTCGAAAATCTCACCGTCGCGTGTCACCTGGAAGAATCGCCCTTTGCGGTAACCGCCCCCCGTTCCACTCACCACCCAGCCCGTCGCATGCGTCAGACAGGTTCGGCGATTGACTTCGAGCCGAGCCGCTGCTCCTGATTCGAACCGGACGTCGAGCGCGAACTCTCCGCCGTTGAGAAAGCCTTCGTCCTCCCGAGTTTGCTCCGCGATGATCGCGCAACGAACTTCAACTGGTCTTTCCCTGATCAATCGCGCCAGGGCCGCAATCCGCCCTGCTTCGCGCGCCAGCATCCGATCCCGCATGAGCTGCCGGTCGCAACAAGCGTGGAACTCGGACCATGCGGATCCGGCAATCACGGGCGGCGACCAGAGAGCGTAATGGACGTGACGCACCGGCCCCATCTCAGGCCGCTCCAGTGCCGCTTCGGCCGTCTGAAAATCCGCGCTCAACGCCTCCTGAGCCAGAAGGACGATCGCCTTTCGCGACGCCGTCGCGGACCGCCGCAGCGCGTCCATCTCGCGAAGCGTCCATTGGACCGGCGTGGTAAGAATGACGACTTTCCCGGCCGCGAGCACCGCACAGGCGACATCGGCGGTGGCCGCTTCGTCCGAGATCGCCACGGCGTCCACATCGGCCGATTCCAGCAGCGCATCGGCCGTCGAGAAGAGTCGAATCCACTCCGGAAGCCCATCGCGCCGCGATGGGTCAGCGTCGCAGGCTCCGGCGATCGTCAGCCCTTCCTGGGCGACAAACGCTTCCAGCGCATGCCGGCCCTCTCGGCCGATTCCCCACACTCCCACGCGCACCGCAGTTCCGGCGCTCCCGCTCATGCAATACTTCCAACCATGACCCGACGGCAGTCCCCTGGCGCGATCTTAGCCGATTGCTGCCGTCAGAGGGGACCGAACACCTGAATCGATCGTCCGACCTGGACGACCGGCCGGCCCCACCGCGGCGTCACCTCGACACGCCCCTTGTCGGCGCTGTTTATTCGCAGCGATTGCTCGATCCGCCCCGTGGACTGTTCCAACCGCAGCATGTGGGCTTCCCCTTCGCCCGTCGTCTCGCTCGGCAATACCACCAGCCGATTGCCGATGGCCGTGAGGTATGACGCGCTTTCAGGCGCTCCGACAAACGTCTCCCACACGAGCGCCCCTTGGTCAAGTTCGACCGCACGGACAAATCCATCGGCCGCGAGAAATGCATGGTGGTCGGAGACGACCATCGAACGGTGCGGCTCTTTCATGGGCGTTCGAGCCGCCGGCCGGCTCCAGCGTCGCCCCCCCGATTCCGGATCGAGCCGGCAAAGCGTATTGCCATCGATCACCGCCAGGAGCGTTTCCCCGTGAGATAGGATCGCCGGCGGCACATTCGACCATGAGATTGGCCCTTCGTACTTCCAGGGCGCAAGCGGGAGCCCCAGCCGTTTCGAGTTCTCCGAGGGCGGAACTCCAATCAAGCGATGCGACCTGAGCGCCGCCGCAATGCCGTTCTCACCGAACGCGACGGGATCGGCCCGCCAGGCTTCGCGCTCGGTGCGGTGGGACCGATCGGTCGACTCTCCGCTGGCCGGATCGATCTGGATCGTCCGCCCCGACGACTCCCCCTGCACAGCGATCAGCCGACTCGTCGCCAGCCACGCCGGAAGCAGCGGTTCGTGCGGCAGGAACTCCCACCGGAGTCGCCCCGTCCATGAATCCAGGCAGAAGACCCGCTCGCCTCGATCGAACACGATCACGCGCGATTCATCCGCGAAGTACTGCGGCGATCGCGACTCCCGCTCAAGCTTCGACCGCGCCGCCCTGGCGTTCGACTCGCCGTCGGGCAGCGGGACCGTCCACCGGAGCGCTCCCGAATCCGGCGACAACGCCGAGATCGATGCGTCGGTCCCAATCAGCAGATGGATGGCCGAGAACGCGGACCAGCGGACGGGGCGATCGACCCCGCGGCTCCATCGAATCGCTCCGTCGTCGAGACGAAGACACGAGAGCGAGATGTTCTGCTGAAGCACGCACTGCCAGGCTGCGGGCGCGTTGGCAGGAACCAGCAACGGTAAATCCCCCTCCGCCCGACCGCTCCATTTCGTTCGCCACAGCACGGGATCCTCGGGGCGGTCCGGTTGCCCGCCCACGCTCTCCCCGGGGAAACCCAGTTCGCTTCGGAGAGAGTCGAGGCGACGCTGAAGGCTGGCACGTTCCGCACGAAACGGCGGTTGCCGCATGAACTCGTTCAACAGGATCACCGCCCGGGCCGCGTCTCCTTCGTCGACCAGTTGGTCAGTCAGTTCGCGGAGCAATGCCGATGCGTTGCCAGGTGGCGGATTCGAGCGGAGGAGAGCTTCCAGGACTTCGTCGTCGCGCTTCTCAGGCTCCTGTTCAAGTCGCGGCGAAACATTTCCGGACGCTCCCGCGGCTTCACGGCGCCGTTCCGCAAGCCGGTTCAATTCCTGCCTCGCATATCCCTCGATCGGCACGCGAGTCTGGCCGAAGGGCCGGGACGAAGAAACGACCGAACGCTGGCTCGCCAGGTCCGGGCGGTCGAGAATCGTCTGCCAGGCCGCCGCTGCCGCCCCCATGTCGCCGTGTCTTTCGGCCGCACGGGATAACTCGCGCAAAGCGCCAATCTCTGTCGCCGGGTCGCTGGCCAATGCCGCGGCCTCCCGCAGACTGTGCAACGCGGACTCGCCTCGCCCCCCATCGCTTTCCGCCCGCCCATGCGCCAGCAGGAGCCGGAGCCGGTACGACCGCAGCGCGTCCCTCAAGCCCCGGTCCGACCCTTCGCCATCCCTGGCGATCAATGCCGCCGCTCGCCCCGCATGAACGATCGCCGCAGCCCGGTCCCCGAGCCCTTCCTCCACATTCGCCAACCGCAACCAGAGTCGCGGATCCTCGGGCCGAGCCGACAATTCCTTCTCCGTCCTGGATTTGATGACTCCATACTCGCCAAATGCCGTCAACCGGTCGGGCTGCGCAATCAGCAGCGTTCCGTCGGCGATCGTCAGATTACCTCCCCCCCCTTCCGAATCTCCATGAAGGGCTCTCAGATTGCGCCGACTCTGAATCGCGCCGTCCGCCTGACGAACCATCAGCAATTCGAGCCGCTTTGGCCAGTAGACCAGGTCTCCCGCAAGGACGCCGCGTCCATACCCCCCTTCCCCGGGTTCGTCATTTCCGAGATGCCAGCGGACCTGTCCCGTCCTCAGGTCGAGCGCCCAGAGGCGCTCGCCGCTGACGATGACCGTCCCCATTCCGGTCACTCCCAGAATGTGGCGGACACCCCCCTTCAACCGTCGCTCCCACCGGATTGCGCCTCCCGAGGACTCGAGTGCCATCACCCCGCTGAAATCGCTCGGAGCCGCCAGCACCAGTCCCCGCGCCGACACGCACGGCTGAAGCCCTCGAAGCGAGTGGTCGGACGGGACCGCGTCGTTCTCGACTTCGTGGCCTTCATACGTCGTCGCCCACCGCAGTGTCCCATCGCGAGGATCGATGGCCAGAAGAGCGCCGAGATCGGTCGACAGGAATAACGCGTCGTCGCCGCGGGTCAGCAGCAGGTGCGTCACGAGGTTATTCGCGTCGGCCAGCGGGGCCACCGCAGTGCAGACCTTACGATTCCAGAGGAGATTTCCAGAGACTGCATGGAAGCAGGCGACGTTGAGCTGCATCTGCGGCTGGCTCTTTCGCGCCACCACATAGACATGCTCGCGATCGACCAGCGGCGAGCCGTCGAAAGCCCATCCATCGCCCAGGGTCTCCTCCGCGTGCACCACCCAGACTTCCCGGCCTTCCGCACCGGTGAGATCCAGACAGACGAGCGCACTTTCGAGGCGCGCGAAGTCGTTCTTCGAGCGGCCCGTCACCGTCTCTCCCATTTTGGCATAGAGACGTCCGTTCGCGAGCGACATGGTGAACCGCGGCGTGCCCAGCTTCCGTTCGAACCGGCGGTATTTTTTCATTTCCCAGAGCAATCCCGAATCGTCGCCATCCCTTGGCCATGCGGGAACGGGCAGGTCATCCTTCGCCGATCGAGCAAACAGCTTCCACGCGAAAATCCGCTCGTCGTCGTTGACGAGCACCATGTCGCGGTAAACCAGCGGGAAATAGCACAAGGCATTCCGCCGGTGCAGGGCGAGCCGACTTGCCGGCAGCGTCATCTGGTGCGTGGCGAGCGGAACCGACCACCGCGATCCCCCGACCTCGACCGCATGAGGGACGACGCGCGTTCGCTCTGGTGTCATCGCGAATGTCGACGCCTCATTGTCGGGCACTGGAAATGTCCACCCCCTCGCCTGCTCCGAAACGCCTCGCAGGATCGTCGCGAGATTCCCCGTCTGCCCGGCGATGGTTCCTTCTGCATCGCCGTGTTGCGTTGCGAAGACGGCAATCTCGTGACGTGCCCGCTCGACCTCTCCGGCCATCACGCTGCACAGGACCAGCCGCGCGGCCAGTTCCGCCCGCGGAGTGCTCGGATCCGGATACCGCAAGACGCTGGACGACTTCGCCTCGCCGTCCGAGGGAATCAGTTGCTCCCACAGCCGCCGTGCCGCCGCGAGATCCCCCCGGTCCCAGGCCTTCTCTGCCAGCAGGGTGAGTGCGTCATCCCCATAGCTGCTGACGAACGCTTGCCGGACGATCCGCTCGAGAGCCGCCTCGTCCCCCGCCATTCCCTGCTCGAGCCATTGCCGCGCCTGCGGGTCGACCTGCCGCCGGTACACCGCAAGCGCCTCCTCCGGCGCAGCGGCCAGAATCTGCTGGCATTGCCGGGCCACATTGACGTACCGCCCCGGCCCGACCGAAACCAGAATCTCCCCATGCTGCGTCGAAATGTCCGCCAGCAGGTCGACCGCCTGATTCCACTGCTTCGCCGACAGATAATCCTGAACGGTCCCGAACTTCTTTGCGACCGCACTGTTCGTCTCGAGCGTCACCGACTCCCGGATCCGTCGCGGGACGTCGGCGTTCTCCTGGGCTCGTCCGATGCCTGCGACCAGCATCCAAAGCCCGACGGCCGCAAAACTGGCCACCACTCTCAGCGCAGAGTCGCCCCGCCTCCGGTTCCGTCGGCAGGATGTGGTCGGCGGACGCGAGAGGCGCCGATCCAGAAGTGTCACCACGAACTTCGGCATCTCACGTTCCTTCCCACAATCCGGACGGGCCTCTCGAGCGGAAACGGCCGCGGTCGCTCTCCCATTCTAGTCGTTCACCCGCCGATCATGAGGGCATGTTGCTGCCTCCCGGAGAGAAATGAATCACGACATCTATCGGCCATCAACTGGAAAACCGCACCACACGCGAATAATATCACCAATTCCAGTCCCCGATCTCACCCTTCGAGAGCGCCAAAGGCCGCCCCGACATGCCCACGATCAAGTTCATCAAAGAGAA
The DNA here is from genome assembly GCA_020850695.1 of Planctomycetaceae bacterium. Classification (GTDB taxonomy): domain Bacteria; phylum Planctomycetota; class Planctomycetia; order Planctomycetales; family Planctomycetaceae; genus JADZEF01. Next base: position 7,077 of record JADZEF010000201.1, on the reverse strand, counting down.
GAAGACGGTTGAGGTTCCGCAAGGCGCCAACCTCCGCACCGAAGCGATGAAAGCGGGCGTCCAGGTGTATCAGGGAATCGAGAAGGTTCTTCACTGCCCGGGCTTCGGGCTTTGCACGGCCTGCAAAGTGATGATCAAGAAAGGGGCGGAGAACTGCAGTGAGCAGAGCCTCTGGGAAAAGGCCAACATTCTGAAGCATCCGATCGCCATGTTCGCCCGAATCGGCAACGAGAACGAACTTCGCCTCTCGTGCCAGACCTGCGTCAACGGCGACATCGAAGTCGAAACGACCCCCGAGTTCAACTGGCACGGCGAAAAGTTCTGGGGCTGACGCTCGCTTCATTTCCTGGCCGGCAAAAAGAGAGGCATCGCTCCACGCTTGCGGGTTTGCGATGCCTTCGCCTTTTGCGTCTCCTCGCCGCGCTCACAGCGCCGGCGTCTTCAAGTGCCACTCGGTCGCCCGCTGGTAGGCATCCACCACCGCCAGCAGCACGTTCTCGTCGAACGCCCGGCCAACCAGCTGCAGGCCCGTCGGCAGTCCGTTTTCGCCAAATCCGTTCATCACGCTGATCGCGGGCACCCCTGCCGCATTCCCCGCACCGCCGATGTTCGTCCCTCGGACATCGCCCGCGTACGCGCGGAACGGCCGATCGATGGGCGGGGCGACGTTCGGAATCGTCGGCGAAAGCACCGCATCGTATTTCGACAGGAAGGCATCCACCCGGCGCTGGATGAACGGTCGGATCCGCATCGCGTTCAGATAGTCGCGCGCAGTGATGACCTGCGAGGAATGCCCGCCCCACTGATCCTCGAGCGCCGTCAGCTCCCAGCATTTCCCCGTCGATACCAGGTCGCCATGCGCGGCCGCCATCTCGCCGAACAGAATCGTCGCGGTCGCCGCCGAATAGGGAATGTCCTCTTCGAGCCCGTCTTCGACGATGCTTCCCATCTTCGCCAGAACTTCAACCGACTTCTCGAAGTTCTCCTTGACTGCCGGCTGAACCTTGTCGACGCAACCCTTCAGCACGGCCAGTCGGAAGGGGGGCTTCCGCGGTGATTTCTCCGGATAGGCGTACGGTCGATCGATTGACGTCGGATCGAGCGGATCGCGTCCGGCCATTGCGTTCAGCACCAGCCCGCAATCCTCCGCGGTGCGGCACATCGGGCCGAGCTTGTCGAGCGTCCAGCTCAGCGCCATCGCCCCGTGCCGGCTCACACGCCCATACGTCGGCCGAAGCCCCGAAAGTCCGCAGAACGACGCGGGCGTCATGATCGACCCCCACGTCTCCGACCCAATCGCGAATGGGCACATTCCGGCCGCCACGGCCGACCCAGGCCCCGTCGACGATCCCCCCGACCAGCGGTCCGGCCCCCAGGGGCACAACCCCGGCCCGGTAAACGACGCATTCGCCTGCTGGTATCCCATCCCTCCGGCAATCTCGACCATCGCCAGCTTCGCGATCAAGACGGCCCCCGCCTCCTTCAGCCGACGGACGACGGTCGCATCCTCGTCGAACACCTGGTCCTTGTACGGCGCCGACCCCCACGAGGTGGGATACCCAGCCGCGTTGAGCAGATCCTTCGCCCCGTACGGAATCCCGTGCAGCGGCCCGCGATCCTTGCCCGCTTTCAGGTCAACATCCGCTTGCCGCGCTTCGCTCAAGGCGCGGTCGCGGGTCACCGTCACCACCGCATTGAACTTCGGCCCGTACTTCTCGGTCCGCGCCAGGAAGAACTCGGCGAGTTCGACGCACGTGAACTCTTTCCCCCGCAACCGCCGCCCCAGCGCAGCCACGGTCTCAAACGCGCATTCCGCCGGAACCCCCATCCCCCACCCCATGCCGTTCGAGCAATTGTTATTGAATCTTCGTCGGACAGCGGCCTTAAAACGTAGCACGGGCACTCATGCCCGTGCGAAAACCGTTCGCGCCTCGTCCACGCACATGTGTGCCCGTGATACAACTTCCGTCGCAAACCACGCCTCTGAGCCTTCCGACAATTCCCGGAAATCCACGGAACCCTCCGGTCATTCCTGCCGCCATGCCGCAAAGACGAATCCCGGCTCGTCACTGTTCTTCAGCGGAAACTTATCAAGCGTCCGCGACCGTCCCAGGTCCCCTGCGATGTCGGCCCGCAGCAGGTCGAGGTTCTCCGGCGTCAGCTTCTCATGCGGAAAGCGATGCCGCAGCACGTCGAGATACAACTCATGCAGCGGCCGCTCATGCGTCGGCTTCGGTCCTTCCGGCTTCTCATCATCGGCGGCATGTGACACAACCTCCGCCGATGCCGCCACCAGCGGCACCGCGGCCGCAACCGCCGCCAGCCGGGCGAAATCCCGACGCGTTACCGATTCAGATCGTTCGGACATGACAGACTCCGCACTGTGTTCCGGATTCTGGCTACTCAGATCTTGTCTTCCGCCGCAACACGATGAAGTACCCCTCGGTCGTATCCGGCAGCAATTCCCACTCGTCCGGCTCCTCGCGTAGCTCGCGGACGTCCTTCGGCGACTTGATCGTGCTGTAGCGGTGCTGGGTGTCGATCACGATGTAGTCCGTGTCGTCCGGCACGCGCAGCTCGTACCCGCTGACACGGCGACGAAAGGCGCTGTAGTCATAAGAACGTTCGTAATGCGTAAATCGCGGATGCACGAAGTCGGTGGAAGCGACCCGGGACGACGGAGGAATCTCTGCCAGAACGCGAGGCAACATGTCCGAGCGCTTGCCAGGAACATACAGCTTTCGCCAGTGCCACGTCGAGCCAGCATCCCAGAACGCGATGCCCAGCGGGCTCAATCCCAGAAACAATCCGGTCGCGAGGGCGGACCCGAAGACGAACCGCGCTCGCCAACCCGCGCGCCGCTCGAATCCAGCCGCAAAGTCAGCCGGCGGCGCTAAGGACGGTGTGGGGGATGTGATGGGCGAGGTTTTCTCCAACGACTGCCCGGACTCTTGCTTCCACGGTTTCCGGCTCGCGCCGATCCCGGCGGTCGCCGCCCACACGAGGATCGGCACCAGCGGCGCATGAAAATGGTGATAGGGCAACAGCATCTCGAGTCCCTGCTGTGCGGGATCCCGCGAGGTATCCATCAGGCAGAGCGCCGCAAACAGCGGCCCCGCGATCGCCAGCCGCCCCGGCGAGCGCAGCGGCATCAATCCGTAGGGCAGCAATAGCAACAGGACATATTTCAGCGAGCGAAGCCCGAACAACTTTCCGAAAAACAAAGCTGGCTTCGTCACCATGCTCCGGGCGATCTCGCCGGGAGACCCACCCAGTTCGCCAAAGTAGGTCGTGTAGTGCACCTCGGCCCCCGCCCGGAACCAGGGGATGAGCACCGTCAGCGCCACAATCAAATAGATCCCGGCAAACAGGGCAACGCCGCCCCCGATCCACACCGGCGTCCGGTCCGTCGCTTGCGGGTTCGCATTGCCTTTCCGCCTTGCCGCGCGCCACGCATCCCAGGCGATCCACACGCCCAGCGGACCAATCACCAGCGACAGGTCCTCCTGGGCCGAAAGCGTCGCCGCCAGCAGCACCAGCATCGTCTTCCACCGCCGACGCTCCATCTGGTCGAGAGCGAACAGCATCAGCGGAATGACGAAGGATGTCGGCCGGAACGTCTTGAGATCAATCGCGATATCCAGAAACTGCATTGGCACAGCCAGGAGATACGCCAGACCCATCCACATGGCCGCCGACGGGCTGCCGGTATGCCGCCGCGCCAGCCAGTATGTCGGCAGCGCCCCGCTCGCCAGCGCAATCGACCCGCACAGTTCGAGCAGCAGGTGCGAAGGCCACAGCACATACACAGGAATCAGCAGCGCATGAATGACCTGGAGATGCTCCCCCAGAAACAACCCCTGATCGAGGTAACTGCGAAATCCCTTCCCGTGCAGCAGATTCCAGAGATGCTCCTCATACATGACAGTGTCCCCGTGCGGGACGAGGAGCGACCGATAGAGCTGCCAGTTCATGGCCGTGAAGACGACCGCATAGGTACACGCCCCCGCAACCACGATAACGAACGACCGTCGCGTGCCGATGGAATCGCATTCCCGTCCAGGCCCGTTTGCCTCGCCGCTCGCAAGCGATGTCAAGCATCCCGCAATCCCACCGGCCAGAAAAAGGTGGCCCGTCTCGATCAATAGACCTTCCAGCGAAGTCCAACCCGTCACGAAGGCCGTCAACCGCAATACTTCCCAAAGCCCCGGCAAAAGCATCCATCGGCCGGCGTGGCGCCCCATTGCGGAAAACGCCCCCTGCCGACCGAACTCCGCGTTTCGCCCCCACAACGCGGCGCATGCGGTGATCGCCAGACACGCAACCGCAACAACCAGCCAGAGACTCAGCAGCCACGGCGGATCGATAGGGGCATCGAGCGCTGCGGGGACAGTTCCGCCAAACGCCATCACCAGCCGCTCGCGCAGCGACCGGCTCCCCATCGTTGCAAAGGCCTCAGGAAGCGACAGCATCGATTGCAGCGCAATCGCCGTCGCAAGAGAGCCTCCCGCAATCCACGCCAGGCTTCCGGCAATGCCCGAAGGCGTCGCAACAGGACCTGGGGCGACCGGGGGGCGGGCAGGCATCTGGACTTCGATTCCACGAAACGATGTATGTCACTTCCGGGTCGCCGGTCATCCGACAGCCTCAGTGTACCACGTGGCGGTTGGTGTTCCCCGCGCCCGACCGGGCAATGGAACTCACGCACGCATTCGCTGCAACCGGGCAAGGTGATGACGATACGCCAGGTCGATCGAGAACCAGATGCCGGCAATCCATGCCACAGCGAGAAACGGCCAGGCCTTTGGTTCGGAGACCACCATTTCCCGCAAAAACAACACCACAAAGACGAAGCCCGCACCGACGAGAAAAATCCCCTTCAGCAGACCACGCTCGCACCGCAGGAGGGAGAGAAATTGGTCGACGCCGCCAGACAACGACAACGCTGCTTGCTCCCTCCGCCGCAAGTGCCATCGAAAGACCGCGTACACGCACCCGTACTGAATGCTGACCGCGACGGCGCAAAACGGCCACTCGATCCACTCCATCCCGGGGGGAAACGCGCCGCCCGTCGCAGCGTCGCCGACATCCTGTACTGACGGAGGAGCAGGCATGGGGACACTTCCGGAACTCGCACGGCGGACTTGAAACCGACTGCGCCGCTACTTCTCATCCCCTTTGAGGTAATCCTTGCGCAGCTGGACGATTTTTCCATACGCCGGGCGCAGTGATTCATCCTCGCGGATCAATCCTGCATTCGGAAAGTGGTGCGGGGCGCTTTCCTGGAAGTGCGACCAGAACACCCCCATCACACCTTGCTTGGACATCGTCAGGGGAAGATACCGGTCAACCCATTCCGCCTGCTGCGACTCGGTCCAGCCCCCGCCTTGTGCCGGATCGACTTCCAGGTCCGAATCGGAATTCAGATCGACATTCGGGTTTGCCGGAAGGGCAAATTGCACGTTGAGCGGCAGCCCGAGACCTCCCCACTGATCCAGCAGCCGCGAAAAGTCCATGAGATCGCGTGGGGCCGTACCGCGCGGTCGGTAGCCGATGGCGAACTCAAGATTGACCGCCGACAGCCCCACGCCGGACCGCAACAACGCGTCGACAAACTGCATCGGCGTCAGCTGGTGCTGGCCGCGGGCCTGATAGTCCCCCCACGGCTGATCGATCCGGATCATCAACTGCAGGTCAGCATCGACCTGCCGAGCCGTCTCCAGCACGCGGGCGACGAGCATCAGGCGATGTTCTTCCGTCAGCGCCAGACCGCCGCCGGTGTTCGCCCTTGCCGCAACCTCCCAATACCGGATCCGCCCGATGTGCCGCCCGATCGCCGTCTCGACAAAATCACTCAGAAAGCTCTGCAGATTGAAAAAGTCGTGTTCCCACTTCTCTAACCAGCGAGGCAGCCCGTTCGGACCGAAGTCCAGAAGCGGTCCGCCGAACGGCGTGAGACGATTTTCGCGGCACCACTCCACTATCGCGTCGCCGGCACTCCAATCGTACTCCCCCTCGTTCGGTTCAATCTCGTTCCATCGCACCGGAACCATCGCCGCCGTGAATGCTTCGCGGAAACGCCCGGTCCACTCGCTGTCGAGCGCGACCGTTCCCGGGTCGCACCCCAGAAACGTCGGCAATCCTCCCCCCTTCCGCCGCCGCACATACAGTCGCTGCCGGGTGTACGACCGCACTACCTGATCGGCCGCCTGGCACGCCTTTGTGAGGGCCTTCTGAGCGAAGTCCGCGGCGGCCTCCGCATCCGCCTGGTTCGACGCCGCGCGGGCGAACAACGACTGGGCCTCACGCTGAAGCAGTTGCACTTCTTCGGGAATCATCATCCCCGCCAGCTGCCAGGCCCCCAATTGATCGCGCACCTGGCAGATCTTGCCGCGGGCCAGCTCCACCGGCAGCAGATACGGCTCTTGCCGCTCCATGAGCGAAGCGGTCGACAAGACCGGCGAGCCAAATCCCTCCACCGGCCACGCCACGTTCAACCGCCCGCTGTCCGACGTCGACCGACGGCACAGCAACGCTTCGTGAGCAATCTCGATGCGGGTCGCATAGACGCGACCATCAAATCCGCTGATATAAGCGCGATAGAGTGCGGGCGCGGTCCCGTCGGGTCGGGACGAAGGGAGTTGGAACCGCATCACGCCCATGCTGAAGTCCGATCACCGTCGGTGGGCCGCACGCCCGTTCCTCGAACCTGCCCCTGAATCGCCTCGGTCCCGCCCTGGGAATCGTAGTCACCTCGTCCGCTCGGGCGACAGCGCACGCCACCCTCGCAGTGTAAGTCTGCGGTAGACGTTGTTCAACAAGAAGCGGCCGGGGCCGAGGATGGGGGGAGGGGGCGAGGGGGAGATGGGGGGACGGAAAGACCATGAAGTTGGCGACCGCTACGTGACGCAACGAGACCGGTACTGCATGATTCTGATTCAAGCGACCCACTGCTATCCTGCACTCGTGCGCTGAGTTCGGTCCATCGTTCTCCGAGTTCATTCAAGCGAAGCTCATGAACGACCCGCATCGAACTCACGCCGGTTTTAGTCCCCCCCACCCCCCCCCCCCCCCCCC
>JADZEF010000200.1 GCA_020850695.1 Planctomycetaceae bacterium | reverse complement strand
CCTGAATCCCCCGCCGAACGGTGGGGGCGGCCTCTTTGAAAGCGGCCGCGGCTTCCGTGCCCGGCAAGACATGGCCCGCCTGCTCCCACAACCGGGCCGCTTGGATCGCGACGGCTTCATCATATTCTGCCAGTCGGGTCAGCAGTGCGGACAGATCGGCGGGCTTTGACGCCATGACGGCTCGGGCATAATCGATGGCGGGCGTCGGCCGTCCGTCTCCGTCGATGTCGAGCCACACCGCCCCGCTCGCGCCGATGACCTGGGGCTTCCAATCGGGCGACGTCGGCTGGTACGGCTTGGCCGTCTTCCAGTAGAGCCCATCGACGCCCGGACCGAGAGCGATCGCGACGAGATGGACGTCGTGCTTTGGCCTGGGAAGATCCCACCCGCCCGTCCAGATCACACCCGTCGTGGGGCGGGGCGCGTCCGGCTCTTCGGCAATTGTTGATTCGCGGATCAACTGGCCGTTCGCGAAGAGCATTATCCGATCGGCCCGCACCCAGTGCGGGCCGAGCACGCGCACGTCGGCTCGAATCGTTTCGCCAAGGGCGGGGGCCAATTCCCCTGGACCGTACCGGCCGTCGACCGTCAACTCGGCCAGGAGGCCGTAGCTCACCATGACGCGTCCCGCCCGCAAACTCTGCAGCGCCTCTTCAAGGGAGACGTCACTCCCATCCGTATCGCGGGCCTTGATGTAGGTGCGGCCCTGGCCGACGAAGTGGCGGCCGACATCGTGCGAGTCGCTCCCGCCGACCGGAGTCAGAAACCGCCCATGATTGAGCTGCGTCATCCAGTCGCGGAAGAGTTGGAACGCGTAGCTTTGCACCGATCCGGAATTGATCACTTCCATCGCATTCGCGCGAAGCTGCCAGCCTTCAAGGTTTTCTCCCGTCGCCGTGTTCTGCAGCTTCGGCCCGAAGGGGCGGGTGCCCGCATGCAGGTCGCGGGCATGGTTCAGGATCACGATCTTCACATCGGGTGTGGCCTGGATATTGTGGAAGATCGACTTCCAGTCCGTGGGCCGATGATCGGGTGCGGGAGCGTCCGCCCGGGCAGGAAAGACATTGAAGTGTCCGACCGCGGTCGTCACCTCATTGCCCGCCACCGGAGTGAAATGCCGCCGGACGCCCAGCTTCCGGGCGAACGGTTCGTAGTCAATGTGCCGGTTATGGTCCGTGGCAATCGGCAATTCGACCCCTTCTCCGGCCAGCGTGATCATCCGCTCGTCAATCGTCGCATCGCCGTGACCCGAGAAGGTCCGCGTATGGACATGGGTGTCACAGGCCACCCAGCCTTCGGTCGGTACCTCGCGGCGAATGCGGAGAGTCTTCCTCTGATGTTCGCCCGCCTTGATCTCGACGGACGCTGAATCGAGGGAGTACTCGAAGCCGCGACCCGCATAGATCGTGTATCGTCCCGCTGGCAGACCAAACCTTGCCGTCCCGTTCGCCGTGTAGACGATCCCCGGCCGCACCGCGAGCGAATCGTTCGACCGGGCACCGACCGTCTGCAAGGCCTCGTCCCGATTGATGATTGTGACCCGCGCGGGCAGCTGTTTGTCCGTCCCTTGATCGAGCACCTCGATTTCCAGGGATGCTTCGGAGAATACGTTCTCCATCGGTCGGGGATGAATCGTGATCTCGCCCACGTGGATGTCGTCGGTGTCGCGGCTACGCGGTTCCGCCTCGATCCGCAGCACGTTGTCACCTTCGACCAGCAATCCCGCAGCGAGGGGAAACGCGACGATCATGTCGTTCTCGTCGACCGTCAGCCGTCCGACGTCCTTCCCGTTCAAACGAATTCGCCACGCCTGCTTCACGTCCTGTTGCCGCAGCACGAGCGTCTGCTCTGACTCGTTCCGCTTCGAAGAGAACTTTCGCTCCAGATGGTCGGCCTCGGGTGTCTCCGGGAATTCGCTCCACTCCCGCGGGCCATCGATGCGGAGATGATGCAGTCGCCTTGTGAGGACCGTAGAAGCAATCGTTTCGTCGCCGCACTCGCCGATGGTTGCGGCCAGCGCCGTCAGCGCGGCACACACCTTGGCGATGGCAAACCGTCGAACTCGCGACAGGAACATCGAGCGGACTCGCTGGAAAGGCAGGGCGGGGCGATGCGTCTACGACGGCCGGGATCATACTCTGTCTGGAGAAGACTTTCTGATCCGGAGACCGTCCGATGCCGAATGCCACTTTTCTCTCCGCAAACTTGCCTAAGATCCGTTCTGGTGAACGTCTCTCGCGACGAACGACTCTGCATCTTGGTGGGCTTTGCGGGTTGGGGCCGTGGCGTGCCAGGAAGGCGTGAAGTCGCAGATGTGGGTTTCCAGCAGTTCCGCTTTTGGCCGACGGCCGAGGTTCGCATGCAGGTCCGGCCCGGCCCACGCCCTGCCCAGATCGGACGTACCCATTTCGTGGAGCGGGCCGAAGACGTCGCTGTCGCTCAGCAGGAGTTGCTGCATCGTCATGACGACGGTGGGTATCATCCCCGGAATCGCCCCCGCACGCGGGTGAACCCGACAGTGGACCATGTCGTAGCCGGAACGGACGCGGTCGAGCTGAACGTGCTCGATGAGAGGATCCTTCGGTTCGTCGGCAATGCCGACAGAACATGCCAGCGAACCGTGGGCGAGGCCGCCCACCTGCCAGAGAAAGCGACGATTCGATATGGAATATCTCGTGAACTGACTCAATGAATTGGAATCGTGTCAGCCACATTCCAGGATGACCGCCGTGAAGTCATCCTGGAACTGGCCGTTACCGGGCATTCTCGCCGCACGCTCCAGGCATTCTATGACTGCTGCGCCCCGTTCATTCTGAAGGACTTCCCTGATGCGGGGGTAGCCGACGTACTTCCACACACCGTCGCTCATGGCGAGCAGGGAATACGGCGTCGAAAACCGTCTGGCGAAAGGGTAGAGGGCGGCGACGCCCGAGCCGACAGGGGGGTTCTTGGATTGCGCGGCGGTCAGTTCGGTCATCACCCCGCTCGCCGACCGTGCCATGACCGACGAGTCCCCACTTGACGCGCCGGCGAGTTGATCGTTCAGCAGGCACAGTCCGATGAGCGTGGTGAGGCCGGCCTCGGCATCGGCTGCGACGGCCAGATCCGCCGTGCGCAAGAGCGACACCCAGGCGAATGGATTCAGCAGAGATGGGGCCTCGGCTGCGGACGCTGCTTCAATGACTGCATCGCACGCGAGGCGGCTTGCTTGGCGGCCGCCAGCCCTTCCGCCTTGCCCGTCGGCAAGTGCAACCAGCCAGCAGCCGGGATGGCGAGGGTGCTGCGTGACGTAAAACGAATCCTCATTGACGGCGTGGCCGCCCGCTTCGGAAAAGGTCAAGGTCTGGATCATGACGGCCCCCCATCGTCAATTCTGGTCACGGCAGCATTACACGACCGCCGCAAACGACGAGCGTTTGCCCGGTCATGAAGCTCGATTGTTCGGACAGCAGAAACAAGGCCGCATCGGCAACGTCGTCGCCATGACCGATGCGCCCGAGCGGGGTCGACTGGACGATGGAATCGATTTGATTCTGACTGACGCCCGACAGAATCTCCGTGTCGATAAGGCCTGGGGCGACGGCATTGATGCGGATGTTGTGCGGGGCCAGCGCCTCGGCCAAGCTCTTCGTGAGGCCGATCAGGCCCGCCTTGCTGGCCGCATAGGCGATGGACATCGGCCGGGGGCGGAGGCCGGCGATCGAGGCGATGTTGACGATCCGGCCGAACCCGCGCTCGATCATGCTCTGCTTGACGGCCCATGTGACAAGATAGGAGCCGGTCAGATTCACTTCCATCGTCTGCCGCCAGACTTCGAGCGTGGTCTCTTCGTGCGGCAGGAAATGGAAGACACCGGCGTTATTGACCAGCAGATCGACCGGCCCCAGGGCATCGGTCACATCCTGCACCATGGCAGCGACCTGCTCGGGCGAACTGACGTCGGCACGGACCAGATGAGCGCGGACGCCAGCCCGGCGAACTTCCTCGGCCGTTTCCCGGGCTGGCCCTTCACTCGTCAGGTAATTGATGGCGACGTCAGCGCCGGCCTGGGCCAGCTTCAGACAGCAGGCCCGGCCAATCCCTTTGGCGCCGCCGGTGACGAGAGCGGTGCGGCCGGCAAGAGGGCGATCGTTCATCGGAGGTGGAGCGGCATGAGTTTGGGATCGGGACGATCAGATCGACCGCGACGGATTCGAGTGGGACGGTCGACGCCAGTCCCCGACGAACGGATCGCCCATTCGCGGTTGTACCACGCCGGGCCGCCTTCCTCGCCGATGGGTCGACGGTCATCACGATGACGTCGACCGCTAGCAGATTCTACCGCCGCGTCGGCTTCTCGGCGTACCCGTCTCCGAAGGTTCGCTCGGTGATCGGCTCGGACGTCAGGCGGGTGCAGGCGACTGTTGAGGTCGAACTACTCTCGGAATTGAACGGTCAATCAAAAACCGGCTCGCCCTCATTCGCCCCGCTCACCGATCGACGCCGTCGCCGGGGGCTGGTCGCTACTGAGCCTCCTGAAGCCGCTTCCTCAACGCCGTGTGTCGCTGACCCGCGTCCGCCCGCCGCACGGCCATGCTCAGCGCCTTCTTCGATCCCACCAGCACGACGAGCCGCTTGCCTCGCGTCACCGCCGTGTAAAACAGGTTCCGATGCAGCATGAGGTAGTGCTGCGTGTGCAAAGGGATCACCACACAGGGGAACTCGGAACCCTGGTTTTTGTGGATCGACAGCACATACGCCAGCGCCAGCTCATCGAGATCGCCGAAGTCGTACTCGACGGACCGCCCTTCGAAGTTGACGGTCATTACCTGCTCGACGCGGTCGATCTTTTGGACGATCCCTAAGTCGCCGTTGAACACGTCGCGGTCGTAGTTGTTCTCGATCCGGATCACCTGGTCGGACCAGCCCCACTTTGGTCCATACCTTTACATCGGCGAGCGCCGAGCGCAGCAGCGCAACTCAGACGAGCGGGTTCAGCAGCGACTGCGCGACGGTTGGCGACGCCGCAGCGAACGCGTCCGAGGTCACGGCGTGCCCGCATGGCGGCGGAGTCGCCGCAAAGCCAGAAGCGGCGGCAACAACCAGAGCGCCAGGCACGCCGCCCCGAGACCGGCCGCCACGGGCCGCTCGAAGAACGCGACGAGAGAATCGCTCTTCGTCAGGTTCTGGATGAACGACTTCTCCACCTCGCCGCCGAGGACGATTCCGAGCACGATGGGACCGAGCGGGACGTTCCAGCGTTCCAGCGCGAAGCCGAGCAGCCCTGTCAACAGCATCACGCCGACGTCGAAATAGCTCCCGTTGATGGCGAACGACCCGACGATGCAGAACAGCAGGATCAACGGGACCAGCAGGCGGCGCGGCGTGCGGATCAGCAGCGTTCCGGCGTGGATCGCAAGGGCGCCGAGCGGAATCAGGATCAGGTTCGCGACGATGAACGTGAGGTAGATCGCCGAAACGAGAGTCGCCTGCTTCGGATTGTCGAAGATTTGCGGGCCGGGGGTGATGTTCTTCATCATCAGCACGCCGAGGACGATGGCGGTCACCGAGTCGCCTGGGATGCCGAACACCAGGGCCGGAATCCACGCGCCGGCCAGCGACGCGTTGTTCGCCGCCGTGGCGTCGGCCATCCCTTCTAGCGAGCCCTTGCCGTACTCCTCGGGAGTCTTCGACAGCCGCTTCGACACGGCGTAGGAGATCCAGGCGGCGATGTCGGCGCCGGCGCCCGGAATCATGCCGATGATCGTCCCGATCCCGCTCGATCGCAGGAACGCCAGTTTCCGGCTCCACAATCGCGCGAAGACGCCTCCGAAGCGCGTGTCGGTCGTGGGATCGCGGTCGCCGATCGTCGCACGCAGCGGGGAAGGACTTCCTCCGATTGGAATGTCTTTCGCCGAATTGACAGCCGGGTCGGTATCGCCTCGCGCCATCGACAGCACGTTCCGCAGGACTTCGGAGAATCCGAACAGCCCGATCATCGCCGGAATGAACGACACGCCGGTGATCAGGTCGTCGTTGCCCAAGGTAAATCGCGGCGTGCTGTGGACCTCGCTCAGCCCGATCGTCGACAGCAAGAGGCCGATCACCAAGGACAGCGCGCCTTTGACCCGCGACCCGTGCGAGACGATCGCCGCACAGCTCAAGCCGAAGACATACAGCCAGAAGTACTCGTAAGTGGTGAATGCGAATGCCACCCGTGCGAGTTGTCGGGCTCCAAGAATCAACACCGCGGTCCCGAACAGCCCCCCGGCGACGCTGAAGACGAGCGACACACCGAGCGTCCGGCGAAGCAGTCCCCTGCGCGAGAGAGTGTAGGCGTCGTCGGTGTAGGCGGCGGACGATGGCGTGCCGGGGATCCGCACCAGGGCGCACGGGATGTCCCCGGCGAAGATCGCACACGCTTCCAGCGTGACGATGGCGGCGATGGCCGAGATCGGATCCAGATGGAATGTGATGGGAATGATCAGCGCCACCGCCATCGTGGCGGTCAAACCGGGGATCGCCCCGACTGCGATGCCGTAGGCGGCCGACAGCAGGATGACGGCCATCACTTTCGGAGCGAGCAGCAGCCAGAACGCGTCGTGGAGGCTGGAAAGCATGGATCGTCACCACCCCATCCAGCCGCGGGGCAGCGGCACGCTCAGCACATGGGCGAAGATGTGGTAGATCGCCGGAACCACGAGCACGGTGGCCGCGACGCTGGTCGCGACGCGATTCCCCAGGATCAGCAGGGTTGTCAACAGGCTCGCCCCTGCGACGACGACGAAGCCCGCAGTCTCGGCGAACGCGAGGAAGGCGACGACGCAGCCGGTCACGGCCAGGACGTTGACAATGGCCGCCTGCGACGGCCCAGCTGTCCGTTGTCCGGCCGTGTCGCCATCGCACGTCAACGGAACCTTCGACAAGTGTCGGGACGCTCGCGCGTGTCCGATTGCCAGGCAGATCGACAGCCCGACGAGTGCCGTCGCCAGAAGTCCGGGGAATGCCCACGGGCCGACGCGGCCTCCCGAGTCCTGCACCATGCTCGACCGTTGGTAGATGCGGCCAAAGGACGCGTCGTTCTCTTCGAGAAACCTGGCGAAGTCGTCGGTCTTTCGCCACCGCGCGTTGAATCCCTGCGATTCGAGATACTGTGGGAAGCCGGTCCCTTCGATTTTCGTTTCGCCCGTCACGATCCGTTCCATCGCGGCGACGAGCCGGTCCACCCGATCGGCCGGAGTTCCGCTTGGCACGGCGAATCCCCTCCAGCCGATGAACGAGCAGTCGTAGCCCTGCTCCTTGAGCGTCGGCACGTCCTCGAAGCCGGGCGCCCGGCCGGCGGACATCACCCCCAGGCATCGCACCTGTTTCGACTCCAGCAGAGTTCTGGCTTCCGGCAGGCTGCAGCAGACGAAATCGAGGCCGCCGCTCAGAAGCTCCTGCATCGCGGCCGCCGAGCTGCCCATCGGAATCCATTTCACGTCCGCCGGATCGCGACCGGCGGCATCCAGCCAAACCGACGTCGCGAGATGCCACGCGCCGCCGGACGCCGTTCCCGAAGCGGTCAGCCGGCCGGGCGAGGCCTCGATCGCCGCCAGAACGTCCTGCGGTCGCCGCCACGGGGAATCGGCACGAATGAAGACCGCAGCTGCGTCTTCATTGACCGACATCAGCGGCGTTCCCTCACGCCACGAAATGTCGGTCAGATCCTGCCAATGGAGCATGTTCAGCTCCAGCGTCATCATCGTGAGCGTGTAACCGTCGGGGCGGGCGCGCAGCCCCCGACTGTGGCCGGTGACGCCGCGTCCTCCTGTGGCGTTGACGACGTTGACGGGAACCTTCAGCTCCACTTCGAGAAAGCGGGCCATCTGCCGGGCGACGCGGTCGGTGCCGCCCCCCACTCCCCACGGGACGACGACCGTGATGGGCGCATCAGGATAGTCCTCCTGACGTGAACATCCGCCCGACATCGTCATCCCGATGGCGACAAGAAGAACGCGGCAAACTTCCGTGCGAATCATCGGAAGTCGGTTCCTGCGTGTCTTGATTGCATTCGGGTCATGGCGACCACTACGAACTCCGAGATTTCGCAGGCGGGTTGTCATGGGTCAACGCATCGCTGTCTGCACGCTCATGGTCCCGGAACTTCGGCGATCGCCGGCTCTTCCGAGGAGACTTTCGGCAAGGCCAGCGCCAGTGCCATCGTCGCCCAGCTGCTGGCCGCGATTGAGATGAACTGGTCCTTGCCGTGCGGATAGCCCGACTCGAAGTACGCCTGAAAGGGCTTGCTCCGCGAGACGACGTGCCAGGAGCCGTCAGCCTGTTGAGAGCCGATCAGGAATGTCAGCCCCTGGCGATATTCGGGGCCATGCGTGGGCACGTTCCCAGCCTGGTGCAGCGCCACCAGGGCCGAACCGGTTGCGTAGGCGTCGCTCTCCATCGCGTCGAGCTGTGACCAGCCACCGTCGGCCCGCTGCGACTGCCGGAGTTCGTCTGCGGCCCGGCGGACGTCGACTTCCTCGGCACCGGCGCGCCGTAGCCCCCAGAGCCGGAAGACGCGGTCCTCGGTGTCCTCGGGCGTTGCCTTGAGCAGCCAGTCCCGGACCTGTCGAGTGCGCTGGCGGATTGCTTCCTGTTGCTCGCCCGTTCCGAAAGCCGCCAACCCGCGGAGCGCGACGTAGGTCGTGGTGAAGGGGCTCTGCTCGCTGGGCGGGCGGCGGGCGGTCGACTTCCAGTGATCCTGATCCTTCTGGTACGCCAGCAGGTACGACGCCACGGCCGCCGTTGTCTCGTCGGGCTGCCAGCCGCCGGCGTCGATCGTCCAGAGGGCGTACCCGGCCGTCGTGACCTGCCCCCCCTGACCGCGGCCGTCCACGTAGCCTTGCCGGTTCTTTTCGAGAAACTGCACGGTGAACCGGATCTGCTGCTCGAAGTGGCGGGCGTCGTGGCCGAAACCGCGGTCGCGGGCCGTCGCCAGCGCCAGCAGGGGGATACCCTGGTTGTGGCACGTGAAGCACTGCCTGCGTCGTTCCATCGATCCTGCGGCCCCCCGTTCCAGAAGCGGGAGCGACTTTTCCACGGCGGCGCGGATCGTTTCAAGCGAGGGACCAGCATCCTCGGCGAGTACATCACCCGCGGTGAACGTGACGGCGAGGAACATCGCCGCAATCAGAGGTGACCTGAGATCGGGGTGAATCCGCATGGTTCGACTCGCAGGCCAAAGACGTGAAGCCCAGCGCGGTTGCGAGAATACAGGCGAGATTCGGGAACTTCCAGAGTTGTGGTTTCTGAGTGCCGCCAGCATATCCCGACCGGAGCGATGGTTCTTGTTGAACTTGCTTCATCCTTACGACGCCTGCTGCGTGTCATTGTCGATCGGCAGCACTTGGCCCGAGATCGATTTCCCCGCATCCGAGGCCAGAAAGACCGCCAGGGCAGCGATGTCGCGCGGGTCGACGAGTCGCGGCAGCGACTGGAGACCCAGGTGGGCCTGCTTCTCTTCTTCCGGGGTGCGGCCGCTCCGTTCCGCGCGGCCCTCGAACACGCGATCGATGCGCGGCCCCTCGACGGCGCCCGGCGCGATGGCATTCGCCCGGATGCCGAACGGCCCCAGTTCCCGCGCGAGCGTCTTCGTGAACCCGATCAGACCCCATTTGGTCGCCGCATACGCGCAACGGTTCGGATACCCGAACCGGCCGGCCACGGACGAAAGGACGATGATGGATCCAGCGGGAGACTTTTTCAGATGTGGAATCGCCAGACGCGTGACATGAAACGTTCCACTGAGATTGACCTGCAGGACCTGATCCCAGGCGTCGGGATCGGTTTCTTCGACGGGTGCGGTCGGTCCCGCGATGCCCGCGTTGTTCACGAGAACGTCCAGCCCGCCCAATGCCGCGACCGCGGCGGGCACCATGCGTTCGATGTCCGCGCGACGCGACATGTCGCAAATGGCGGTCTGCACGCCAGGGATTTCCTGCGCCAGGGCCGACAATCCCTTCGCATCGAGGTCGACGACGAACACCAGAGCTCCTTCGGCAGCGAAGGCACGGGCCATCTCGCGTCCGATCCCTGAGGCTCCCGCGGTAATCAGCACACGCCGCATGATCGACGACTCCTCAAACGAACGCGACCGCGCGATACACTTCGGGTTCGACTTCCTACTGATGCCATTCGCCCACGAACGGCCCATAGAACGGCGCCCATTCGCGGTTGTACCACACCGGGCTGCTGGGGAACCCCTCCTGGCCGAGGGCGTCCACTGCCACGACATAATACCGCCGCGTGGGCTTGCCGGCGTTCTCGTCGGCGAAGGTTCGCTCGGTGACCGGCTCGGGCGTGAGGCGTGTGATCGGATCCTTGTCGTACCGGCCGTCCATCCGGTAGACGCGGTAGCCCTTGAGGGACTGTTCCGGGCTCGGTTGCCACTTGAACCTGCAGGTCGTGCCGTCTTCCTTCGCGAAGACGAACCGGGGCGACGAAGGAATCGTGAGGACCGCCGGCGACGCGCCCCCCGTCACGCCGAGCCGGTTCACAGCTCGGACCCGGTAGGCGTAGACCGCGAACCGGTACGGGCGGCCGTCGGAGTCGAACTGCTCGGAATGGAACGGCCGATCAAAGACCGGTTCGCCTTCGACCGGAAGCAGGCCACACGACCGTGCGGTTCGTGGATCGCTTACCCTGGAGTCGCTCGAACACGTCCAGCGGGTCGCGACGTCGATTCTCACGGCGCTCGAAGATCCGAGTCTTGTCGAGGACGTTCCTCTGCAAGACGCCCTGGCGGCCGTCTGATCCATCCACCCATACCAGAAAGGAGGTGCGGCGTGGATCCGACGCGCTGCTACCTGGATCTGCTCGAAGCCTTCAACAAAGGCGACCGCGAGCGAGCCCACGAACTGGCCACCGCCCTGCGGGAGTGGCTGCAGAACGGGGTTTTTATGCCCATCGGCATACCGCCCGGTCCGGTTCGCCGGTTGATCGGGCGGGTTCTTGATGAGGATCCCCCCCTTTGCGGAAGGGGATCCATCGTGGAGAGATTCCTCGCCATGAAACGGTCCCGATCTACCGTTGCCGCTCGGCCGAAGCGTCCACTCGAAGAAGAGATGGAGCGGCTGGCCAATGAAGTTCGGGTTCTTCGAGACGCCCTCGACGAGCTCGTCGTGGAGATCCAATCGGCGAACCAGAACCGACGTTGCGAACAGTGCCAATGGACGGCGGGCCGAAGGGATATGTCGGGCGATTTCGACGACGGTTCCGACGACGAACCAGAAGCCGAGATCGAGCCTGTGCTGACATTCCCGAAGCCCACGT
>JADZEF010000199.1 GCA_020850695.1 Planctomycetaceae bacterium | reverse complement strand
CGAGGGATCCTGCGGAGCGTGCGGACTTCCTCCTGCAGCCGACCGATCGCGGCGACGATCGCGGGCACGGTAGCGTCCGGAGTGCCGAACGCCGCGAGGATCGGATTCATCGCCCCGTGGTGGACCGCTTGCCAGTTCCGGTCGAGCTGGTGATAGCCGGCCTTGACGTCGGCGAGTTCGGCCCGCAGCCGCTCGATCTCCTTCGCCATGTCCACGCAGAGCTGATGCCCCGCCCCGATCGTGTAGAACTCGTCGTCGTGCTTCCCGACCGAGCGACGTGCTTTGCCGTCGCGGTCCGTGCTCTCGAAGATGACCTGTTGATCGCTCAAGGCTTGTCTCCTTCGGATGGTGCGGGGAAGAGCGGAAGCGAATGCCACCACTTCACTCCCTCATCGGGGACCGATCCGTAACCCCAGAATGCGTCCATTCCTTCGACCGGGACCGCGGGGACACGCCAGCCGATCGAGTCGCCCGGCGGCTCGTACTTCCTGTCCTGGCTCTTCTCGGCACACGTCACGCACTCAAGGTCGGTTACATCGGCAAACGTGTTGTATTCGCGCCAAAGCCGGACGCCCGACACGCCGCACTTTGTGCAGACATAGGGTCGCTGCGTCATACGCCCTGCCCTTTCATCGCCGCCTCAGCGGATTCGAGACACGACAGCAGTGTGTCGCCGTAGAAGTGCTGCTCGTCGATGACGTTCGTTTCGAGCCCGCCACTGACAGTGATGCAGCAGTTCGGCGGGCCGTCCGGGTTGTCGGAATGGATCGTGACTGACGACAGTTCGGGCTCGCGAAGCCGCTCGATCGCCAGCCACACCTTCGCGATATCGCAAAGGATGAGCAGGTCGGATCGCGCGACCTCGACGGACGAGTCCTCGCTCGGGAACCACGCCCGCCACCGCTTGAGGTTGCGGTCGACCGTGTCGAGAAGATCCTGAACCTTCTTCGCTCGTTCGCCGTGGATCATGGTCGCCCCCTCAACAGTCGCGAGACTTCGGCCGCGTCACTGGCAAGCCGACCGACGCAGAAGCGTTCCGCCAGCTCGTCGACCCAGTCGGCTAGGTCGTTCATCGACGAGCCGGCGAAGGGGACGTAGCTGAGCGACGCCTCTTCGCGGTCTTCGAGCTTCTCTTCGAGAGCTTCAATATCGCCCTCAAGTTCCTCGATTTTTGCCTTTAGATCCTTGGCGTCTTCGTTTTCCTTGTCCTCCGCGGCCAGCTTCTTTTGCATCGCGTCGAACTTCGGCCAAATCTCCTGAAGCGGGAGCGACCCGAACTCCTCTTTCGTGATCACTCGCGTCGACATCGGACTTGCGCCTTTCGCGTTCGAGCTTCACCAGAACGGGGACCGCTTCGGCCAGCACGTTGCCGTTGTTCCACGGCTTGTCCCGACTGAAGAACAGCAGATCGGCGATCGCCCCGTCACTGAGCGCCAGCAAGTTCCGCAACGCCTCTTCTTCACCACAGGTCAGCTTCACGGCCGCTCCTACGCCAAAGGCATCACGACGTACCGCCAGCCCGCGTCGGGGACGGTGATCAGCATCTGCGAGTTTCCGTCATTGAGTCCGATCTCAACCGACTTGTCGGCCGGAAGCGTCTTCACGCAATCAGCGACGAACGCCGGCTGGAGACGGATTTCCAACACTTCGCGGTCCCATGACACAGGAATCTTGATCTCAGACTCACCGAGATCGGCGACGCTCGACGACAGGACGAGATTGCCATCGCCGAAGGTGAAGTCGACGCCCCTCGATTCTTCGGACGTGAGAACGCTCGCCTGCTGGCAGGCCGACCAGAGGGCTCCCGCAACGAGGTCGACTCGATGCTCCATCTGAGTCGGAATGACGTCGCTGTAGCGTGGGAACCGCCCGGCGATCAGACGAGCGGTGATCGTGGTCGACTGGCAGGTGATCCGCACCGAGTTCTCACCGACCTGAATCTCCGCCGGACCGGAGTGCTCGCACCGCCCGAAGGCGGAGACAGCCTGCACCGGAACGACTGGCTGATTCGGAATCGACGCGCCGGATGAGCTTTCGATGATCGCGGCGATCGTGACTTCGGACAGCCGGCGGGTATCGGTCGAGACGACCCGCAGCTTTCCGTCGCCAATCGACGCATCCAGCAGTAAGCCGCCGAGGGCGTATCGCGTAGAGGCGACGTCGCATGCGAACGACGTGCGGGAGAATGCGTCGGCAAGGATCTTCGCATCCAAGCTGATCGTCCCGACCGCGTCCATGTCCGTGATGTTCGGGAACTCGTCCGGTTGCATCGTCGGGATGCTGAATCGGCTTCCCGCCGACTTCAACGTCACCTTTTGCACCGGCTTCCCGTCCGCACTGTTCTCGGTCACGACCTCGATATCGAGCGTCGCATTGGACGGAAGCGTTCGCAGGATCCCGCCGACCCTCGCCGCCGGCAGCAGGAAGACGTCGTTCTGAGTCTTCTCCGCCATCACGAACACCGAGACAGAGACTTCGCCATTCGTGCCGGTGAGTTCGATGCCTTCGCCGTCCGGCCGCACGCGGACGTACTTATAGACCTCTTTCGGCGAGTTGTTCCGGATCAGTCCGGAAGCCTCATTGAACGCGTCGCGGAATTCACGGACAGGGACGGTGACTCGCATGGGTCTTCAGTCGAAAAGGGACTTCTGAATGGGAACGGGCGGTTCAGTCGCGGGCGTGAGCAGGTCGGGAACCATCAGATCGACGAGCGGGAGCGGTTTCGGCTCAAACGACGCCTGGCAACACGGACAAAAGACATTCGAGTCATCCGCCCCCAGGATTCCGAAGTGATCGAACGGCCCGACATGCCGGCAGCGGGGGCAGGCGACGGGCGTGTCGAAGTCCATGCAGCAATCAGACGTCGTCGAAGATGGAAGAGGATCCGGCAGTGATGGCCGTCTCTCCTGTGACGATCTGCGTCCCATCAGCGTCATCCCCGAACATCGACTTCTGCTGATTGCCCTTCAGTGACGCTGCCACGAAGGCCCGCGCCTTCGTGTGATTACGGACTGACCGGGAGTGGTACGACTCCTTGAGCTCGAATCCGATGTAATTCCGCTCCTGGCCGGGCGGAATCGAGCCTTCGTTCGCAGGACCGCCGATGCACACGTACCCAACGGACCCGATGCCGCCGAACGGATCGAGAACCGTCACGTCAGGCTGAATTGACCGCGGATTCGTGTAAAGGAGCACGAGCCGGCGGATCAGCGAGAGCTGAAGTGGGCAGACGTGCTTCTCTTCATCCGACTCGCGAGCCGACCGCCAGCCGTCGAGCACATCCGTTTGCTGGATGTTTTCCCACGTCCCCTTCGCCCACTTGATCCAATCCTCGGTCGACAGCCAACCGGTCGGATTCTTCTGAGTGTGATACAACGCCCGCACCGGAACGGCCGCCTCGCCCGGCTT
>JADZEF010000198.1 GCA_020850695.1 Planctomycetaceae bacterium | reverse complement strand
TCCTCTTGCCTCGGACGAACCGCATGACTAACATCCCGCCGAATTCTGGACGGCCCTTCGATTCCCTTCCTCGCCGGTCCAGACGTCTTCGGGGACGATCGCTCCCCAACACTCCCCCAATCACATCCCACCCGGTTCGAACGGAGAGCTCCGTCATGGACGACGCTGCGCACCACACAGATCAGGTTGCTGGAAATGGTCCCGTGGCAGACGGTGCGTCGCCGATCGCCGGGACCGTCGGACCGGCCTCGGACGGCGGGCAGGAAGCGCCCTTGCGTCGACGTCTCGGGCGCGGCCTCGGCGCTCTGCTGGGTGGGGCGACGCCGGCCGCCGCGTCGAAGGCCGACGCGGGCGAGGCCAAGGACGCCGACCTCCGCAACATCTCGGTCGAGCTGATCGACCGCAACCCGTACCAGCCCCGGACCGAGTTCAAGCCCGAGGCGATCAACGAACTCTCCGACAGCATCAAGCAGCACGGCGTCCTTCAGCCGCTGCTCGTCCGATCGAACGGTCCGCGGTTCCAGCTCATCGCCGGAGAGCGCCGGCTGATGGCGTCCAAGCAGGCGGGACTCGCCGAGGTTCCCTGCCGCATCCTCGACCTCGTCGATCAGGAAGTAAGCGAGGCGGCGCTCGAAGAGAACCTGAAGCGCGAAGACCTCGGACCGATGGAGAAGGCCCAGGCCTTCCGCGAGTACATTGACAAGTTCGGGTGCTCGATCGAAGAGGTCGGCAAGAAGTTCAGCATGAGCCGGTCGTCCGTCAGCAACCTGCTCCGTCTGCTGGATCTGCCCGAGCCGGTGAAGAAGGCGGTGCGAGGCGACAAGCTGAGCTTCGGCCACGCCCGCGCGATCCTGCCGCTGAGCGAGCAGGACCAGGTGACGATGTGCAAGCGGATCCAGCAGGAGCAGCTGACTGTCCGCAAGACCGAGGAAGCGGTCAAGGAAATCCTCGGCCGCGACCCCAACGTCCTGCCGATGACGGAAGCGACCGAGTCCCCCGCCAAGCCGCAGGTGAGCAACCACGTCCTCTCGGTCCAGCAGCAGCTCCGCGACGCGCTCGGACTGCAGGCGGAGATCCGCCTCAAGGGGACTAGCCAGGAGGCCGGCAAGGTGCTCATCCCGTTCGAGAACAACGACGAGTTCGAGCGGATCGTCCGCCTGCTCCGGAAAGCTGCGTGACCGAACGGTTGCCGGCGATTGTTACAAAGGACTGCAAAGGCCTCCGCGCACTCGCTCGGAGGCCTTTCGCTTTCCTTGAAGTCGTGCTTGCGGAGGACTCGCGGAAGAGATCACCTGGGACGGTGCGTTGACTCGCGCGGCGCGTCGCACCTACACTGTGGACCGTGTCGAGCGGAAGCCAGCCGCACGATGCTCGACGGGGTGTAGCTCAGCCTGGCTAGAGCGCCAGCTTTGGGAGCTGGATGTCGCAGGTTCGAATCCTGTCACCCCGACTTGTCGCCTCTCGCGGACCGCGTGGCGATGCTGATGTGAGTGCCGTCGCGGCCAGGGGGCCGTGCGGTTCCAATCCGCTCCCGAATTCCCGGCGCCCGCCGGTTGGGGGATGAGTGAAAGCCAGCATGCTGACTCGAATGCCCTCCTCGCTCGTATCCCGCATCTGATGTCGCGCCGCGGGCGCGATGGCACGGATAGCTTCTGGATCGAGGGAGTTCGAAATTTTCTCCAGGCGCACGCGTTCCATGCATCGTTCCGCAGCGTGATTGTCTCGGAGGTGCTTCTGCGGAACGCCGTCGCCCGGAAGCTGGTGCGGCGACTCGGTGCGGCCGGCGTCCCGATCGCGCGAGTTTCTCCCGAGCGGTTTCGAACGGTCAGCACCGCAGCGCATGCGTCGGGAGTCGGAGCGATTCTGCGTCAGCGGTGGAAGCCGATCGTTGAGGCGCGGGCCGACGGGTTGTGCTGGCTCGTCGTGGAACGGATCGCATCGCCGGGGAACCTCGGAACGATCGTGCGGACGGCCGAAGCGGTGGGGGCTCGCGGCGTATTCTTCGTCGGCCCCCAAGCGGACCCTTACGATCCGGCCGTGGTTCGCGGCAGCATGGGGGGCCTGTTTTCGCTCGACTACGTCCGCACGACGGTCGCGGGACTTGCCTCGTGGAGCCGTCAGCACAACGTGCGGCTTGTCGGCCTCTCGCCCGAGGCGGAGACGTTGTGGACGGCAGGGCCGATCGATCGCCCCGTCGCGCTGGTGATCGGTGAGGAACGCCGCGGTTTGTCTACGGCATTGCGGCGGCTCTGTGAAACCTGCGTGCGGCTTCCGATGACCGGGAGCGCCGATTCGCTCAATGTGGGTGTGGCGACGGGGGTGATGCTTTACGAGTTGGTGCGACGACGCGGCACCTGAGACAGGCGAGACGGCGCCGATCGTTCGGATGAGATTCAGCCCATCACTTCAACCGCACGTCGACGCTCGCGCTGTGAGCCGTCAGCCCTTCGACCGCCGCCATGCGGCGGACATCGTCGGCCGCGTGCGCGAGGGCTTCGCGGTTGTAGCCGATGACGCTCGACCGCTTGAGGAAGTCGTTGGCACAAAGACCGTTGGCGAATCGGGCCGTCCCCCCCGTCGGAAGCACGTGCGAGGGACCGGCAAAGTAGTCGCCGATGGCCACCGGCGTGTGATGTCCCATGAAGATCGCTCCCGCATTCTGGATGCGGTCGAGCATTGCCTCGGGATCGGCCGTCGAAATATGGAGGTGCTCCGGAGCGAGTTCATCCGTCAGTCGCGCGGCTTCGGCCTCGTCTCGGGCGAGGATCAGCGCGCCGTAGTCTTCGAGGCTTTGCCTCGCGAGATCGCCGCGAGGCAGGAGCGCCAGTTGTCGTTCGAGTTCAGACTGCACGGCGGCGATCAGCGGCTGGTGCCATGTGATGAGGACGCCCGAGCCGGGACTGTGCTCGGCCTGCGAGATGAGATCCGAGGCGATGTAGTCCGCCCGGGCGGAGGCATCGGCCAGCACGATCACTTCGCTTGGCCCCGCAATGCTGTCGATGTCGACCTCCCCATAGACGTGGCGCTTCGCCAGGGCCACGAACAGGTTTCCCGGGCCGACGATCTTGTCGACCCGCTCGATTCCCTCGACGCCATAAGCGAGTGCCGCGACGGCCTGCGCGCCACCGATGCGATAGATCTCGGTGATGCCCACTTCGCGACAGCACGCCAGCAGATCGGCGTTGTATCCCCCGAAGTCGGTCGGCGGGACGACGACCGCAATCTCTTTCACACCCGCCACCTGGGCGGGCACCGCCGTCATGAGGACCGTCGACGGATAGGCCGCCGCACCGCCGGGAACACAGATCCCCACCCGCCGCAACGGTCGGTACCGCTGCCGCAGATCGACCCGCCGCCCTTCCGACTCGCGCAGGAGCCGCACGTCCGAATGCAGGATGCTCTGCTGGAACGCGACGATGTTGTCGCGAATCCGGCGGATGGTCTGGAGGTAGGCCGAACTCGCCTGGCGGTGAGCCGCATCGAGTTCGGCTTCGCTAACGCGCATCGAAGTCGCCGTCAGTTCCCGGCGATCCAGTTTGCCCGTCAGTTCCAGAACCGCGGCCAGCCCCCGCGTGCGGACATCGCCGCAGATTCTCTCCACCACTTGCTGCGGGGAGAGGGGTTCGCCGAAAAGGGCGATCGTCCGCTGCCGTCCGGCTTCGGAGACGACGTTTCCCTTGGGACTGAGTTTCTCACGCAGTGCGGCGAAGTGGGCCGAGGCGTCGTCGAGCGTGCAATCGATGGTCGGGATGGCGAGCGGCATGAAGGGCGTCTGCGGAATCTTCGTGAGCGGAAAGCTCCGATTGTAAGAGTCGCCGGCATCAGTCGCCACGCGCAGGCCGCGATCTGCGTTCCGGGAGTATTTGCTTTTCCGCGATCTCGGCTCGGCGGGAACGGTTCGGAACAGGAAAGCAGCAACGCACCCGCCAGTTTCCCGGCACGGTCAGATAGACTTCTAAATCACCAGCCATGATTGCGAGGCGCGGCTATGAATGGCTGCGCTTTACGCCGAAGGCGTTGCACGCAGTAGCCCAGGGTCGCGAGGCTTTGTGAGCGCACCCTGGGTTAAAGAACCATTTCTCCTGTACCCCAACGGGGGTACTACGATCTGCGTCCAAGAAGTGGAGTATTCCGCCCACCCGCACGCATTGTAGAACCCCGTTGGGGTACGCATCGTTTTCCACTGGCGACCCTGGGCTACTGCGTACAACGCCGTTGGCGTAAAGACGAAGAACCTGCCAGGACGACTTGCTCGACCAACTGACGACAAATGGCCGTCAAACGCTCGCTTTGCAGAAGTGTCCCACAATCGCGGCCGGTCATTTCGAGAGAGGTGTCCCCATGCCCGCCCGCAAACCCAACTCGATTCCCTGGAATGGCGTCGTCGTGCTGCTGGCGCTGATCGGCGGGTACGTCGGCTCGTACTTTGCGATGGTCACGCCGAAAACGAGGAAGTTCCAGAATCTGATCGGCGCGTCGCTGCTCGTCACCGCTCCCCGCTACCTTTCGTCTGATGAGGATGAAGGAGGTGTTGCGAAGCGAGTGTTCGCCCCCCTTCACTGGCTCGATCGACGCATCCGGCCGCACACGTGGGGACCCAAGCCCACAAAGCAGGAGTGGGAAACCTTTCGCGGAGTGGGACTTCCACGTGGCCTCTCCTGGGAGCCGAGTGAGTAGCCTCCGGTGAGCGCCCCGCACTCCGATTTCAGAGGGTGCGATTTTCAAGGCGGCTACATATTTGACTCATCCCCATCGAGTGGACGATGTTGCCGCAAAGAGGCACAAAAGACGCAAAAGCATCTCCGGTCAAACGGTGTCCAGTGGATTTCATGCTCCCGTTCTCTTTTGCGACTTTTGCTCCTACTTGCGGCCATCTCGTCCAAGCCGGAGCCTCTTCAACGGCTTGATGAGTCAAATTTGTAATCGCTATTTTGAAAAGTCATCACAAGGTCTCGCGGTCTCGTGTCCAGTGCGACTCGAACTGCTCTGGGCCAAACCTCGATCGACCGGCGGGAGCGAGTAACCGCTGCCGCCGCGGAATCGGTCCACCCCCAAAATTATCTGTTGAAACAACTACCGTCTTGACGAGTATTGATTCCCATCTATAACATGCGATGAGCGAGCATCGAATGGTCCCCCTGAGATGAAATGTCGATCTGTGCCCGACGAATTCGGAGCTGGAAAACATGGTTGCCGCTGACGCCAATCCCCAAGTCGTTGTGATCGGTGGCGGTCCGTCCGGGGCGACCGTCTCGACGCTCATGGCTCAGAAGGGGGTTAAGGTCACCCTGTTCGAACGCGAGAAGTTTCCGCGTTTCCACATCGGCGAGTCGCTCATTCCCGAGACGTACTGGGTGCTCGAGCGTCTCGGCATGCTCGAGAAGATGAAGAAGAGCCACTTCGTCCCGAAGCACAGCGTGCAGTTCGTCAACCAGCGGGGAAAGCTGTCGGAGCCGTTCTACTTCTACGACAACAAGCCGCACGAGTGCTCGCAGACCTGGCAGGTGCTGCGGAGCGAGTTCGACCTGATGATGCTCAACAATGCCCGTGAGCACGGGGTCGACGTGCATGAGGGAGCCCGCGTCCTCGACGTGCTTTTTGAAGGGAATCGTGCGGTCGGCGTCGACGTCGTTCTGGAAAATGGCGAGCGGAAGCAGGTGCGGAGCGAGGTGGTGGTCGACGCGAGCGGCCAGGCCTCGATGATCATGGACCGTTTCCAGCTGCGCGAGTGGGACCAGGAACTGAAGAAGGCCGCCCTGTGGACGTATTGGGAAGGGGCGTACCGCGACACCGGCCGCGACGAAGGGGCGACGATCGTCCTGCAGACGGAGGGGAAGGCGGGGTGGTTCTGGTACATCCCGCTGCACAACAACATCGTGAGCGTGGGGGTCGTCGCCGACTACACGTATCTCTTCAAGGACCGGCCCACGAAGGATCACGAGGCGATCTACTTCGAGGAAGTGGACCGCTGCCCGGGGCTGAAGCCGCGGATCGAGAAGGCGAAGCGCGTCGCGCCGTTCCGCATTCAGAAGGAGTATTCGTACAAGTCGAAGAAAGTCGCCGGCGACGGCTGGGTGCTGGTGGGCGACGCCTTCGGATTCCTCGATCCGCTCTACTCGTCGGGCGTGCTGCTGGCGCTGAAGTCCGGCCAGCTCGCGGCCGACACGATCGTCGACGCCCTCGCGAAGGGGGACACCTCCGAAGCGACGCTCGGCGCGTGGGGAACCGAATTCCGCAAGGGAATGGACCGCATGCGGCGGCTGGTGTGCGAATACTACGACGGACTGAGCTTCGGTCGATTCGTGAAGAAGAATCCCCACTTGAAGGGACACCTCACCGACCTGCTCATCGGCGACTTGTTCGACGACAAGGTCGACGACGTCGTGGCCCCGCTCGACGAATTGCGGGCGGAGATGATGGCAGCCGCCGCGAAGTAAGCTTCACCCGGCCTCGAATGCTTCCTTCACCGCGGAGTCATTCAGCACGACCAGGGACCAGATTCCGAAAGGGATTCCCACGACGATCAGCGGGCTGAGGCAGGGAATCATGGAGATGATGGCAGCCGCCACGGCCACGCCCCGAACCTTGACCATCATCATGCAGACGGATCCTGCGGTCACGAAGGTCGCACTGAGAATTCCAAGCGAGGGAACGGCAAGCTGACCAGCGATAAAGCCCTCCCGATAGCCCGGGTCGTTGGCTTTCGGATCGCCCGGCGGAGGTCCCAATCCCTGCTGAACGATTGCGAAGAGCACCGCAGAGAACAGCACGAAGGAGATCGCCGCGAGGATGATCTGAATGATTGCGGGAGTCATGAGCCGGCCGCGCACGTCGTCCCGTGTCGCCATTGGACGAGCACTCTGCCGACGGGCCGGGCCGAATCCAGAGACATCTCGACCGTCGTCTTCGTCTTCTTCCCAGGCGGAGACACTCTCCGGCTCATCGTCTGTTCGGAGTTCCTGCCCGCATGCTTTGCAGCGGAAGGACATCCCCCGGTGCTCGTCTCTCACGGCGTACCGAGTCCCGCACTGTTCGCAGCGGAGAGAAAAGGTCATCGCAAGATCTCAAGTCGACAATCGTGATCAGTCGTTGCCTCAGATTACGGAGGCTTGATGGCTCCTGCAATCGAGCTCCTGCGGCCTGGCATCGCAGGGGTTGTCGGAGCGATTGAGTCGGATTGACGCCGCAAGTCCGGCGGGGATCGAATTTCCAACTGACAGAGTTCAGCCGTGGCGGGCTCTGCGAAACAATCGCCTCGGAGTCGGTTCTCGTGAAGGCTGTTGCCTATCTCGCGATGATTCTGGTCGCCTTCGGGACGTTCTTCGTGGTCCG
The DNA here is from genome assembly GCA_020850695.1 of Planctomycetaceae bacterium. Classification (GTDB taxonomy): domain Bacteria; phylum Planctomycetota; class Planctomycetia; order Planctomycetales; family Planctomycetaceae; genus JADZEF01. Next base: position 41,705 of record JADZEF010000198.1, on the reverse strand, counting down.
CCATTTTGGCGAATCGCTTGTCGCTCCCGCTCCCGTCGAGGGGCACTCGAGGCAGGACGCCGCCGGGCCCGAGCCGGCGGCGAACAGTTCAGCGAAATCTTCCGCGCCGTCGAGCCCTCACCAGCTGGCGCATGTGCTGCTGGCGCTGGCGGTCGTCATTCTGGCGGGGCGACTGCTCGGGATCGCATTCCGGCGCATCGGCCAGCCGCCGGTCATTGGCGAGATTGTCGCCGGGATTCTGCTCGGCCCGTCGCTGCTGGGCCGAGTCTCCCCCGCCGCACTCGACTTCGTCTTTCCGACAACCATTCACGGGACGCTTGGCATCGTCTCGAACCTGGGGCTCGTCCTCTATATGTTCACCGTCGGGCTCGAGCTCGACGGCTCGCACGTCCGCGACCGCGCGCATGCGACGGTCGCCATCTCGCACACGGGGATTGTCTTTCCGTTCATTCTCGGCCTGATCCTCGCGCTCTTCCTGTACCCGGTTGTTTCCACCGACGACGTGCCCTTTACCGGGTTTGCCCTGTTCATGGGAGCCGCGATGTCGATCACCGCGTTCCCGGTGCTCGCCCGCATTCTGACCGACCGCAACCTGCACCGGACATCGCTGGGCGTCGTGGCCCTGACGTGTGCGGCCGCGGATGACGTGACGGCGTGGTGCCTGCTGGCCGTGGTGGTCGGCGTGGCCCGCGCCCGCATGAGCGATGCGGTGACGATGCTGAGCCTGACGGCGGCCTACCTCGGGCTGATGTTTTTCGTGGCGCGCCCGCTCGTGATGCGGTATGCGAAGCGCTGGCTGAATACCGAACCGTCGCAGAACACGGTGGCGCTCCTGTTCGTGGGCCTGTTGCTCTCGGCGGTGACGACCGAAGCGATCGGCATTCACGCGGTGTTTGGCGCGTTCCTCGTCGGAGCCATGATTCCGAGCGGCAGCCCGCTGGCGAAGCGGCTTGTCGCCATCCTGCAGGACACGGTGGCGGTGCTCCTGCTGCCGGCGTTCTTCGCGTTCACCGGACTGCGAACGCAGATCGGACTGGTGAGCGGCGTGCAGGCCTGGCTGATCTGTGCGGGGATCATCGCGGTGGCGACGCTTGGAAAATTCGGCGGAACGACGATCGCCGCGCGCGTGTCCGGCCTTTCGTGGCGCGAGTCATCGGCGCTTGGCGTGCTGATGAATACCCGCGGGCTGATGGAGTTGATCGTGCTCAACATCGGTCTCGACCTGAAGATCATCTCGCCCACGCTCTTCGCCATGATGGTGATGATGGCCATCGTGACGACCGTCGCGACCGCGCCGATTCTTCGCCGCCTGTGGCCGGAGAATCTCGAGGGGGGGATGGGGGGATGAAGCACGAGTCCGGCCTGCCGACGTCGGTTGCTACGCCCGTGGCGTAGCCTGAACGCTCGCATGAAGGGGACGGGGGCCGCATCCGCCCGATTGACCGCGCCCCGGGCGAAAGGTACGATCACGCGTTGGTTTGCGTCGACCCAGGCCGGCGTCAGGCGGCACCGCGCGGAGTGTGAATCCCTTGCGAGCGATCATCAGCGACATTCACGCCAATCTCGAGGCGCTCGAAGCGGTTCTGGCCGACATCAAGCAGCGCGGCGTCACCGAGATTTACTGCCTCGGCGACATCATCGGCTACGGCCCCAACCCCCGCGAATGCATCGACCTCGTGATGCAGAACGCCAAGGTCACTATCCTCGGCAATCACGACCAGGGGGCCCTGTTCGATCCCGAAGGGTTCAACCCCGGCGCCGAGCGGGCCATCTTCTGGACCCGGAAGATGCTCGAAAGCGGGGACCGCAAGGGGAACGAAAAACGCGGGGAATTCTTGTGCGAGCTCCCCCGCGTCCGTCGGGAATCAAACTTCCTGTTCGTGCACGGCTCGGCCCGCAATCCGCTCAACGAATACGTCTTTCCGGAAGACGTCTACAACCAGCGGAAGATGGAGCGGATCTTCAGCCTCGTCGAGAAGTACTGCTTCCAGGGACACACGCACATTCCGGGCGTGTTCACCGAGGATCTCAACTTCCTCGCCCCGGACGAAATCAACTTCGAATACCGGCTCGGACCACAGAAGGTGCTGGTCAATGTCGGCTCGGTCGGTCAGCCGCGAAACAGCGACAATCGCGCCCAGTACGTCATCCTCGACGGCGACCTCGTGAAGTTCATCCGGATCGACTACGACTTCGGGGCGACGGCTGCGAAAATCTACGACATTCCCGATCTCGACAACTTCCTCGGCGACCGGTTGCGGGAAGGGCGTTAGCGGGTCAATCGGCCGTGCCTGCGTCGTCGCGTCGATCCCGGGACGAATCGGAACGCCCGGCCGGTCAACCGGTTTGGCGCACAAACGGGGGGATTTGATCCGGTCGGGCGGTTCGTCCGTTGTCGCGTTACGGCCACACGGGGGGATGTGTGGCCGGTCCCTCCGCACCGGGCGGAATCCCTGCTAAGATCCCGTCTTCGTGGCATTGATTCGCGACGATGTGCGGTTTCTGCCTCCATCCCATGTCCCTCCGTGCAGGGCCATCCGTAGCGCCTGCTGATTCGAAACTGCCCTCATCCTTCCATGGAGCTGCGGCCCGCCGCCTGAAGTCGGATCCCAATGGAACAGCGACGATTTGCCCTGGCGATGGCGCTGACCCTCGCCATCTGGTTCGGCTGGAGTTTCTTCTTCCTGCCGAAGCCGCAACCACCCAAGAAGGTGGAACCGAAGCCCGCGCCCACGGCCGAAGAAGTTCCCGCCATCGCCGAAATTCCCGGCGAGGAACTTCCGGAAGTCAAAGCGCCCCCCAGGCCGAAACTCCCCGGGCACCCGCGCGACTCGGACATCGTGCTCGGTTCAGCGGACGACGACAGCGGGTTCTTCATGGAGGTGAAGCTCACGACCGAAGGGGCGGCCGTCCGCGAGATCCTGCTGAACGACAAGCGGTATTGTGTGCTGCACAAGCCTGGCGTTCCCCTGTCGCTAGTGGGGGAAGTGGGCGCCCCGGCGTCGTACCTCGTCGACCACCCGCAGGCCTCATTGTTTTTCCGGACGCTGCAGACCTCGGTCGATGTGGTCGACAAACAGCTCGAAGAGTTTAAGACGAGCCTCGACCAGCTCGACTGGAAAATCGTTGACCGGGACCCGGACGGGAAGAGCGTCAGCTTCCGAATCAACAGCCCCGACAATCAGTTCGAGATCACCAAGCGGTATGCACTGACGCGATTCGAGAAAGAAGAGAAAGACAAAGTCGAAAACTCGCGCGACGTGAACTCGAAGGGCTACCAGCTCGCGCTCGACCTCACGATCAAGAACCTGTCCGACGCCCGGCAGACGGTGGCCTATTCGCTGCAGGGGCCGGTGGGACTTCCTCTGGAAGATATCGAGTCGTCCCGTAGCAAGTTCCAGGACCTCCGCATGGGGTTCCTCACAAAGGATGGAACGGTCAAGTCCGGGCACAAGACGGCGCTGCAGGTCGTCAAGGAAGAGAAGTCCGACAAGGTGGAAGACTGGCGGACACCGGTCCGCTATATCGGTGTCGACATTCAGTACTTCGCCGCGCTGCTGATCCCGCAGGAAGACCAGAACAAGGACAGTTACGTGGCGATTTCCCGCCCGCAGCTGCTGCGGACGGCGAAGGAAGAGGCCCAAAGCGAGATCAGCGTCAGCCTGACGTCAACGCCGCTGGTGCTCGAACCGGGGAAATCGGTCACGCACAAGTGGGCGATGTTTGCGGGGCCGAAGCGCGAGATTCTGCTCGATCCGTTCGATGCAGGGACGATCGTCGATTTCGGGTTCGCGAGCGCCATCGCCCGCGGCATGCTGTGGCTGCTGAAGTTCTTCCACTTCAGCATCGGGCTGCCGTGGGTGCTGTCGATCGTCGCGCTGACGGTCCTGGTGCGGGCCTGCATGTTCCCCATTTCGAAGAAGCAGGCGACCAGTGCCAAGATCATGAAGGCGCTGCGGCCGAAGATCGCCGAAATCAAGAAAAAATACGGCGACGACAAGCAAAAATTCACGAAGGCCCAGTTCGAGCTGTTCAACAGGTACGGTTACAACCCGTTCTCGGGCTGCCTGCCGCTCTTCCTTCAGCTGCCGATTTTCATCGGCCTCTACAACTCGCTGAACAGCGCGGTCGAGCTGCGGATGGCGTCGTTCCTCTGGATCGACAATCTCGCCGGTCCCGACAGGCTGATGGACCTTCCGTTCGACATCCCGTTCCTCGGAACGAACGACCTCAACCTGCTGCCGATTCTGACGACGATTCTCTACATCATCCAATCGAAGATCCTCGCGCCGCCGGCCATGGACGAGCAGGCCGAGATGCAGATGAAGATGATGCCCTACATGATGGCCTTCATGGGGTTCCTCTTCTACAAGGTGCCCTCGGGGCTGTGTGTGTACTTCATCGCCTCGAGCGTCTGGGGAATGGCCGAGCGCAAGCTCCTCGATCGCATGATTCCCGAGCCGAAGCTCTCGGACGACGGTCCGGGGGGCGGCGGCGGGGGCGACAAGGGGAAAGGCAAGCCGGGCGGGGGCGGGCTTTTCGCGAAGTTCCTGGCGTTGGCGGACGCCGCCGCGAACGATGCGGGGATGCAGACGCCGCCGCGCGACGGCAGCCAGCCGTCGACCAACGGCGACGGTCAGGGAGACACCCGCACCAAAGAGAAGAAACGGCGAAAGTAGTCCGACAAACGTCGCCGCAATCGCCCCTGCTTGTGATGTGTTCGATGCGCGCATTCGACAGACGCCATGGAACGCCTTCCTCCTCGGAAAAGCGACGGAATCTCGACGATGGAGGACTCCCCGCTGCGCGTCAAAGCCATCGACCACATCACTCTGGTGGTCAAGGACCTTGAACGTTCGCGACAGTTCTACTGCGACGCACTCGGCATGCGGCAGGTTCCGCGCCCCGCCTTCGATTTCGACGGCCGCTGGTTCCAGGCCGGAGCGACGTTGATTCACCTCATTCTCGAGCACGACCACTCGGGACCGGCGGGACATGGGGCGGCCGTCACCAGCCGCGGGCACCATTTCGCATTCGAGGTCGACGACGGTCATGCGGCCGCGCGTCGCTTGACGGAGTTGAATCTCCCGATCGTCTCCGGTCCGAAAGAACGACCGGACGGGGCGGTTCAGGTCTTCCTGCAGGATCCGGACGGATATCTCGTGGAGCTCTGCAGCCCTCCGCGTTGATATCCAATGGAGAGGCCGGAACTCCAGAATCGCAAAGTGCCGCTGGCATCCCCCCGCCGCCGTGCCCTATACTCGATTGACAGCACAAACCTGTCCCGGCCTCGTCTGGCCCCCTTCCACCGATCTCGGAACGCCCCGTGGCATCCATGACGAACGCACCGAAGAAACTTGTGATCGGCTCAATGGCCGCTGCCGCCCTGGTCGCCGTCGTCGCCATCCTGGACCTGGCCCTGAAGATCCCGTTTGCGGGCCGCATGGTCATGGACATTACGTTCATTCTCGGGGCCGCTCTGGTCGGGTACATGTGCTACGAGTCCTATAAGGACATGGCCTGACGGGCCGCATCTCGCACATAAGTCATTTTGGCAGAACGATTTACCGCAACACTGCCCGCCTCGTTTCAGAGAACTGGCCGATCTGCCGCGATTTCTGCACGAAATCTGCCGCGGTCCGCCACTAATTTCGTAGCAGCCGTCGACTCGCGCCGGCCGCTTTCGTTCTCTGAACCGGACGGCGTCCATGCGACTCACTCTCCGCACGCTCCTTGCGTATCTCGACGACATCCTTCCTCCCGCAGAAGCCCGCGGGATTGGAGCGAAGATCGCCGAAAGCAGCATGGCCCAAGACCTTGTGGGCCGCCTTCGGGAAGTGACGCGTCGCCGTCGACTGATGGCGCCGGACGTCGACGGTCCCGGGATGGGGGTCGATCCGAATGTCGTGGCCGAGTACCTCGACAATGAGCTTCCGCCGGACGATGTCGCCGATGTCGAGCGGGTTTGCCTCGAATCCGACATCCACCTCGCCGAAGTTGCGGCTGCCCATCAGATTCTGACGCTCGTACTGGGCGACCCCGCTCCGATCACCCCGCGCAGCTGCGATCGCATGTACGCCCTCGGACCCGTCGGGCGCCGCCCGGTCAATGGCTTCGCATCGGCCGAGCGCGTGTCGGGCAGGGAAAGCAACGGAGCCGAACCGTCCCGCGTTGCCGGCGCCGCCGCCGCCGCGACGGCTTCCACTTCGACGCCCGCGAAAGCTCCGGCGGAGAGTCGCGTCCCCGAGTACCTCAAATCCCGGTCGACGATCCAGAAACTTCTGCCGTGGCTTGTCGTTCTGGGAATGGCGGCGCTGTTCGTCGGTTTGCTCTTCACCGATCCCGCGTTCCGTTCGAAGTTCGGATCGCCATCCACCGACGTCGCATCGAATGACGCAGCGTCCGCCGCCGCACCGAATGAATCGGCAACAGGATCCTCCCTCGAATCCACGAAGGGAGCGGATAATGTCACGCCGCCAACGGATGTGGCGACGCCCCCCGCGACGGTGGCTATGTCTCCCAAGGCGACGGTCGCCGGCATCGATCCCCCACCCCCCGAAGAGCCGGGCGACGTACGTCCCACTCCGATGCCGCCGGCGGCCAAGCCGGGAACCGAGGTCGCCGTGGTCACGCCGTCCTCTCCGGTCAAGCCGGGAGTGAAGGCCTTGCCCGTCGAACCGCCCGCCGCTGGAGATTCTGGCAAGCCCGCGCCGCCGAAGCCCCCCGTCCCCGAACCGCCGGTGGCCAATCCCCCGGTCGCCGTGCGGGCCCCGCAAGGCCCGCGAATCGAGTATGCCTCCCCCGACGGCGTCCTGCTGGCCTACGATCCCGCCGTCACCGACGGGCGGACGGTTCCGCACCGCTCGGTCCTCCATGTGAGCGATCGCATCGCATCTCCTGAACCGTTCGACTCGGTCCTCGTCGTCGAGAAGGGTCTGCTCACCGCCACCGTCGTCAGCGGCACCGTCCTCGACCTGCTCGAACCGTCGCCGAACGCGCCCCTGGGATTTGCCATTCGGCACGGCCGCCTTCTCCTTCAGACCCGGGCCATTGGCGAGGCTGAGAAACCGAACGAGCCTCGGATCGTCGCCGTCGCCCTGAAGGCGGGATCCGATGTGTGGCGGCTCGAACTGGGGAGCGAAACGCTGTGTGCCGTCGAAATCGTCGCCCACCTGCCGACCCGCATCGAGCAGAACATGGGGACGACCGGTTGGCACGGCCAGATCGCGGTGGTCTCAGGCAGCGCCTCGCTCCTTGATGCCTCCGGCGTCAAGCGGGCTCTCCCGGCCCGGTCGGCCCTCGATCTTCGCCCGTCACTTGGCCCCGTGGATCCCGTCGCGCCGCCTCCCGTCGAGGCCGCCGCATCGGCCCCGGAAGTGATCGAAGGAGCCGACATGCCCCGCTGGATCGAACTCGGCCACGCGCGGCAGTACGAAAAGCGGGTCCTTTCGCTCTACGAGAAGGAGTTCGATCCCGCCCTCGCCGTCTCAGCCTTCCTCCCCGCCCTGATCGACAATCCGCTCCCGGCGCTTTCCGAACTTGCCGCGAAGGGACTCGCCATTACCGACAACTACGGCGCGCTGGTGAAGGCCCTGGCCTCGGCCCCGCACAAAGAGACGCGAATCGCCGCCATCAACGGGCTGCGGATGTGGCTCGCCCAGACTCCCAAAAACGGCGCGCTCCTGATCGGCGAACTCGAACGAAACTTCCCGCCCGGCGACGACACGATCATCTACACGTACCTCTGGGGCTTCAGCGAAGAGGACGCCCGCGATCCGACGAAGTGCTCATTCCTCGTCGACATGCTGGAGCATGCCCAGCTGGGCGTTCGCGAACTGGCCTATTACCACCTGAAGAACACGACTCGCCTCGGCTTCCGTTACGACGCCCAGATGCCCCCGGCTCAGCGGAAGTTGGCGACAGGCCGCTTCCGCAGCCACCTCATGAAGGAAGGGGGCACGTTCGCCAGGGACAAGGAAGCCGCCAGGGAAAAGGAAGCGAAAGAGTCGAAGGAGCCCAAAGAGGAGAAGTAGCAGCCGCGGCAGCCATCGACGCGACGGGGTGCATCCTTCATTTGGCAGGGAGACGAGCGCACGCTCAAGTCGCTCCGCCGCACGCTCACCGTCCCCTCTTCCGCGGCGAAACACCGAGGATTGGAAGGGGGCCGCGATGTCCGTCGCTGTGGGAGAGGGCAGGCTGACGGGGATTTGAACATCGTTGGAGCGTTCGCCCCCTCACCCTTCCTTCTTCCCCCAAAGGGTGGAGAGGGTGCAGAAGTGCCCCCACCAAATGAAGGATGCATCGCTGGCCGCGACGACGACGCAGCATCCGAAGAATTCCCGGAGTGAAAGCGAAAGGCCCCGCTACAATAGCGGGGCCTTTTCATGCACCGAGGTTCACCCCATGCCCGCCCGCACGATTGAACTCTTCATTCTTTGCGGGATCTTCTGCGGAATCTTCTTCACGATGATCTGCGGCGTTGTGGCGATCGTCGTACTGTTCAAGAAGCTGCTCACGAAGAAAAACCCAAATGGCTGACCGCAAGCCCCGTTCGTTCCCCTGGATCGGCGTCGTTGTGCTGGCGGTGCTGCTCGGCGGGTATGTCGAGGTGTACTATGCGACTGTTTATCCTCTCCCCGATCCGCGATCCTCAGGGAAGGTTTTCGCCATCTATGGAATGTCGAGGATGCAGGCGATCGAAAGCACCGCCGGGCTCGGCGTCTGGACGAGGACGATTCGCCGTGTGTTCGTTCCGATGAACATGATCGACCGCCGCATCCGTCGGAGCGTCTGGGAGCCGAAGCCGTGAGCCGCAAGCACAGCCCGCCATTTGACGTATTCGAGTTGCTTGACTCTTTTGCAGCTCGCACGCCTATGTACGTTCAGCCGGTTTCAGTTGAAACCGTACAGAGCTTTTTGGCGGGATTGGAGTGTGGTTGCGCACTCGGCGGACTGGATGTTTCTGTCGATGCGCGAGCGAAGGCGGCGGCATTGCGTGGGTGGGAGCTTCTCCCGAGTGATGTTCTAGGTCAGATGCGAGCACGGGGCTTTAGCGACGACGCCGTGATCCGCGAACTGATCGCGATTCAGGCGGAGGTCTTCCGGAAAGCCGCCGCCGAAGTGCCGGCCGACCGAACGCATAGTCTGGACTGACCCGCCAGCATCCCCCATGCCAGTTTCAGGGGCTGCGATTTTCAAATTAGGACACTACCCGGCCGCCCCGATCGATGGACAGTCGATTCGGAAGAATGACTGGACTCGATCCGGCCTAGTCACTCTCACTTCGACTTCAATTCAAAGTCCGCCGCGTTGTCCGTGGATCGGACTTCCAGCATCAACTGGCCGGGTCGCGTCAGGCTTTGGGAGTCCTTCGTCGTCGGTTGCGGGGCGACGTCCCCCATGGAAATCACTTCCACACTGTTGGTTCCGACCACCGGGCCGTGGGCTGCGTCCAGGGAATAGGCCCCGTTCCGCACCGGGGCGAAGGCGATGGGCGCGGACTTGCTGGCCGGCACAAAACGGATCTGAGCCCACTTGATCGGAGCGCCATCGAGCGTCACCCGGCCTTTGACGGGCGCACGCGTCACGTCGGCCAGCAGTCCGGACGTTCTCAGCCAGTCGTGCAGCCGTTCTTTCCAGGTCGACAGGGCGGGATCTCCCGGGGCCAGGCCGACTCCGTGCGGGCCAAACTCGTAGATGTGCAGTTCGGCGGGGACCTTGTGCTTCCGGCAGGCCGCGTAGAAGGCGAGACTGTTTTCCACCGGCACGCCCGTGTCTTCTCCCGTGTGGAACAGGAAGGTCGGAGGAGTGCGCGGAGTAACCTGCTGTTCGCTCGACAGGAATTTCGCCAGCTCCGGATCCGGGTTGTCTCCCAGAAGGTTTCGCTTCGACCCTCCATGTCCAAAGGATTCGGTGAGCGTGATCACCGGATAGGCGAGCACGGCGAAATCGGGTCGCGAGGAAACGCGAGCCACCGGGTCGGCGGCGTCGGCCTTCCCGTCGTCAAAATGCGTGGCGGCCGTGGACGCCAGGTGCCCGCCCGCAGAGAATCCCATCACGCCGATTCTCTTCGGCGACAAGCCATATTTCTCGGCATGGGACCGGACGTATTGCAAGGCCCGTTGCACGTCCTGCAGGGGGGCGGGATGGCGGTACCGGGGAGCGAGCCGATACTTGAGAACGAACGCGGTGACGCCAAACGAATTGAGCCAGCGGGCCACCTGCGTTCCTTCGTGATCGACCGCGTGAATGGCGTAGCCGCCGCCGGGGCAGATGACCACGGCGGTCCCGCAGGCCGTCTCCTTCGCAGCCGGGTAAGCCCAGAGCCAGGGCTTGTCGCCCGCGTCGTCGCCCGCGCGTCCCGGCGCCCCGTCCGGCCACAGCAGAATCGGCTCTTCCTCGGCCCGGCAATATCGGGGAGATCCCATGGTCACACTCGTCAGCAGCGCCGCCAGCAGACAGAGTCGCATCGGTTGATCCTCGAGGAGCAATGGCGAGCAGGGTGAGGAACGTGAATTCTTCAAGTGGGTCCCGCACGTTCCTGAACCGGGTATCGTGCCAATTCCCACCGGCGTGGGAAAGTGCCCGGCCGACGGGATTCAGAAATGGACCCACGGACGCTCCCTTCGCTGAAAATCCTCCCACGCTCGGTGCATCAGGCGACGTACTGGAGGCGTCGGGGGTCCCGAGCCGGCGCTCGCGCGGCCATTCCATCGGGCGGGTTTCATTGATGCATCCCTCGCTTGGCGAGGTCCGGGCACGGACTCTCGGAATTCTTGCGTCCGTGCTGGCGGCGGGCGGGCGGGCGAGTCAAAATCATGCTTTGCAGGTTCTTCGTTTCCTGGTGATTGATCTGTTGCGGGGGGACGCAGGCGTTTCCCGGAAACCTGGTGGAAGGTCTCGTCGATGAAAACGGGCGTTGTGGCTTTTGGGGTCCTGTTGGTCAGCGTTGCCCTCGTGGGAACGGTCTGGTTCGCGACATCGTCCGACCTGAAAGGCAAGACCGCCGAAGAGGCGCCTCAAGAGCCTGTCAATCCCGGCCCTCCCATCTCGAAGACGCCCCCGTGGCCCTCGGTGTCGCTGCCCGAGAAGGAATACAAGTTTGGCGAGATGGGTGTCGGGGAGTCTCTCAGCCACGAATTCGTCATCAAGAACACGGGCGAAGCTCCCCTGGTGCTCGAGCAAGGAAGGACTTCGTGCAAGTGCACCCTGAGCAACCTGAAAGACAACCAGATCGCCCCCGGAGGGGAAGCGAAAGTCACGCTCACCTGGGAACCGAAGGCCGTCGAGCCGATGTTCCGACAGACGGCGACGATACTTACGAATGATCCCCAGAATAAATCGTTTGAGCTCGCCGTCACGGGGCAGGTCGTCGAAACGGTGACGATCTCGCCGGCGGGCGAATGGATGCTGGGCGAGTTGAGGGACGACCTGCCGGAAGAAAACCGCGTCGTGAGCGGTCAGCTCTATTCGCGGCTGATCGACAGCCTCAAGATCATCAGCCTCGAGAGCAACAACCCGAAAATCGTCCCCGAGTTCGAGCCGATGTCGGAGGACGAACTGAAGGATAAGGCCCTCAAGTCGGGATACAAGATGAAGGTGAAGGTCGAGCCGGGACTGCCCGTCGGCCCCATCGCCGCGCGGGTCATCATCAAGACCGAGGAGACCGCGCGCAAGGAAGGGGCGAAGCCGGAAACCAAGGAGTATGTCTTTCAGGTCCGCGGCACCCGCACGGGTCCCTTGCAGATTCTGCCCGGTCCGGGAGTCACCTGGCACCCCGAAGTCATGGCGGTCGACATGAAGGAGTTCTCGGCGGCGGAGGGCAAGAAGGCCCGCCTGCTGCTCTTCGTCTCGGGCATGGGAGAAGAAGAGTTCAAACTCACGAAAATCGACACCGACACACCCTTCCTCAAGGTCGAGCTGGTTCGCGACGCGAAATTCACCGCGGCAAACAAGCAGCGCTACGACCTCTATTTCGAAGTCCCGCCCGGAACTCCTCCGGTCACGAAACTGCGGAAGGATTCGGCCCGTGTGACGCTCCAGACCAATCACCCGGACGCGCCCGAACTGAAGTTCCGCGTCGAGATGCTGTCGGAATGACCGGCTCCCGGACGAGCCTCAGATGAGCGAAGACTCGAACGGCTCCCATCCGAGCGCCCGCACCTGATCGAGCGGCATTTGCCGGACGAACTCGCACATGACCTTGGTCCCACCCTCGTCTGCGGGCTCGCACCGCAGCACGGTCGCCGACGCGTCCGCGGTGGTCCCCATGAGCCGGTTCTGAAATCGCAGCCGCAGGGTATCGCTGACGGCCGGGGGCGTGTCGACGACCAGCGCCGCTCCCGACATGCTGATATCGATGACTTCCCCGCTCCACCGGGCCCGATGGAAGGCCCATTCGAGTTGCGGTCCGGGCGGGAGGTGTCCTTCCAGACGATGAATCAGGGCGATGCAACGGCTGGGATGGCGCGGGAACTCACGTCGGTCGCGGTCGGGTGCGAGCGGAACGATGCTGGAAGGTGTCGCGGGGGACTCCATCGCCGGGGCAGCGACCGCCCCCTTGGCCGTCAGATGAACCAGGGCCCGTGCCATCCGGCTTGATCGCTGCAACCCCTCGCACTGTTGCAGACCGCACGATCGATCGCGTGAACGGCCGCCATGACTGCGCCGAGCGATGGTCCGTCCGAACACGATCCGCGTCGCGTCGCAGTCGCTTTGGATGTGTGCCGACTGGAAAGGGGACTTCCGTTCGTTCCCTGCGTTCTCATGATCGCGCCGTCCCGCCACGACCGGCTCGGTGGAATGAGTCGACGTGTCGGGGTTGCGGCATGCCGTGGCCAACGCGAACATTGCAGTGCTTTCCCATTCTTTCTGGCAGGCCGCCAGGTGATTCGGAGAACGCGCCGGGCGGAAATCCGCAGGGGGATCACGGCCCATCGTGAAAACTAGGTCACATCACAAATCAGTCAAATCGTTTCGCGGGAAAACCCGGACGGATAGACTCCGGGTTCGCTCTTTACCGGTTTTCAGGGAGCCGTGAACGACGATGCCGCTTGAAACGCATGAAATCCGTGGGCATCGGCCCGGCCCGCACATCCTGATCACCGGAGGCGTCCACGGCGACGAGTTCGAGCCGATGGCCGCCTGTCGCCGGCTGATCGCGACACTCACTCCCGATCGAATTCACGGCCGCGTGACGATCGTGCCGGTGGTCAACGTCCCGGCCTTTCGCCGAGGCCACCGGGCCGGCGACGACGAGAAGGATCTCGCCCGTACCTGTCCCGGCCGTCCCGACGGAACTCCCACCGAGCAGATCGCTCACGATCTTTCGGCCCTCATCCGCACCGCCGACTATTACATCGACCTGCATACCGGCGGCACGCGGCTCCAGGTCATTCCGCTCACCGGCTATACGCTGCATCCCAATGCGAAAGTGCTCGAAGCCCAGCGGAGGATGTCCCGCGTCTTCGGCATCCCGCTGATCTGGGGAACCGATCCGAACCTCAAGGGACGCTCCCTTTCCATCGCCCGCGAGCACGACATCCCGGCCATCTATGCCGAGTACCTTGGCGGAGGCCGCTGCGAGCCGCGCGGCATCGACGCGTACGTTGCCGGATGCCTCAACGTCCTCGCTGAGTTCGGCGTGCTACCGTCGCACCGGCAGACCGTCGGAAAGGAGCCGCTCGTCGTCGAGGACGACCGGCCGCAGTCCGGGCATCTGCAGATCAATCATCTGGCCCCCGTCGAGGGATTCTTCGATCCCGCCGTCCGCCTGGGGCAATTCATTCGAGCGGGCGAACCCTTCGGCACAGTGAGCGACCTGCTCGGACGGAACGTGACGACCATCCCGGCCTCACGAACGGGGCTCGTCATCGTCCTTCACAGTTTCTCGCGGGTCGATGCCGGATCGAGTTGCGGCGTGATTCTCGAAATCCCGGAGGACCAGGCACGGACGCCGGAACACTGGCTCAACTGAAACCCGACCTCAATGAAGTAGTCTCCGAATCCGTGAATCGCATCCCCTGAAACCCGCACGGGGTAGCATTAGCCGGCGGGAGCGAATTCCTCCGTGCGGATCGGATCCCAGGTACGAGGCCGGGCGCGGCGATCGAGCCAGTTCATCGGACGAAACAAAGAACGCAGGCAATCCTGCGTTGGGGAATCGAGGTCGTCCATCGTTGGCTCCCCAATCCAGTAAAACTCGGAGCGGGGAGCATCAACATCCCACAGAATCGAATTCACCATCCCGTAGTACGCGCCGATGTACGCCACCATCAACGCGGCCACCGCGACGACAACTGTCAGAATCAGGCTGACCTTGCGGCCGGGCATGGGTCGTCTCCTCAACTCGCCGCAATAATATCAGGCCCCGCCGATGAAATCTGGCGGAGCCTTTCTTCGCCGGCGGAACTCGCGCTAATCTACGCACGCGCCGGACTTCAAATGAAGACACGACCCGAATGGCATCGGCCGCAACTGCAATCTGCTGACAATAGAACCCGGCAATCGTCACTTCACCTGGATAATGAGACTGGCTTCGGTTCCTTCGCCGGGCAACCGCGTCTTGTCCGTTTCGAGCTTGAGGTTGGGCTCGTCCGCCATCGTCAGGTGGGATTGAATCACCGTCTCGTTGGTCACCGGGAAGATCGCGATCAGCGTTCCCGAGAGGTCGGCCGCGTAAACCGTTTCCTCGCGCTCCGGATCCGGTTGCTTTCGGATCGATCCGGTGAAGTGCCATGTGAGTTTCGGGACCGGCTTCTGACCGCGCATGTCGACCATCAACTGCTCGAATGGCACGTTTCGCGTCTTGCCGTCCGCATCGGTGAACTGGAGTGACACAAGAACCTCCGGTCCGGCGGCCCTGGCCCCTTCCCCTTTCGCCGGCTGGCCTGGCTTCAGTCCCAGCGACTCCAGCGCCGCATGGACCTGGCTCGGTCGGACGTCGGTCGTGACGACCGTCTCGTGCGCCTTGCGGCCGCGCGGGGCGGGCGCCGTCGCGATGACTTCCAGCGGATAGATCTCGCTCAGATTGGGAAGCTTCCGAATCGCGATGCGTGACGGAATCGTCACGGTCCGGGCCTTCCTGTCGACGGTGGGTTCAACGCTCGGACCCGCACTCGCTGCGCTGCCGTCACGGGACGTCGTCGCCTCGTTCTCCGCGGCCTTGGGGTCGCGTTCGATGCGGGCGATGGCTTTCTTTGCGGCGGGCCTCGGAGTCGAAACGGGCGTCTCGGCCGTGATCAGAGCGTCGAGATACAGGTCGGAGCTTCCCTCGTGGTTCGGCACGACGACGGAGATGACGTTCTTTCCCGGCTTGAGGAGAGCCGCGGGAATGTCGACCGTCTGGTTCCAGTAGGCGAACTCGTGGTCGTCTTCGCCTTCGTCGATGACCGATTCCCCATTGACGCAGACGCGGGCGCAGTTGTCGGCCGCGATGCACAGCTGGAACGTCGCGTCCTTTCGGTTGAGGATGGCCGCGGGAACCTGGAACGTCCGGCGGAACACCATCGTCTGCTCTGTCTCCTTGATCGTCGTCCCCTTGCGATTGCCGATCTCGTCTTCGCCGTAGCCGAGCGGCGCTTTGCCTGCTTTCCACTTCCGGTCGTCGAAGTCGCGCTGCTGCCAGCGGTCCTCGAGCGGCTCGGCGGCGAATGCCGTCAGATACCTCCAATCTCGCGCCCCTTCTGGCAGCAGCACGTCGGTTTTCGTTTCGACGATCTCGACCCCGTCCGCCCCATAGCCGACGAAGTCTCGCTTCGCGTCATACTCCAGCCGCTTGAGGCTCGCCTTCAACCGCTGGAGCTTGCCCTTGCGCTGATGGAGCTGCGCGGTATTGGCATCGACCAGGCAGGGGACGACGACTTCCTTGCCGTCGATGATGTCGAGCACCGCCCTGGCCAGATCTTCCACATCCCCGCAAAACGTCCGCAGCAGGTAGGGTTCGGCGTGCGACATCCCCCACCACTGGTCCTCGCGGTAGCACTGATGCCAGTAGGTGCCGATGCAGGTCTCGCTCGCCTCTTCGTTGCAGAAGAAGACGGCCCGCTCGCCGACGGCCGCCCACTTCATGATGTTCTGCGACTCGCGCGGATGAAACCCGCGGTCGCCGGTGCCGATGTTCTGCTTGATCTGCTCGCCGGGATACTTCCCCTTCAGGTCCTTGACCTTCTTGAAGAGGATCAGCCCCTTGTCCTTCTGGACGCGAGTGACTTCGACCAGCACGATGTTCGTCGAATCCTCGACGACCTTGCCGAGCGTGTAGGGGACTTCGATATACCCCCACGCCAGCCCGGCACACGACGCGCACAGAAGGACCAGCACGACGCCGCGAACAAGCCGCTGCATGACGTTTCTCCTGAGGGCGTTCCGCCACACTCGCCGCATCGTATCAGGCAGCGTTCGGAACGGAAGACGCCTTCTGACAGGAAAACGGCGGGGTCCTTGGACCATCCACCGAACGGCCTCTCGGCAACATCCCCAGCGCGACAGCGCAAGACGGTCGTTCAACCGTTCCTTGCGGCGATCGTCCAGTGCCGGTCTGATGAGGCGACTGCGCAGGCCGGATCGAGGCCCAGTTGCTGCACAAGTCCGCGAATCTCATCGAGCGTCAGCGCGGCGTGCAGCGACTCGCCGAACATCTTCTGCTGGTGCGCATTCGCGTCGCCGGCATAGGTCTTCACCAGCCCGTGCAGGGTCTCCAGGTCGGGGGGACGCATGAGATCGCGGACGAACAGCAGTCCCCCGCTTCGCGTCACCCGCACCATCTCTCTCAGGCAGTCGAGGGGTCTCGGGATGTGATGGATGATGCTGTTGGATATCACCACGTCGAACGAATTGTCGGCGTACGAAAGGCCCTTCGCGTCCGCCAGCTCCAACGTGATAAAGCACGACAACCCGGCCGCGGCCACATTCGCATTCCCAAGGGCCAACATCTCCCGCGCCAGATCAATGGCCGTAACCTGCCACTCCGACCGCAGCGCCGCTCCCCGCGCGCACAGCTCGATCGGAATCTGCGCCGTCCCCGTTCCGACATCCAGCGTCCGCAACGTCGGCGCCGACAACCCGGCCAGCGCCGTCGCCTGCAGCAGATGATCGACAAAGAGCCGATTGACGCCCCGATGATCCATCGAGTCGTAGTCGCGCGCCTCGTCGGGCGTGTCCATCACCTCGGGTTCGAGCACGCGCGGGAGCATGGGACCACCTTTCGGGAACTCACTCTTCCGTATCGCGCAGCTTCGCCAGTACGGCGTAATCCTCGAGTGTGGTCGTGTCGCCTACCTGTTCCTTGCCGGCGGCGATGTCGCGCAGCAGACGCCGCATGATTTTTCCGCTGCGGGTCTTGGGGACGGCGGCCGCGAAGCGGATGCTGTCGGGCGTGGCCAGGGCGCCGATCTGCTTGCGGACGTGGGCCGTCAGCTCGGCCTTCAGGGCGTCGTTTCCTTCTCCCTGCTTCAGCGTCACGAAGCAGCAGATCCCTTCGCCCTTGATGTCGTGCGGGAAGCCGACGACCGCCGCCTCGGCCACCTTCGGGTGCGAGACGAGGGCGCTTTCGACCTCCATGGTGCTGAGCCGGTGGCCGGCGACGTTCAGCACGTCGTCGACGCGCCCCATCACCCAGATGTAGCCGTCTTCGTCCTTACGGGCCCCGTCGCCGGCGAAGTAAAGGCCCTGGAGCTTGCCGAAGTACGTTTCCTTGAAGCGGGCATGATCGCCGTAGAGGGTCCGCAGCATGCTGGGCCACGGCTGCCGCATGACCAGCAGCCCCCCCTGATTGGGGCCGAGGCTCTCCCCCTTCTCGTTGACAATGTCCGGGACGATGCCGGGGAGCGGCTTGGTGCAGCTGCCGGGCTTGGTGGCCGTCACGCCCGGAAGCGGGCTGATCATGATGGCCCCGGTCTCGGTCTGCCACCACGTGTCGACGATCGGGCAGCGCTCGGCCCCGATCACCTTGTGATACCACATCCAGGCTTCGGGGTTGATCGGCTCGCCGACCGATCCGAGCAGCCGCAGGCTCGAGAGATCGAACTTGTTCGGCCAGTGGTCGCCCCACTTGATGAACGCGCGGATGGCCGTGGGGGCCGTATAGAAGATGCTGACCTTGTACTTTTCGATGATCTCCCAGAACCGCCCTTCGTCCGGCCAGTTGGGGGCACCCTCGTACATGATCGCCGTCGCCCCGTTCTGAAGCGGGCCGTAGACGATGTAGCTGTGACCCGTGACCCAGCCGATGTCGGCGGTGCACCAGTAGGTGTCTTCGTCCTTCAGGTCAAACACCCACTTCGACGTCATCTGCGTGCCGAGCAGATACCCGGCGGTGGTGTGCAGCACCCCCTTCGGCTTTCCGGTGCTGCCCGAGGTGTAAAGGATGTAGAGCGGGTGCTCGCTGTCGACCTCGACCGGATCGCACTCGGACGAGGCGTCCTTCATCAGGTCGTGCCACCAGTAGTCGCGGTCTGGGACCATCGAAACATCCGACCCCGTCCGCCGCACCACGACGACCTTCTCGACCGTCGGCGACTTTGCAAGGCTGTCGTCGACCGCCTTCTTGAGCGGCACTTCCTTGCCGCGCCGCCAGCCGCCGTCCGCCGTGACGACCACCTTGGCCTTCGCGTCGTTGTTGCGGTCTGACACCGCATCGGCGCTGAAGCCGCCGAAGATGATGGAGTGCGTCGCCCCCAGGCGGGCGCAGGCGAGCATGGCGATTGCCAGCTCGGGGATCATCGGCATGTAGAGCGTGACGCGGTCGCCGGTCTTGACGCCCAGCTTCTTGAGGACGTTGGCGAACTGGCAGACTTCGCGGTGCAGGTCCTGGTAGGTCAGGACGCGGGTGTCGCCGGGCTCCCCTTCCCAGATGATGGCGGCCTTATTTTTCCGCCACGTCGTCAGGTGCTTGTCGACGCAGTTGACCGACGCATTCAGTTTGCCGCCGGTGAACCACTTCGTTTCGGGCATCGTCCCTTCGAGCGCCTTGTCGAAGGGCTTCGACCAGACGAGGTGTTCCTTCGCGAGCTCGCCCCAGAAGCCGGCTGGATCGTCCTTCGCCCGCTGCCACAACTTCTGATACTGCTCGTCGCCGCTGATGTTCGCCTGGCGGACGAAATCGGCGGCAGGAGGGAAGGTGCGGGTCTCTTGCAGGACGCTGTGAATATTGCCGGACATGGAGCGCTCCAGGTCAACCGTCGTCAGTCAGAGATGCGAGGGTCGAGGTCAACAGTTCGGTGGGGGATCAAAGATCGAATCGACGATCTTAAGTTGAACGCCGGAGAGCGTCAACGAGGCCAAGAAAGTCGCTGTCAGGCTCGGCGGCCGGTCGCCGCACGAATCGCCACGTGCTGCGACACGTCGATCGCACCATCGGCCCGCGCACTTGCGTGGGAGGAGGGCTGCGTTTACTCGCGCGTGATGAACTCATCGAGGTTCAAGAGCACACGGGCCGCAGCCGTCCAGGCGGCCGCCTCGCTCGCGGAGATGCTTTGCGGACGATCCGCCGGCGCGGTCGTTGTCGCGTCCGTCTCGTTCTCGGCGAACCGCTTTTTCTGGTCGGAAACAAACGCGGTCAGACGATTCAGCTCTTGAGGACTGGGATCGCGCGACAGGGCCGCTCGAAACCCGTGCCGAATCCGTCCTTCATCGTACGCCGGCGCTTCCGCCAGGATGCGCGATGCCAGGGCCTTCGCCAGCTCGACGAACGAACGATCGTTCGCCAGCGTGAGGGCCTGAAGCGGAGTGTTGGAACGAGTGCGGCGGGTGCAGGTGGTGTTGGCGTCGGGAGCGTCAAACGTCGGCATCAGGGGATAGGGACTCGACCGCCAGTAATACGTGTACATTCCGCGCCGATATCGGTCGGCCCCCTTGCTCTCGGGCCAGGCCTTCTTCACCTGCGTCAGGATGTAGATCCCCTCCGGTTGCGGAGGATAAACTCCCGGCCCGCCGATCGTCCGAGTCAATAGCCCACTTGCTTCGAGCGTCGCGTCACGCACGGTCTCGGCTTCGAGTCGCACGCGGGACTGCCGCGCCAACCAGCGATTGGCAGGATCCCGCTCGAGCGACTCGGGCGTCACCGCCGACGATTGACGGTACGTGGCCGATGTCACGATCAGCCGGACGAGCGACTTGATGCTCCAGGCGGCGGTAGAATTGGAAGGCGTGGCTTCCCCCGTTGGGTTCGCGGTAAGCTCGCTTGCGAGCCAGTCGAGCAGCTCCGGATGCGTGGGCGGAATGGCCTGCAGGCCGAAGTCGTTCTCTGTCAGCACGATTCCCGCGCCAAACAACTGCTGCCACACACGATTAACGGTCACCCGCGCAGTGAGGGGATGCTTCGGATCGACCAGCCAGCGGGCGAGGTCCATCCGTGTGGCGTCCTTCACCCCGGCCGGAAGCGGCGGCAGGAACGCCGGGACGTTTCCCGAGACTTTGGCCCCATGCCGCAGGAAGTCGCCGCGGATCATGATGTGGGTTTCGCGCGGCTTCTTGCGCTCTTCCATGACGAGCGTCGTCGGGATTTCCTTGATGAGGTTGTCTCGGTCCTTCTTGAGGTTGCCGACGCGCTCGGCCAGCGGCTTGCGGGCCACGTCGCTGTCCCGGAAAGCCGATTCGAGCTGCTGTTTCTGGGCATCGATCCGCTTCTCGGCCGACGTCAGGACGATCGTGCGGATCGACGCGGGAATGCTCAGCACGTCGACCGGCGCCGCACTTACCGACAGCCGGAAATCGCCGAGCAGGTATTTGGCGTCCGCGTGATCGTGCCGCAGTGAAACCTGCAGGCGCGCCCCTTTCTCGAACCGGATCGGCTCCGCCGGAAAGAAGACCGCCTCGCGGTTGACGTTGAGGCTTCCGGACTTCACGCCGATGCCCCAGCCGGTGTTCTTTTTCCCGTCGATGGCGTAGTCGACGAGATAGCCCTCCTGAGAGTGGTCTGCCACAGCTCGCACCAGCTTGACAGGCTGGAAAGCCACTTCGGTGTTGTCAGTTGGCTTCGCGGCCGCGTGCAATTCGAATTCGCTCAGGACGAAGTTGCCGTTCTCCGCACGTCCCGGCCCGTTCATCGGCAGGCTGCCGTTCGTCAGCGCTTCGAGCCGGATGGCGGTGATGGCCGGCAGATCGATGTCCGCCGTCACGATGAACACGTCGTTCGGCGGCGTGCTGAAGTCGACGAAGATCGACTTGTCCTTCTGGACGTCGAGCACCGACCCCTTTTCCGATCGCAGCACCGGCGACTCGAAGACTGTCCACTCGCCGGCCGACCGCGCCCGCTCGGCCAACTGCTTCTCCCATTCGACGAAGCCTTTCAGTGATTCGGCATCGTGGGCGGCCAGCGATTTCTCCGCCGCCGCAATCTCCTCGTTCAACCCCGCCAGCCGCGCCGACTGCTCGGGCATCGGCACCTGGAGCTTCGGCTCGTCGCAGTTGTTGAGGATGGCGAACAGCTCGTAGAACTCGCGCTGCGAGATGGGATCGTACTTGTGCTCGTGGCACTGGGCGCAGGCGACGGTCAGCCCCATCCACACCGCGCCGGTCGTGCTCACGCGGTCGACCACCGCGTCGACGCGAAACTGCTCCTGGTCGGTTCCCCCTTCTTCGTTCACGAGCGTGTTGCGATGAAAACCGGTGGCGATGAGTTGTTCGGTCGTGCGGTTGGGGATCATGTCGCCGGCCAGTTGCTCGATCGTGAACTGATCGAACGGCATGTCGGCGTTGATGGCGTTGATCACCCAGTCGCGGTATTTCCAGACCGAGCGGGCGCTGTCGATCGTGAAGCCGTTGGAATCGGCGTAGCGGGCGGCGTCGAGCCAGTGGCGGCCCCATCGCTCTCCGAAGTGCGGCGACGCGAGATAGCGATCGACCAGCCGCTCATAGGCCCCCGGGCGGTCGTCAGCCAGGAACTCGTCAATCTCGGAGAGATTCGGCGGCAACCCTCGCAGGTCGAGGCTTAGCCGGCGGATCAGCGTGAAACGGTCCGCCTCGGCCGATGGCTTGAGCTTTTCCTGATCGAGCCGGGCCAGGATGAACGTATCGACGCCGTTCTGAACCCAGTCCCGATTGCGGACCATCGGAAGCGCCGGACGCCGCACCGGCTGAAACGCCCAGTGCTTCGCCGCCCCCCCATCATCGGCCGCACCGGTCTCTTTCTCCGGAGACCTGGCCCCTTCATCAATCCATCGGCGGAAGATCTCGATCTCTTCGGCAGACAACGGATCCGAGTCCTGGGGCATCCGAGCCACGTCCCCCTTGCCGATCAACGCCTGGTACAGAATGCTGTCCGCACTCTTTCCGGGAACGATGGCGGCTCCGCGATCTCCCCCCTTCGCGGCCTGCACAGCGGTGTCGGCATGAAGGCCCGACGCCGCTTTCTTTCCGACGTGGCAGTCGTAGCAGTATTTCTGCAGGAGAGGTTTGACCTGCGTGGCGTAATCGACGGGGGCTTCCGCTCCCTTCGCAGCGTCGACCGCAACGACTTTCTCGGGAGGCGCCGCCGAGGCGGCCCAGCCGCCGATACCCGCGACGGCCGCCAGCATCGCCAGCGTTCCGGCCGTGCGACGATTCGATCGACCACGAAGTGTCATCGTGTGCCTCAACTCGTGAATCTCGACTGGAGCGTCTCTCGCTCCGCATGCTCATGCGGAGCGAGAGTCGACGGGCCTCTGCGAACGCTTCATGAAAGAGGTGCTTTCGCGGAGCGAAGGACGACCATCCCTCAATGGCGAAACTTGTCGTGGCACGATGCGCACGACTCGCCGATCTTCGGGAACAACGTGGTGAATGCCTTCGAGTCCTTGTCGTGCATCGCCTTGGAGAGCGACGTCAACTGGCCCTGGAATTCCTTCGCCATCGACTCCCACTCGGGAATCTCTTCCTTTTTCTTGACTTCGTGGTTGTCGACGATCGTGACGATGCCCAGCAGAGCGAGCGTCGTGGCGTGATACGCTTCGGACGGCTTCAACTCCTGTCCCTTTCCAACGGCCACGAAGGTTTTCCGCAGTTCCCCCTGGCGTTCTTCGACCTCCTCCATCAGCCGGTGGAGGCTCATCAGCTTGTTCCACGGAAGATCCGGGCCTGCCTCGCCCTTTCCTCGGCCTTCGACGGCTTCCTTCATCTCCTTGAGGCCCGCGGTTGCATCCTCATACGACTTGGCCGTCACGACCTTCCGGGCCGCATCCCGCAGGAACGTTCCGAGAATCTTCGTCTTCGACTTCTGAGGATGCTCGGCCAGCGTCTGCCCGACCACCGCCAACACCCCCGCCGCACGGGGAATCAGCTTCTTGCGATGGGTCATCTCTTCGAACGACGCCGAATCCTTGAGCAACCCCTCCAGGGTTTTCAGCTGGAAGGCCGCTTCCTTTTCCAGATCGCCGATCGGAGCCACCGTCCCCACGGGCACGATCGCCGCACCGATCACGGGTCCAAGAATCGCCAGCGACAGTCCCGCCGCCAGAAGTCCGGCTTTCCAACGAGTCATTCAGTCTCTCCCCAGGTGTGAAACTCACAGGCGCAAAATCGAGCGACGGACGGCTTACCGATCCGCCGCGTCTCTGCCCAGCATTCCATTGTGGAGCGATGCATCATCGAGCGTCAATGAAGCCTTGACCCAACCGGGTGCATCCTTCAATTGGTGGCGTTGCGTCTGACACGTCTCTTGGCCTCTGTCGAATTCACAAGCATTTTTTCACCACGGAGACGCAGAGTCGCGGAGAAAGCCCATGGCAGAAACACGAGAGACACTGACTCGAGCGAGGAGAGGGATAGAGCAAACACAGGTGTCTAATGACTCCAGCAATCATGCCTGCGACCGGATGTTCGTTATCTCTGCCTGCCTTTTCTCTGCTTCCTCTGCTTGCTCCTGTTGTCTTCTCCGTGACTCCGTGTCTGTTCCGAAAATAGGCGTCACGCCCCCAAGCCATGCACAGGTGATGCCGTTTTCATCATTGAGAGTGCGGCGAAGGACTCATTCTCGACTCCGTGGTGAAACTCGCTGTGAATCTGATTGGCGGGCTTACCGCCATGAACCGGTGACGCCCCGCCAAATCAAGGATGCCCCCGACCCAACCGACCCATGGGAAGCCGCAGCGTCCTTGACCGGGTGTGGATGCAGAGGAAAACGTCCTTGTCAATCAGGCGAGTGAATCGCACGAGAATCAATGAGAACCGAAGAACGCCGTGTCCAAAGTCAAAAGACATTCAACAGGAGCAAACCGAGGGAACAGAGAATGCAGATTCGGAATAGGGGACTGTCCGGCATCCGAGACGCCGCTCCCGAATTCGGACCCCCTCACCTGGCCTCTTCTCCGTTCTCTCGGTTTGCTCCTGTCAAAATGCGTTTCGACTTCTGCTTTCTCCAGGTCAACGAGAATTGGACGTCGCAACGCACATTGGCTCCTCAACGGCATCCTCTATGAACCGCAAGACCGCCGCCAAATAAAAGATGCACCCAGCCCACGTGAAGCCGGCATGAAGACCGCACCTTGTGTTTCCCGGAATGTCCCCGCAGAATAACGGGACGGGATGGAAATCACGTCATCGACTGCGCGGGAACGAGCTCATGCGACGCGAACCAGGTCTGCCGAGGTTGCGAACGGCTTTTCTGCGGGCCGCCGCCATCGCAGGCACGGTGGCGATCCTCGGGTGCGGCGGTCCGAAAGAAATCAAGATCGAGCCACCTGCCGGCGGCGAACAACCCGCGGCGTCCTCGCCCCCGCTGCAGGCGCCGCCGCCGAGCCTCGCGGTCCCTTCCCCGCTGGATGTGTCGGCTCCGAAGCCCAAGGCCAAGCCGTCCGAAGTTGCGGAGGCCGAGCCAGGATTCGATTGGTTTTCCACCGGCGGCGACGAGCCGCTGTATCAAGTCGTCGAGCCGGACCCGAACGTCATCGCTCCCGATCTGGCGAGCGTGAGCGCTCCGCCTGCGGGGGTCGACTCGAGTCTTTTTTCATTCACCGCGCCGGCCGCGGGAGCTGGCGGGAGTGCGTCTCCCGCGAATTCAGAGAAGTTCACGCTGCCCGAAGGGCTGACCCCCCTGCCGCAATTCGGCACCGCGGAAGATGGGGCTCCGCTCCGCGTGCGGTCAGAAAAAGACGGCGCGACCATGGCCTATGTGCCGTCGGGCACGATCAAGCTTGGGGTGAAGTCGGGGTCGTCCGAGGCCTCGCCGGAACTGGCGATCCCGCTCGACGCGTTCTACATCGACGTCAGTGAGGTCACGCTCGCACAATACGAAGCCTTCCGGGCCGACCTGCGGGAGACCAAGAAGCAGACGAAACCCAACCCGCTGAACGGTCCGGATGAGCAAAACTATCCGGTGCGCGGCATCACCTACGGAGACGCCCGCAGCTACGCGGGTTGGGCGGGCAAATCGCTGCCGACCGAAGCCCAGTGGGAAATGGCCGCTCGCAGCCCCAAGGGCTTCACCCATCCGTGGGGAAACGGCAAGGCTCTCTGGCCGAAGTCGCGCAACTTGCAGGACGTGACGGTGATCAACTCCTTCCGCACCGACCAGAGCGTCTACGGAGTGTTCGACCTCGCGGGCAACGTCCGGGAATGGGTGTACGACCCATGGTCGCCGACGGCGTACCAGGACAACCAGGCGACGGCTGTCTCGCAGCTTCGCAACTGGGAAGGTCCGAAGAAGGGGACCGTCGAGAGCACCCGCGTCGTGAAGGGGAACGGTCCCGGATGGAATGTCTGGCACCGCAGCGGCGTCATCCAGACCAGCAAGGTTCCGGACATCGGATTCCGGTGCGTCGTGTCGCTGAAAGAGTCGAAGAAGAAGTGACGGCGAAGGGGAACATGGCCGACCGAAGAGCATCCCCAGGCGCCTCGCACAGGCAGGAAGGCCCGAGGCCGCAGGCTCAAGCTGGCTTTATTGCAACGCTCAACGTCGCCCCGCAGCCCAATTCTGCGCTCGACGCACCACGGTCATGCCTGCGTGTCGAACGAAATTTGGATCCTCGTGCGGCGTCTCGGAGTCCGCATCGGTCAGTGCTGCAGAAATCTGCTCCCACGACCTCTGCGGCCGGGCGGCCAGCGATGAGTGCGGCTGGACTTGCAAAGCGGGGCCGGCCTCGCAAAAATACTCCGCTCTTCACAACTCACGATTAACGTTGAACCGCAGATATTCCCGGGAGACGATGACCCATGGCCCATAAGAAGGGACAAGGCTCCAGCCGCAACGGACGCGACTCGAAGGCGCAGCGGCGGGGCGTTAAAAAGTTTGGCGGAGAAGTGGTGCTGGCCGGAAATATCCTCATTCGCCAGTGCGGGACGAAGTGGCACCCCGGCAAAAACGTCGGCATGGGACGCGATTACACTCTCTTCTCCCTTGTGGACGGGATCGTCTACTTCGATCAGGACGGCCGCCGCATCAACGTCGGCGAGCCCTCGATGAACTGATGCGTGTTGAGGCGCCGGCCAGGCTCCCGGGGTTTCTTCCGGGCGATTTCCGGCAAACGATTGGCACAGAGCACGGACTTGCGTCCGTGCTCTTTCGCTTTAAGGCAAGCGGCCTGATGCCATCCGTCGCTCGATACGGTGTCCCCGCATTTTGAGGATGAGAAGTGGATCATTCCGCACCTTGTCCGGAAGTTAATTCGAGTGCTTGACGCGTGGGATTTCAGACGGGTAGGATCGAGTGGACGTAGTATTCCTGTGCGGAAGTGCTTCGGGACAGGGACGATCGCGATAGTGAGGGCAGGCCGGAGAGCGTCGAGGTGACGAAGTCTTGGCCGTGTGAACGCCGCCGAATCACGCCATCGATCGATCCTGAAATCTGCACGCTGCATACGTTTCCCTCGTCTGCCACGCCAAACGCCCATCCCGCTCTGCTTGAAATCCATTCCGGCGGTTCTCTCGCTCGTCGAACTTTCGCAAGAAGGCTCCTGCGGTTCTGGCAGGATTCCTGCGGGGCGATTCGACCACAAGCCCGAGCCCGCCATCCTGCCCCGAATCCTGTTACCTGCCCCTTTTGCCGAGGCGCCGTCCATGCTTGCTTGTCTGATGTCTCCTGGTTCATGGGCCGGCCGCCGGCTCGCCGTCGTCGCCATGCTGCTGACGGCCCTCACGATCTCGATGGGCACCGCCGGCGCAAAGGTTGCTTATGCTCAGGAAGGTGAGGCCAAGCCCGCTGCGGAAAGCACGGGCAGCGGCGAGACGAAGGCCGAAGAGCCGAAGCACCAGCAGTCGACGCTGATGTGGCTCATCGAAACGTCCGGGATGATCGGGGCGTTCCTGCTCCTCATCTCGATCTACTTCGTCGCCAAGGTCATCCAGCTGTTCATGACCATGCGGCCCGAAGTCGTCGCCCCGCCGGAACTCGTGGCCGACTGCGAGGACAAGCTCAACAAGCGCGACTACAACGGCATCTACCAGGCGGCAAAAGCCAGCCCATCCGAATACGGCACGCTCGTCTCGACCGGCCTCGCCTCGATGGGCGGCGGCATGGACGAAGTCCGCGAGACGATCGACCGCACCGGCGAAGCGATCAACGTCGAAATGGAAAAGCAGATCAGCATGCTCGCCGTCATCGGGTCGCTCGGCCCCATGATCGGGCTGCTCGGAACGCTGAAGGGAATGATCGCGAGCTTCTCGGTCATCGCCACGTCCGATACCTCGCTCAAGGCGTCGGAAGTCGCCGGCGGTATTTCGGAAGCTCTCGTGCTCACGTTCGAAGGCGTGTTCCTGTCGGTTCCCGCCATTTACTTCTACGCGGTTTTCAAGAACAAGGGCTCGCACCTTGCAGTCCAGGTTCACAACATGGCCGAAGCCTTCCTGCGGAAGGTGCACGCTTCGGCCCAGCGTCCTGCCGCCGCCCCGGCCGCCGCTCCCCCCAAGTGAGCGTGCCAGCCTGATTGCGTTGGCCCACCTTTTTCTCGTCTGATCTCCGATCCCGCCAGCGGTTTCTTCACCGCGGGCGGGAATCCTGCCTGTTTTGCCGTGCCGGGAGACTTCCATGTCGGGTGGAAATGCCGACAGCGTAGAACCGAACCTCACCCCCATGCTGGACATGGTCTTCCAGTTGGTCACGTTCTTCATGCTCGTGATCAACTTCAAGGGGGCCTCGATGGACCTCAGCCTCAAGCTGCCGGTCCTCAGCTCGGCACGGCCCGTGGAGTGGCACGGCAAGAAGGAACCGCTGGTCCTCAACCTGAAGGAAGACGGCAGCGTCACCGCCTTCGGTTCGCCGATTCCGGACATCGAGAAGTTCGTCGTGCGGGAAACCCGCGTGATGCGCGACTACTTGAAGTCCGAAGGAGCGACCAACCTCGACGAGATGCCCATTCCCGTCATTGTCCGGGCCGACGGCCGGGCTCCCTTCGCCCAGGTCAACAAAGTCATCAAGCTGTGCCAGAACAACGGCTTCCGACAGTTCCAGCTCAGCGCGATGAGTGCGGCCGAGGCGAAGGCGCCCTGATCCTCCTGTCCTGCTGAGATTCCGTCCGACGTCACGACCACCGAAGTTTGAACTGAGCGACTCGCATGAGCCGACGCCATAAGAAAAAAAAGGGCGAAGACATCCAGCTGAATCTGGCCGCCATGCTCGATATGGCGTTCCAGCTGCTGACGTTCTTCATTCTCACCTTCCGTCCGTCGCCGGTCGAAGGGCAGCTGGCCGTCAACCTGCCCCCTCCGGTGGCCATCACCAACCCGCAGGACAAGCCAAAGGAAGACGCCACGGGGGATGGAGCGGGCATCAACCCGTTCGAAACGCTCAACATGTACGTCAACGCGAACGACGCCGGCGAAGTCACCGAGATCCGGGTCGGCACCCGCACCCTCTCGCGCGGCCGGCTGGACGAACGCCAGGTCGGCTCACTCTCCCGTTCGCTGGGTGAGTTCTTCGCCCTCACTCCGTACGAACGCGTCCAGATCATCGCGGACGGCAAGCTGCACTACGGCGAACTGATGAAGGTCATCGAAGTCTGCACCCGGCAGAAGCTGACCAACGGTGAGATGCTCCACAAGATCAGCTTCATTCAGCAGGACGAAGTCCAGAACTGATCCCGCCCCCGTGGATTCCGCAAAATCCTTCCCGTGAAAGCAGGCAAGTCGGTGGGTGTTGTCGACGATTTTTCCTCGTCGCATTCATTCCCCTTCCGACGAACTCTGGAGCTGCGGGCATGAGTCGTCGATCCTTCGGACGTCGCGGGGGCCGGTCAAAGTCGTCGGACAAGGTCGACCTCAACCTGGCGGCCATGCTCGACATGGCGTTCCAGTTGCTGACCTTCTTCATTCTGACCTTCCGGCCGGCGCCGACCGAAGGGCAGCTGGCGGTCAACATCCCGACGGCTTCTCATCCTCAGCCCGCGCCGGTCGAACCCGCGGCTGCCCCGCCGCAGGATCCCGCCGGTCCCGTCGCCGACGTCAATCCGTTCGAGACGCTGACCATTCATGTCGATGCGAACGAGGCGGGAGTCCCTCAGCGCGTCCGCATCGGCACCCGCGTCGTGGCAAATAATCGATGGGACGAAGCGGCCCAGGCTCACTTGTCCCGCGAGCTACGGGATGCACTGGCTCTTGGCGCCTTCGACCGCGTCCAGATCATTGCGGACGGCCGACTCGCTTACTCCGACCTGGTGAAGACTGTCGAGATCTGCACCCGCCAGAAGCTGTCGGACGGATCGCCATTGCATAAGATTGCCTTTGTGCAACGAGATAACGCGGTGCAGCGGGATGAACTCAACTGACCCGACCCGCCGCACGAGTGAGTCCGGAGAACGTCGATGCGCGGCAGAAGAATGCGTCCTTTCGGTCAGACGATCCGGCCCACGCGCATCGTGTCGCTGCTGCTCGGCGTCGCCGTGCTGTGGATGGTCTACGAGCGGTTCAAGGATCCCGCGACATGGAAGTTCCTGACGAACGAGAACAAAAACGTCCCCGTGGTCGGACAGCTCCCGTCCGCCGACGGCAAGGACGCAAAGCCTGAGAACCAGGAAATCGTCGTCCCCGGCCCGAACGATCTCGACGGGGACGAGGTGCTGGATGCGGCGGAGAAGTTCGATCTCGTCACTGACAAGACCGACCTCATGGGCCGCGAAATGCCGGCCTATTGGACGCTGATGAGCTGGAGCCGCACTCAGTCGACCGAACAGCTTGAGAAGCGGTCCCGCCGCGACCTGTTGATGGCGAATTTCTACCAGGACCCCGCCAGGCACCGCGGAAAGTATCCTGTCTATCTCCGCCTCCACGTCGTGCGGGCGCTCGATGCCTCGAAGACGCCGAACCCCGCCGGCATCGGCCGCATCGTCGAAGTGTGGGGAGCCACGGACGAATCGCGCGGCAATCCCTACTGCGTGCTGATCCCCGATCCGCCAGCCGACCTGCCCATCGGTCACAACATCAGCGCCGAGATGGTTTTCTCGGGGTATTTCCTGAAGCTGATGAAGCACGACGTCTTCAACGGGAAGGCCCGCGCGACCCCCGTCTTCATCGGCCGCGCTCGCCTGCTCCAGGTCCCGTCGCTGGCGAAGAAGGAAGCCGATCCCTACTTCGCGTATGCCTTCATCGGCTCGGCCATTGTCGGGCTCGCAGCCATTGTGGGCTTCCTCTTCTTCCGCACGCGGACGCCTGTTGGCCTCCGCCGCCGTGAAGAGGGGGCCGAGATGCCCGAGTCTCTTGCGCTCGAACCAAGCGGCATCGCGACATCCGACCGCTTCGATTCCGACGCCCCGCTGCACGTCGACTTCGGCGAGATCATCCTGGGCAACGGGACGTCCCCCGCTCCGCAGCCAAACGGCTCCGCGGGCGAACCGACGTCGTGGGAACGCGGTGCCGAGTCCACAGGGTCGAACTCGGATCGTTGAGCGACCGCCAGGACGGTTGGCGCGTTGCATCGGCGTTGCGAAGGTCGAACACTGAAATTCAAATGTCGAAGGACATGTCAAAAAGTCGAAATTCAAAAGGCTCGAATCACATGCCTTTCGTCGTTTCGAGATTTCGATTTTCCTTAGGCATTAGATTTTCGACCTTCGGATTTTCCTCCCGCCCGCTCAATCGTCGATGCCCAGCCGGAACTTCAGCTGCTCGAACTGATCGCCGAACTCATCGCTCGACGAATGCACGTGTTCGGCTTCGGTGATGAACCGGATGTTCTCGCGGTTCGGCAGCGAGTAGCGTTCGAGCACTTCCTCGAATTCGCCCAGCTCCTGACCGTAAACGATCAGCAGCTTGTGCTCGTCGAACTGCACTTCAAGCGGGATCCGCGGGTTGAGCACCGCGATGCCCGTGCAGCCGTCGTTCGAGAGCATTTCTTCGAAGTCGTAGAGCAGGCTCTTCAGCACCGGCAGATCGATCTGCTCGCGGTACAGGTCCTGGTGGCCCCCCTTGTTGCGGGAGTGGCTCGTCTCGAGCACCACGTCGACCTCGTTCCCCAGCGGGTCGAGCAGGTCGAGGAAGAGCTCGAAGATGTCCTGCTTCGACGCGGCCGCCATCAGCACGGGGATCTTCACCCCGGTCTCGCGGTCCTGGTAATGGTCGTGACGAGAGCCCGCCCGCGGAATGACCTGCAGGTCGTACGACGGACGCACCGCATCGGTCAGCAGGAACTCGCCATAACGGCTCACGCCGAGGTGCGCTTCGAGCTGATCGTCCGACAGATTCTCAAAGCTGCTCCGCCCGCGCGGGGGAGCGCCGTCACGAAACGTGTTCTTCAAAAACCGCTGCAGAAAACCCATCTCCGCCTCCGCCGGCACGTCGCCGCCCCGTTCCACGAAAGGGAACGCTGAGTTGCGACGGGTGTGACTTGTGGACTCCAGTCCGCACCGCTGCCGGCATCCTGGCGGTCGCTCTGTCTGTTTTGCGGCCGCACTTCTTGCCGGGACACGCCAAATCTAGCATGCGTTTTTCGAAGGCAATGGGGGGCCGCCGCCGTCCCTGCGAATTTCTCCCAACGCCGCCGCAAGTCGTTCCGCTGACAGAGTTCACGCAGCGTCCGCCAGTCGCGGAAGCCGGGAAAATCGCGGAATATCTGGAAGCCCGGAAGACCCTGCGGCGCGGGTCCCTATTTTGCCCTACCGGCATAAGCGGGGCTGCATTCGAGATTCCGTCGCCGAGCAGCGGAGATCGCCACGCAACCGATCCGCACAACGGGTATCTTCGGAACTGGCATTCCCGCACGTCCGGCACGGTTCGCCTGGGCCAATCCGCGGGATTCGTCGGTCTGACCGGTGCCTTCGTTTCGGCCGCTGATGCATTCGCCGCAGACTCCGCGATCCCGCAGAATTTGCTCAAGTTGCCTCAACACGTCGCCTATCATTGCGGCACGAAGCGGTCGACCCGCCCATGGCCCGATTGTTGCTGAAGAGGTCCAAATGGGAGCGGAGGCTCGAACGCTTCGGGACGTCATCAGAAGAGATCGATCTGACCGATCCTTCCACGAATTTTGATTGCGTCGGGGCGGACGACCCCCACAGAATGGAATCTGGTCGTTTTGACTGTGATCTGCACCCTGAAGATTGAACAACGACAGTTCGTGTCCATTGCACCGGGAGTCCCCCATGATGAGAAGTCTGTTCGCCGGACTCGCAATGGCCCTAGCGCTCGGGACGACAGCCGTCACCGAAGCGGGCGGCTATTGCGGGGCAAGTTCGTACGCGTGTTGCCCGACTTCGTGTTGTGCGCCGACCGCGTGTTACACCACCTGCAAGGTCGAGCGTCAGACGTGTTACCACACCGTCTACGAGACGCAGTACGAGCCGCAGCAGTACACCTACAACCGCACCGTCTACGACACCACGTACGAAGACGTCCCGCAGACCTGCTACCGCACCGTCGCCGAAACCGCCTACCGTGAGCACTGCTACACGGTCGCCCGCCCGGTCTACGAGCAGGCCGTCCGCCAGGAAACCTACCAGACCTTCCGCCCCGTCACCGAGACCTACTACCGCGACGTCAATTACTGCACGCAGCGGCCGGTCTGGGAGACCTACGAGCGGGAATGCCGCCGGACGATCTACAACCCGGTCGTCGAAACGGTCAACCGCCCGATCACACGCACCGTCTACCGCCAAGTGACCGAGACGGTCAACCAGGAGCGCTGCTACACCGTGATGCGTCCCGTCACCACCTACCGCACCGTCACTCGTGACTGCGGCACGTGGCAGACGCAGACGAACTACCACCCCGGACCCTGCGTGCCGAAACTCGTCTGCGACCCGTGCTGCGGGTTCCGCGTGCAGATGGTCCAGTGCCCGGGCTTCACCACTTGCCGCCGCGTGTGGTGCCCCAACATCGTCTGCCAGCAGGTTCCCTGCACCAACTACGTCCCGCAGGTCGTCCGCCAGGTCTGCCCGGTGCAGGTCTGCCGCGTCGTTCCGGAATGCGTGACCGAGAATTGCCCGGTCCGCGTCTGTCGCATGGTTCCGCAGGAGATCTGCGAGAAGATCCCGTACCGGGTCTGCCGCATGGTCACCGAGAACCACACGCAGCGCATTCCGTACCAGGTCTGCCGCCAGGTCTGCGAGACCCACACCCGCGACGTCCCCTACACGGTCTGCCGCATGGTGACCGAACAGAAGACGTGCCAGGTCCCCTACCAGGTCTGCAAGCAGGTTCCGTACACCGTGACGCATCGCGTCGCGAAGTGCACCCCGCGGTGCATCACCGAGACCGCCTGCCGCATGGTCGCTCGTTGCGTGCCGAAGCAGGTCCCGTATGAAGTCTGCCGGATGGTCCCCGTGACCGTCTGCCAGAACAACGCCTGCGACAACGGCTGTGCCACGGGCGATGCCCCGGCCGGCCCGCTCCAGCCGCAGGCCGAAGGCCCCGTCGATCTTCCACCGGCCGGCGCTGCCGCCGCCCCGGCTGAAGGCCCGGCCACATGACATAGTCAAACCCTGCCGGGCTTGCCTCGGTGGTGAAATGACTGACTTAGCTCCGTCGATCGTCCAACCGCCAGTTCGACACGAAGCCCGACCCGAAAAGGTCGGGCTTTTTTCATGGTCGTCCTGCGCTTGAGCAGACCAGGATCGTCGCACGCCCAAGGCGCCTCGCTATTTCTCCGATTCTCTGGCCTTCTGGAGTGCGTCTGCGAGGTCCACCACCCGTTTCTTCGCCTCGTCGACCACCTTCGGGTCGTGACCGTCCTGGATCACGTCCGACCACAGCTTGATCGCTCCCTCGATCATCGCGGGCTTCTGCTTCGCGTAGGTCTCGGGCAGCGGCCCCGACGCATATCGATCAAGGCCGCGGGCCCGGGCGATGAGGAACTTGCGCTGCTCGGCGATATCGTCCTCCTCCCACGGCTTCGCATCCTTGGCGTCAAAGTCCGTCAGGATCTGCGTTGCCTCCCGCGCCTCGGGAAGGTCCTCCCAGCGGACCCGCACTCCCGAGAGCTGCATCAGCCCCGAATAGAGCGTCTTGTCCGATTTCAGCCGCCCCTTCCCCTCGGCCAGCAGCTGCTTTGCCAACGTGCCCCGGGCAACCTCTTCGTCGCCGCCGATGCGGCTCGCGGGAAACCGCTTCGCGAATGCCGTCCGATCCTTCGCTCCCTCGTCGAGCCACTTCAACGTCTCGATCAGCGGCTGACCCGTAGGAACTCCGTGCCCCATCTTGGGAATCACCCGCACCCGCGACCTCACCCCCACCTCTTCGAGAATCGGACCGCGGAACCGCTCTACCTCGCCGCGGTTGAAGTCGCTCTCGCCGGTGATGTGCTCGACGCTCAGCCGATCGATCACCCGCTGCCGAAGCCACGACTCGTCCCGCAGATCTCCGGCCGCACAGATCGGCACGACGCCGCCAAATAGTTCGGGCAGCGCAAAGCCGATCGAGCAGACGATCCGCCCGCCCCCGCTGAAGCCGCTGATGTAGGTGCGGTCGGCATCGATCTTGTAGCTGCGGCGAATCTCGTCGAGGACGTCCAGGACAATCCGCACCCGCCGCGGCTGAGGGCAGTCGTTCCCCGCATTGTGCGGTCCGGCGAAGATCACGTTGTGCTTCTCGCACGCCTCTTTCCAATGAGGCCATCCCATCGCCTTCGCGCTCGGCGAAATGAACAGCACGACGGCGGCCGGCTTCTTCGCGTTGTAGCCCTTCGGCACGAACAGCTCGAACGTCTGCTTCGTCGAGTCGTACCCGTCGAGCCACCCGTCTGGCGGCTTCGCGGGGCTCTGATTGGCGAGCGGAAAGATGGCATCGAGACGCGTCGGAGCGGTGACGGAGACTTCTGCCTGGTAGCCCTTCGGAAATTCGGCCGCGTGAATCGCGTTCCATGCGACAAGACACGACGCCAGCGTCAGTGGAATGAAGTTCCGCGTTCCCATGTTTGGCCTTCCGATGTCTCAGCAGCCAGGAGTTTCCGCGCATCATTCTCACTCGGGCGCAAGAGAGCAAGGACGACGATCCAGGGTATTCCGACTTGACAGGAAAGTTCGGCCTCTGCGGGGTGCGGGACACTCTGATAGAATTTCATCGAGTCCAATACTGCGAGGAGCGATTTCCGATGGCGCCGACGTTGCAATCCCTTGGCATTGACCAGATGAGCGTTGAGGACCGTATCGCCCTCGCGACCGCGATCTGGGACAGCATCGCGGCCGATCCTCACCCACCCCTGCCGACCAGGTCCCAGCAGGAGGAATTGGAGCGGCGACTGGCCGATCACGCCGCAGATCCAGATGACGTCGTTCCTTGGGAAGTCATCAAGTCCGAGGCCCTGTCGCGATTCGGCCAATGACCTCACCTGTCATCTTCCGGCGAGTCGCGCGGGCTGAGTTCAATGATGCCGCAGACTGGTATGAGCAACGTCGGAGAGGGCTTGGGGCGGCGTTCACTGCCGCGGTCGAAGATGTCCTTGAGCGGATCGCCGACCAACCACGGCTCTTTCCGAAGGTTTACAAGGATGCGCGGCTCGCGCTCGTATCTGGATATCCGTATTGCGTCTACTACCTGGAAGAGCCGGAACAAGTTGTCATTCTGGCGGTCTTTCACACTTCCCGCGATCCGTCTGTCTGGCAGAGTCGGAGCTGATTCGTCAACGACAAAGCCGCTTCCCCGTCCACTGCCTGCACGTCTTGCAACACCGCGTGTAAGCAAGAGGCGCCGCCGGGTCTTGCGATCCGGCGGCGCCTCTTATGGAATACCCGGCTCACGTTTTTCTTATGACTGAACGACAGGCTGGAAGCCTATCCCACGGTGTCACGCCGTGGCGGCGTAGACCTTGTCCGGGTCGATGTTGAGGTCCTGGATGACCTCGGCGAGCTTCGACTTGTCGAACTGGCCGTTCTGGGCCAGGGCCCACAGCGTCGCGTACGCGGTGCACTCGGCGTCGATTTCGAAGTGACGGCGAAGGGCGTCGCGGGTCTCGCTGCGGCCGAAGCCGTCGGTTCCGAGGGCGACGTAGGTCGTCTGCGGGGGCATCCAGTTGCGGATCTGGTCGGCCACCAGCTTGACGTTGTCGCTCGTCGCGATGAACGGCCCCTTGAGCCCTTCGAGCGTCTGCTCGAGGTAGCTCTTCTTCGGGGTGGCGTTCGGATGGAGACGGTTCCACGCCTCGGCTTCGAGCGCCCCGCGACGCAGCTCGTTGTAGCTCGTCACGCTCCAGACGTCGGTGCCGATGCCGTATTTCTCCTCGAGCAGCTTCTGGGCGGCGAGGGCGCTGCGGAGAATCGTCCCGCTGCCGAAGAGCTGCGGGCGGAGCTTCGCGTTCTTGTCCTTCCCTTCGGTGCTCGACAGCTTGTACATCCCCTTGAGGATGCCCTGCTCGACGCTTTGCGGCATCGGCGGCATCTCATAGTTCTCGTTGTACACGCTGAGGTAGTAGAAGATGTCCTCGCCCTCGGCGTACATCCGCCGCATGCCGTCCTGGACGATGACGGCGATCTCGTAGGCGTAGGCAGGATCGTAGGCGTGGAGCGTGGGGACGCTGCCGGCGATCAGATGGCTGTGGCCGTCCTGGTGCTGCAAGCCTTCGCCGTTGAGCGTGGTGCGGCCGGACGTGCCGCCGACCAGGAAGCCCTTCGTGCGCGAATCCGCCGCCAGCCAGATGAGGTCGCCGACGCGCTGAAAGCCGAACATCGAGTAGTAGATGTAGAACGGGATCATCGTCGTGCCGAGGTTGGCATACGACGTCCCGGCCGCAATGAACGACGAGATCGCGCCGGCCTCGTTGATCCCTTCCTCAAGGATCTGCCCGTCGCGGGCTTCCTTGTAGTACATCACCTGATCGGCATCGACCGGCTCGTACAGCTGGCCCTGGCTGGCATAAATGCCGCACTGCTTGAACAGCCCTTCCATGCCGAAGGTGCGGGCTTCGTCGGGAATGATCGGCACGATCCGCTTCCCGATCTTCTTGTCCCGCAGCAGCGAGCTGAGGATGTTTCCGACGGCCATCGTCGTCGAGGCCGGCTTTCCTTCGCTCCCCGACAGGAACTTGTCGAATCCGCTGAGAGCGGGAACTTCGAGCCGCTCCGTCGTCGGCTTGCGCTCGGGAACATAGCCACCCAGTTCTTCACGCCGGGCGCGGAGATACTTCATTTCCTCGCTGTCTTCGGCCGGCTTGTAGAAGTCGCACTTCGCGGCTTCTTTGTCGCCGATCGGAATCGAGAAGCGATTGCGGAACTGTCGCAGCTCGTCCTCGTTGGCCTTCTTCAGGTTGTGGGCCACGTTCCGGCCCTCTCCCGATTCGCCGAGACCGTAGCCCTTGATCGTCTTCGCCAGGATGACGGTCGGAGCGCCCGTGTGCTCGACCGCGGCCTGGTACGCGGCGAAGACCTTCTCGGGGTCGTGACCGCCGCGGCGCATCTTGTAGAGCTGCTCGTCGGACAGATGCTCAACCATGTCGAGCAGTTCCTGCGACTGGCCGAAGAAGTGCTCGCGGATGTACGAACCCGGCTCGACGACGTACTTCTGGTACTGGCCGTCGACCACTTCGCCCATGCGGCGGACGAGATGCCCGTCGTCATCCTGCTCGAGAAGCGGATCCCAGTCGCCCCCCCAGACCACCTTGATGCAGTTCCAGCCGGCCCCGCGGAAGGCCGCTTCCAGTTCCTGGATGATCTTGCCGTTGCCGCGGACCGGGCCGTCCAGCCGCTGCAGGTTGCAGTTGATGACGAAGATCAGGTTGTCGAGCTTCTCGCGCGAGGCCAGCGTGAGAGCACCGAGCGATTCAGGCTCGTCGCATTCGCCGTCGCCGAGATACGCCCACACCTTCGATTTCGAGGTGTCGATCAGACCGCGGTGCTCCATGTACCGCAGGAAGCGCGCATGGTAGATGGCGGTGATCGGGCCAAGGCCCATCGAGACCGTGGGGACCTGCCAGAAGTTCGGCATCAGCCACGGGTGCGGATAGGACGAAAGGCCGATGCCCCGCGGCAGCTCGCGGCGGAAGTTTTCGAGGTTTTCTTCGCTCAGCCGGCCTTCGATGAAAGCCCGCGCGTACATGCCAGGGGACGCATGCCCCTGGAAGTAGACGAAGTCGCCGGGGTGATCGGCGGTGCGGGCGTGGAAAAAGTGATTGAATCCAACCTCGTACAGAGTGGCCGACGAAGCGAACGTCGAGATGTGGCCGCCGACGCCGTCATAGTGCTTGTTGGCGCGGACCACCATCGCGAACGCGTTCCACCGGATGATGCTCTTGATCCGGCGTTCGATCTCGAGGTCACCGGGGTAGACGGGCTGCTTGTCGCGGGGGATGGTGTTGATGTACGGCGTGTTGGCCGTGAAGGGCATCGTCACGCCGCGGCGGTAGGCCCGTTCCTGCAACTGGACGAGGAGTTCCTGGAGGCGGTCGGGGCCGTAGCGATGGAGGATGTCATCCATCGACTCGAACCAGTCGTTCAGCTCGACCTCGTCGATCCCACCTTCTACCAGCTCAATCACTTCTTCGGTAATGGCCATCGGCCCCTCCATCGGGGAGGAATCAGCCGCCCGAGCAGGGCGCACTGAAGCTGTGTTGTGTCAAGACGTTGGGCGTTTGGCCCTCCGCTCCGCGCGGTCGGCGAGCGCATCCTGCCTTCGCCGTCGCGGTATTGTAGGATTTTGCGCAGACGGGAACAGGCCAAACGGGGCAGGCATCTTAGCGTCCCCGACCGGCAATTTCGACGCAATCGGAGGGGATGACGCACCTTGCCTGGAATGCCAGATCGCACCAGTGGGCCGATCGCGAAACGAGGAGAAACGCTCACCGCAAAATTTGGTTAGAATCAGGATCATGACCACACACAGCCCCTTCCCTGGCTTCGACCCCTATCTGGAACGCTATTGGGGCGATGTCCATCATCGCCTGATCCAGTATTCGTCGGACGCTCTCCAGGCGTCGCTACCAGCAGATCTTGTCGCGCGGGTGGAAGAGCGAGTCTACGTCGAGAACGAAGGGGAGCGGTTGCGGAGCATCGCCCCCGATGTCTTCGTGACCGAATGGACTCCCTCAGCGCTGGCTGCCGGCCGAGTCGCCACGGCAGACATGACGGTCGCCCCCTCGGTCATCTGCCATATTCAGCACGATCCCCTCACCGAGGGCTTCATCGAAATCCGCGATGCCGACGGCGACGAAGTGATCACAGTGATCGAGTTTCTCAGCCCGGCCAACAAGGTGAGTGGCGAAGGGATGCGGCAATACCGGCAGAAGCAGGCGCAGGAGTTGCAGTCGAATGCCAGCCTGGTCGAAATCGACCTCATTCGCAGCGGACAACGCGTCTTCGCGGTCGACGAGGAAGTCATTCCGGCGGAATGGCGACGGGGTGCATTGGCCTGCGTCAGCCGGGCACAACGGAAAGAGAACCCAGAGGTCTTCGCATTTCCGCTGCGCAGTCGACTTCTCGCGTTGCCGATCCCCCTCCGCCCGAACGAAAAACCCGTCCTGCTCGACCTTCAGGCGATCTTCGACGAGTGCTATCAGAAGGGACGATACGCCCGGACCGACTATCGCGCCGATCCCGTTCCCCCTCTGACAGGCGATGACGCCGCATGGGCCGACCAGCTGCTCAAGGCGGCCGGCCGACGGTGAGTCATCCCCGGGAACCTTCCGTCCGCCACGGGGGCGGATCGTCGATTCCATACCGGCGGAGCTTCTGTCGCAGCGTCGCCCGGTGAATGCCCAGCATCTGGGCGGCCGCGGCGCGGTTGTACCCGCACTGCTCCAGCACTGACTTCAACAGCGGGGGCTCGACGAGCGCCAGGTAGCGCTCATAGACGCCGTCGTCTCCCCCCGCCAGCCCCGCCGCAGCCGATTGCTGCTTGACCCATTCGGTCAAAACAATGGCCGGTCCCGCTCCCTCCCCGGACGGCGCCCCCGTCGAATGCGACGACTCGCTCGGAAGATGCTCTGGCCCGAGAATGCCGCTCCGCGAGACGATCGCCGCATGCTCGATGACGTTCCGCAGCTCCCGCACGTTCCCCGGCCAACGCCGCGCCCTCAAGGCGGCCAGAAATTCGTCCGACATGCGGCACGACAAGCCGGCCGGGCGGCACAACCGCACGAAGTGCTCGGCCAGGAGGGGGATGTCGTCGAGGCGATCCCGCAACGGGGGAAGCTGGATGTGGAAAACGCTCAGACGGAAGAACAGATCCTCGCGGAACTCCCCGGCTCGGATGAGGTCGTGCAACGAACGGTTGGTCGCCGCCACCAGCCGCGCTCGAATGGGACGAGCCTGGGCATCTCCCACCGGAATGACCTCCCGCTCTTCGATGGTTCGCAGCAGCTTCACTTGGAGCGCCGGCGACGTATCGGCGATTTCGTCCAGAAGGACGGTTCCTTCGCCCGCCAGCTCGAGCAGCCCTCGACGATCCGCCGTGGCCCCCGTAAATGCACCTTTGACGTGACCGAATAGCTCGCTTTCGACGACGCCGGGGCTGAGCGCCGCGAGGCACACGGGGGCGAACGGATGGTCCGCGCGCGGGCTGTTGCGGTGCACCGCGCGGGCCACAAGCTCCTTTCCTGTGCCGCTCTCTCCGGTGATGAGCACGGGCACATCCGAAGCGGCGACCAGCGCAATCTGCTTGAAAACCTGCTGCATCGCCGGCGAAGCCCCGACGAGTTGGTCGCGGGCAGCCAGCCCTTCGGCCTCCGGTGCGGCGTCTTTGGCCTTTCGGGATTGCAGCGCCCGCCCCACAATGTCCGATGCCTGCTGGAGGTCGAACGGCTTCGGAAGGTAGTCGAACGCCCCCTGCCGCACCGCCTCGACGGCAGTCTCCAGATTTCCGAATGCCGTGATCACAATCACGGGAACATTCCCTGCACGCCGCCGCAACTCACGAAGAGCCGTCAGCCCGTCCATGCCGGGCAGGCGGACGTCCATGACCACGGCGTCCGGTGTCCGCTGCTCAACGAGCTGCAGCGCCTCCTCTGCCGAGGCCGCGACCGACACGTCATGCCCGTCTTCCGTGAGAAACTCACGGAACCCCCAGCAGATGCTCGGTTCGTCGTCGACGATCAGAACGTGGCTCATGAGGGCCTGTCAACGTCGCAGGAAACGATTGATGTCAAACTGTCGCGGCTGGCGGGATTGTTGCGGCGGCTTGTCCGAGTGCCGACAGATATTTTCCCGTCCTGATGATTGCCGGGTCAAGGATCGAATTCCGCTTGGCTCATGAGAGTGAGTCCAGGGGCGAAGTCGCGGGCTGAATGATCGTGGCTCGATCGAGATCGATGTCGTCAGGACCGGCGTCTCCCGGCAAATTCACAACCCAGCTGCTGCCGTCGATCGACTCTCCCGTATCGTCCGGAACGACCAGTCGGAAGTGAGTCCGATTGTCGAGGCGTTCCCAACTCAGTGATCCCTGGCGTTGCT
>JADZEF010000197.1 GCA_020850695.1 Planctomycetaceae bacterium | reverse complement strand
GGGGGGGGGGGGGTGTGGGGCGGGGGGGGGAGGGGGCGAGGGGGGGAGAAGACGCCGTCGACGCCGCCGGATCGGTGCGTCGTACGCTCTTGCTTCCGTTCCGCATGCTCATCCCCATACATCCACCTCACACGTCTCACTTAGTCCCTCAGCACTCCTGTCCCCCCCCCTCCCCCACCCCCCCCCGCGCCCCATCCTCCTCACGTCCCATAGTGCTTCAGCTTCCCGAGCTTCGTCTTGTGATAGCCCTTCCGGATCTCGGCCGACTCCTTGTCCGCGTGACCGCTTTCCATGTGGACCAGCTCGATCGTGAAGAGGTAATCGCGCTGGTAGTCCTTCTGGTTGCTCTTCGTCGTTCCGGACGTGATGGTCGCAAACATCAGGTAATCGAACGACTGCTCGCTCTGCTCCATGGCGGCGGCGAAGGCGCGGCGGTTGTTCGGAACGAACAAGTCATCGGGACGCAGACGGCACTGACGCAGCCCCGCCTCGACTGCCCGCTTGTTGATGACTTCGAACTCGGTCGAGCCGTTGATGCAGGTGTCGATCTTCTGGTAGATCTGCTCCTTGAAGTCGCCGATGTCCTCGGCGCTCTTGTTCTCGACGCCGACGAAGCAGATCCGCTTACGACCCGGCACGGCCCCTTCGACGCCGGCCGTCTGCTCAATGACGTGCTGGCGGCCCAGCACCTTGGCCACAGATTCCTGGATCAGCGGTTCCCACGTCTCGGCGCCGGCCGTGTGACTGCCCACCATGTCCTTATCATCGGATTTAAGAACGTGGGCATGTTGCGAGCCGCGGCATCCGGCGGCCAGGGTTCCGACCGCCACGCATCCGACTCGACCGAAAAACGCACGCCGATCCATGGCGGCCAACCTCTCTTCATGAAGTATCGACGTTCTCGGGCCCGCGCAGTCGGCATGACCCGGAATCTGAGAATCATCCATTCGGAAAATCGGCGGATCGGCCCGGAAATCTTCAAGAATTCGACCGGCAATCGCGGCGAGTGGTAGCCGATTTTCCGAAATGTGGCCAGATGTCTCGGGTTGCGGCTCCTGAGATTGCCTTCCGGGGTGTCGGTGAGACTCGTGCGCGTCGGCCGTCGTGCGGGGCGACCGGCCATAAAATTGGTCATTGGTCGTTGATCATTGGTCAGCGGTCATTTTCTGAAATGATCAACGACCAACGATCAATGACCAAGGACAAATTTCCCTCTTCTCCCCCTGCAGCCATCCGCATCGTCGAAATGCCGAAACCTTGCGGCCATTCCTGACAATCCATGCTAAGACTCCCCGTCTGCGAGAACTGACAACCTGGAAGGCGATCTCACAGACTCCTTTGCAATTGCCGGTCGTTTCCCAAGCGGGTAGTCTCAAGTGTGGCTATACCATGCAGATGGACACTGCCGCACTCCGCGATCTCCTGCTCTGCAGGCGATCTCCTTCCGCCTTACCTTCCTGCCGCGCCTCGGAGCGACCCGCCGTGCTTTGCCTCGCTCGTCCCGCAGCTGTTGTCTTGTCTGGACTGATTGCACTGTGGGCCAGTGCCGCGACGCAAGCAGCTGACCTGAGCGTCGTTCCTGCGAAGATCACTCTCGCGTCGCCCGAGGCTTCGCAGCAGGTGCTGGTCAACGACGCGGGAGCCGACGGCCGCACCCGCGACATGACCCGCAAGGTGCAGTTCGCGGTCGTTCCCCCCAACATCGCCTTCATCGACGATCGCGGACTCATCCGTCCCCTTGCCGAAGGGCGGGCGGAACTCGTCATCACCGAAGGGGCCCGCAAGTCGACTGTCCCCGTCGAAGTGAGCGGTCTCGAACATCCGAGCCCCGTCTCGTACCGCAACGAGATCGTCCCCATCATGACCAAGGCCCGCTGCAACTCGGGCGGCTGCCACGGCAAGGCGGAAGGTCAGAACGGGTTCAAGCTCAGCCTCTTCGG
Organism: Planctomycetaceae bacterium; assembly: GCA_020850695.1. GTDB lineage: Bacteria > Planctomycetota > Planctomycetia > Planctomycetales > Planctomycetaceae > JADZEF01. Next base: position 18,040 of record JADZEF010000197.1, on the reverse strand, counting down.
TTTCGACCCGGCCTTCGATTACGACGCCCTGGTCCAGGAAGGCCGCGGCCGACGGCTCAGCCCGATCACCCCGGAGAAGAGTCTCGTTTACCTGAAGGGCTCGGCCCGCGTCCCGCACGGCGGCGGCCGCAAGATCGAGCCGGGAAGCTTTCGCGACCGCTTGCTCCTGCGGTGGATCACCGAAGGGGCTCGCTTCGAAGCTCCGCGCGACGCCGAGACGCGGGTCGTTTCGATCGAGATCAATCCGCCGCGGCAGATCCTGACCGCGGGCGAATCGCAGCAGCTCCAGGTCACCGCAATTGACGCCTCGGGGCAGCGGCATGACGCGACCGCCGAGTCGGAATTCGAATCGAACGCCGTCACGATTGCCGAGGTCGACGCGGGGGGCCTCATCCAGGCGGGAGACATCGCCGGCGACGCAGCGATCCTCGTGCGTTACCTGGGACACGTCGGCATCTGCCGCATCACTCTCCCGCGTCCGGGAGTCACATTCGAGCGGCCCCCGGAAAACAATTTCGTCGACAAGCATGTCTGGGACAAGCTGAAGGATCTGGGCATTCCGCCCAGCGGCCTCTCCAGTGATTCGGAGTTCCTGCGGCGCGTGTCGTTCGACATCGCCGGCACGCTGCCGACTGCGGAAGAGGCGCGGGCCTTCCTCGCCGATAAAGCTCCAGACAAGCGGGCGAAGCTGATCGACCGGCTGCTCGAGCGTCCCGAGTATGTCGATTACTGGACGATGAAGTACCTCGACATTCTGCGGGCCGATCAGCTGCTGGTCTCGCCTCAGGGAACCGTCGCCATGCAGCGATGGCTGCGGAAGCAGTTCGCCGAGAACCGCCCCTACGACCGCCTCGCTCGCGATCTGTTGACCGTCCAGGGCAACACGTCGGAAGAGGGGCCGGGCTCCTTCTACAAGGCGCTGGCCAAGCCCGAAGAATCGGCCCGCGCCATCAGCCAACTGCTGCTGGGGGTGCGGATCGAGTGCGCCCAGTGCCACCACCATCCGTCCGAGCGCTGGAGCCAGGACGACTACGTGGGCCTTGCCGGCTTTTTCACCGGCATTACGCAAAAGAAGCTTCCCAACGGCGAGACGGCCATCGTTTCGCGCGGAGGCAAGGATCTGCCCCACCCGCGCTCGCAGGAAATCATTCCCGCCCGCGCCCTCGGAGCTCCCGACGCCGACTTCAAGACGGTCACCGATCGACGCAAGGTCCTGGCCGACTGGATGACCAACCCCGACAATCCCTTCTTCGCGAAGGCCATTGCCAATCGTCTCTGGTCTCACTACTTCGGCCGCGGGCTGGTGATGCCGATCGACGACATTCGCGATACCAACCCGGCGGTCAACGAGCCGCTGATGCAGGCCCTCGTCCAGCACATGAAGGACGTGAAGTTCGACCTGAAAGCCTTCACTCGGAAGCTCCTCAATTCGCGCGTCTACCAACTGACGTCGAACACCGTCCCGGGCAACGAGACCGACTTGCAGAACTTCTCGCGGTCCTCCTATCGCACGCTTCCGGCCGAGGTCTTGCTCGACTCGATCTGCCAGACGACGGGCGTCCCCGAGAAGTTCAACGGCTGGCCGGACGGGTACCGCGCCATCCAGGTGTGGGACAACCGCATGCCATCCTACTTCTTCGTGATCTTCGGACGCCCCGTCCGCGCGACGGTTTGCGAGTGTGAACGGAGCGGCGAGCCAAGCATCACGCAGGCGCTCCACTTGCTGAATGCTCCGGAGATTTCCGAGAAGATCTCGCACCGGCACGGCAAGGCCCGCGAGCTGGCCGAATCCAAGCGGACGCCGTCCGAGATCATCGATGAGATCTACCTCGGGACGCTCAGCCGCATGCCGACCGACCAGGAGCGGACGCTGATGCTGGAAGCCTTCGCGGCGCAGTCAATGGCCACATCGCCCGAAGCCGGCCGCCGTGCCGCTACCGAAGACGTCCTGTGGGCCGTGATGAACTCGAAGGAGTTCGTGTTCAACCACTGACGAGGGACGGGAAGCCGTCGAATTCCGAATTTCCAATGTCGAAAGAAATGTCAAAAGGCCAAATTCGAAAGAACGCGACCAAGCCTTGCGACATTTTGAGATTTCGATTTTCGGGCTTCGGATTCGTGTCGCCGCTCGCTTTGCGAAGCACGTCCCCTGAGACGGCTCTCTCACGAAACGGCCGGAACGGCTATTCCGCGTCGTCCGACGTCTTCTCGGAGATCTCGACCACTTTTGGCAGCGGCTTCCCCTTCGGGTAGAACCGCATCGAGACCGAGTTGACGCAGTGCCGCGTGTCCTTCTGCGTCATCCCCTCGCCGAAGAAGACGTGCCCCAGGTGGCCGCCGCAGTGGTTGCAGATGATCTCGGTGCGGTAGCCGTCCGCATCGATGTGCTGATCGACGGCGTTCGGAATCGCGTCGTCGAAGCTCGGCCATCCGCAATGACTGTCGAACTTGTCGTCCGAGCGATAGAGCGGGGCATTGCACCGTCGGCAGACGTACGTCCCGGCCGACTTCGTACTGGTGTACTCGCCGGTGAAGGGGCGCTCGGTCCCCTTCCGGAGGATCACGCGCTCCTCCTCAGGAGTGAGCGGGTTGAACTGCGTCGGGGCGGGGGTGTCGGACGGGTCCTCGGAATTCATCGTCAGTTCTCCGGAAACCCGTTCCACCGCATCGTCCGTGGTCATCCCCGGAGAAGCGGTGGGACGGGACGTGTCACGCATTCCGCACGAAGTCAACACGGCGATCATCGCAAGCAGGCCGCCGGCCAGAAGGGCGCGGGAAACAGTCATCATCAATCGCCACCGCATCGAAGGAAAGGTCGCAATCGGGCGCAGACACCAAGTGTTACGTCCGGGAATTGGAATCCGTGGGTGACATTTCTGTAAAGGTCAAAAGGAGCCTTTCGAGCACTCCTACGATTCCGCAAGGGCCAGATCTTCAAGGCCCGCAAAATCCATCGGACTGTGTCGATTCGCCCTCTCTGGCGATCAGTTGGGACGTTCTCGGTCTTCTTTGTTGAAGCGTCAAAGAATTCCCCTAGGAGAGTCCGAGTCCAGAAGATATAGGGCTCTCCAATTCGCTCCGCGGGGGCCCCCAGGAAGGCGGAACCCGCTCCGTGAATGACCCCTTGACGCACGCTCATTCCGGCTTCGGATCTGCTATGGATGGCTGTGAATCGACGACGGATTCTGTCGGTCCGACAAGCCCTGACACACCTCAGTCCATCCTACCTGCGGGAATGACTCCGCGCGCCGCGGCGCCCCCGCCCCTGTCGGCGACCCGCCTGGGCCGGCGAAGCTTCCTCGGCGGCGCCGTCGCAGGGGCTTTCGGCCTTATCGCGTACGGTCGCCGCGCCAGCCTGCGGGGGGAGGGGGAAAATCCCCGACCCGTCCCGCAGGCGACACTGATGTTGGTTGGGGGCGGCATTCCCGAAGTCCTCGCCGCAGATCTTCAAAAGCCCGGACGAAGAAAAGATCCCGCCTATTGCGATCCCTGCGGGCTCTTTCGCGAGATGCTGCGTCTCTCGTCGAACCCCAGGCCCCACGTCGAATGCATCACTTGCGCCGACGAGGACGATCCGAACGTCCTGGGGGAGCAGCACCGGTTGGTGATCGAGTCGCTCGGAGCGGGTTCCGTCGGGTTCTTCGGACCCCTTCAGAAGCGAGACGTCGTCCGCGATGAGGCCATCGTCCAGAGGTTGCGGCGGGCCGACATCGTCCTGCTGTGCGGGGGCGATCAGTCGCTGCTCGACGAGCGCTTCGGCGCGACGCCGGCGTGTGCGGTGCTTCGCGATCGATACTGGAGGGACACGTCCTTCGTGCTCGCGGGAAACTCTGCCGGGGCGATGGTTCTGGCGAATGAGATGATCACGGGCGGGGGCGAGGTGGCGGGACGCACGCCGTCGATGGGGGCGGGCTGGAACTTCGTGACCGCTACCGTCGACACGCATGTTGGCCCGAGGCGCCGTCGGCGGCTGGGCAGAGCGGTGATGAAGTCGTCCTCGGGCATCGGAGTCGGCATCACGACGCAAGCGGCCCTTGTGATCGGCCCGCGGACGGCTTCCGTCGTGAGTGGTCCGGTGATTTTTGTGCGGCGGGCCGAGCGGGCCGCCGACGGGCGACCGGACGCGAAGCTCCTTGCGGTTGAGGGATGCGAAGCCTACGCCCGGGACGGACTCACCGCCCGGATCTATCAGCCGGGACAGACGCCCGACCGAGACGATTTGAATCAGTTGATCGGAACACCGAAGAAAGCGTAGGGCAATCCCCTGCCGGCTGGCGTTGGGAACCGCTTAGCGAATCAAAGGACGGTCCGGAGGGTGGAGGGAGCGACGAGGACAGCGACCAATAAAAATCTTCCTCGACATCTTGACGTCTGCTTCTGAATCTGTACGATCGAGGGGGTTGAGACTGAGTCTCAGATGCACCGCTGAATCGCCGCCTCTGATCGCCCCCCGCCGTGATCTCACCCAATCCCGAAAGCGTGCTCTGCCACTGCCTGCGGATTACCGTCGGTCAGGTGCAGTGTGCCATCGAAGAAAACCGCCCGAACTCGGTTCGCGACGTCATGCGCATGACGGGGGCCGGCAAGGGGTGCATGTCCTGCCATTCCCGCATCAAAGCGATGCTGGCGGGCCGGATGCCGGTTTCGACGTTCCAGGTCCCCGGCTGCACGGGTTGTGCCAATCCCGCCTGCGGATGCGCCCCGCGTTGTGCAACGGAAGTCGTCACGACGACGCCCGATTTCGGCCGCGTCAACACGCTTGACGCTGTGGCTGATTCGGTCGCGGTGACCGTTGCCGTCGGCGATTGCGGCTGATCAAACCACGACAAAATTGATGCAGAGTGCATCACCGTCGTGTTTTTCGGCCCACAGAGAGGCCACGGAAACGACGGACGGCACGGAAAAGCACGGAAGGCTCTCAAACTCTTCGATGTGCTGTCGGATGTCCGTGAATTCCGTCCTCTCCGTCGTTTCCGTGGCCCCTGGGCGCAACCTGGGTTGATCATTGAAAGATCGAACCTGTTCCGGTCCGAAATGAGCGATGGTAATGCGCCATCGAATGCTTTCAGCGTCAACGCGGCCCGTTCTTTGCGGCCGAGGTTCATCGGATTTTTTCACTTCCGTGCGTCACGCTGTCGAAGGGGTTATCCTGAGGTCAACCTGACCCATGAAACCACTCGCCGGAAGGGCTCCTCGAATGATTCACGTCCTGGCCACGATCGAACTCCATCCCGGACGTCGCGAGGCCTTCCTCGCCGAATTCGCAAAGATCGTCCCTCTCGTGCGAGCCGAGGCGGGCTGCCTGGAATATGGTCCCTCGATCGACGTCCAGACTGACATCCCCGCCCAGGGACCGATCTCGAAGAACACCGCCGTGATCATCGAGAAGTGGGAGAGCCTCGACGCCCTGAAGGCCCACCTCGTCGCCCCGCACATGGTCGAGTATCGCCCCAAGGTACGTGACTACGTCGTTGCAACGAAGCTCCAGATCCTCGCCCCGCAGTAAGTGCGGGAGTGTTGAGGACCCCTCGCCCCGGACAAATGCTTCGGGCTGAAGGCCCGAAATCGAAAGGCATCGACGAGATCGTCGGTCGCACGATGCCGGCAAACGAGAACTCCGACGACACAACGCTGAGTTTCCTGCCCGCCGCAAACCTACCGCGACGCGGGGATCGGCTCATCCAGCAGCAGCGCCTTCACGAACCGCGTGGGCGGCGATCCGAACGAAATCGCGCCGTCGTGATAGCGCTTCAGCGTGAAGTCCTTCCCCCACGCCTTCTTCGCCGCGTCCCGCATGTCGCGGTGCTCCTGCACGCCGACGAAATACGTCGCCAGCTGGGCCGACGTCAGCTGCGCCCGCACCCACTTCCCGGCCGCCTCGCGCTCTTCCTGAAACGTCTGCTTCTGCATCAGGTGCATCGCGGCCTCGCGGTTCATGCCGTCGACGTGAATCGACTGGTCGAGAATCGCGTTGGCGGCCGTGCGGAGATACCACTTCAGCATCACCATCCGCATCAGCGGGTCGCCGTCGAGATACCCCTGCTCGGACATCATCTGCTCGGTGTAGACGGCCCAGCCCTCGATGAACACGCCCGACCCCAGCAGCGCCCGCAACCGCCGCGGGTTGCGGTTCGAATGGGCGATCTGCAGGAAGTGCCCCGGCATCGCCTCGTGAATGGTGAGGTTGTGGAGCGAACGGATGTTGTACTCGCGCAGGAACGACGTGCACTGCGCGTCGCTCCAGTCGGCGGGGAGCGGGGCGACCGCGTAGAACGTCTTCTGGCCGACTTCGAGAGGGCCGGGCGAATCGCAATAGGCGACCGACACCCCGCGCTGAAACTCCGGCATGACGATGATATCGACCGGATCCGCGGGGATCGTCACGAGGTCCTTCTTGCGGACGAACTCGGTCGCGACCTCCAGAGTCTTCTCGGCCGTGGAAACGACGCCGTCCCGCGGCGGAATATCGGTCGCCGCCTTCTCCAGCGCCGCCTCGACGGTCGCTTGAAGCATCTCGGCAGACGGATCGGCCGGCAAATCGGGCTTCTCCTTCTTCAGCACGATCCGCGCGAGCTCATACATCTCCTTGCGAACCCGCTGGAGTTCGAACTCGGCCCGATCGCGGACTTCCTGCCGCGATAGCCCGGTTCCCAGCGTCAGCGCCAGCTTCTCATCGTAAAGCTCCTTCCCGATACGGAAATTGCCCCCCGCCTTCGGAACCAATTCCTTCTCGAGCCACTTCTGATGTTCCTCGACGGCGTCGGTCGCCGTGGCGATCGCCGCTTCGAGCCGCTTGCGGTCCTCAGCGGGCAGCTTCTCCATCTCCGGCCGAATCGAGTTCTCGATGATGCTCAGCACACCGCGGTTCTGCTTCACCGCTGTTTCGGCATGAATGGCCGGGACGCGCTTCGGCTGCAGCGTCTCGCGAATCTGCCGGAACAATCGCGGGTACTGCTCGAGTCGTGCGGCCGCACTTTTCAACCGCTGCTCGATCGGAGCGTAGTTGCGGGCGGTCAGCGAATAGATGCCGCTTCCTGTCAGCTGCGTGTAGACGACCGGGTTCCACGCCCACTCCTGCAGCCGCTCGACCTCCCAGATCTCGCGAGCCAGCGCATGCCCCAGCAACTGATAGTCGACCTGATTTTCACGCGACAGTTTCTCTCGCGGGATCGCTTCCAGTTCCTTCGCGTACCGCCGGCAAAGCTCCAGTTGCCGGTTGCGGGCCGCCTCGCTGACGTCATCCAGCTGGTCATCGAACCGATGATCCCCCAGCGACGTCGCTCCCACGGGAGACAGCGCGGGGTACTCCTTGAGATACATTGCGGCAAGGGCTTCGAATCGCGCGTCCATGGACACCTCTTTTTTCGGATCCCCGGCCTTCGCCGATTCGCGAATCACGGCGGCCAGTTCCAGGGGGTAGTCAGTCAGAATCGCATCGACTCCTGCCGAGATCGCCCGTTTCCAGTTTTCCGGCTCATGCCCCGCCACTGTCGGGCCGGCGACAAACGCCCGCTTTCCGGCCTTGCGAATTCTCTCGACCTCACTGGCCACAGGAATGTAGCGGAGATAGGCCCAGTCCGAATCCTTGTCCTCAAGAGCGGCCGGAAGGTCCGCCGCCGTCTGAGCGAGGCACGCGACATGCGACTTCGCGTCGGCCGCGCGGAGCTTTCGCCGGACCTGCGGCGTATTGATCGTCGTCCCGATAAACAGTATCCGATCCAGCACGCCCTCCCGCTTCGCCAGTTCCACGACCCCCGCTTCGACGTCGTCGACCTTCAGGTCGGCCGCGGCCAGGACGGTTTGCCCTCCCGGCGGCAACAGCCCGACCACCTCCTGAATCGTCGGAATGCGTTCGCCGCGAAACGCCGGACTGAACCAGCCGCCCGCATCCAGCGACCTCAACTCGGCGAGCGTGTGAGAAACCACCTCGCCGCGGCCATTCGTCGTGCGTCCCAGGGTTCCGTCGTGGATGCAGACGAGTCGTCCGTCCCTGGTTTTCCGGACGTCGAACTCGAAACCGAGCTGGAGGGCGACGCAAGCTCGATACGCCGCGAGCGTGTCTTCGGGAGCGTGTTTCAGCAATCCGCGATGGGCCACGATCACGGGCGGGGCCGGCTCTGCTGCACGGCTTCCCTCAGACCCCATCGCCAGAATCAGCAGCGCTGCCATCAGCGCACGGGAGATTGAAGTGTTCATGGCGAGCCACGGTGAAGGGAACGCGATTCCGCACGAGCCGACGGATTGTGCCCCAAACTCCGCCATTGCGAAAGCGTCCCCGCGCCAACTCAGCGCATGGCAAGAGCCTCGAACCGACATGGCTCATCGCCGTATCGGTCCGAGGCTCTCGCTGTCTTGGGCGTCGCCTGAAATCCCAAGCCTTCCGTCAACGAAGGACTCGGGGATGATCAGGCGACACCATTTCCCGTCCAATCATCTTTATCCGCTCACGTCATCCGAGGCTGAGCACCGCGCTCGGCGACCCAGATCAGGAACATGGCCCCGAGCGTCGAAAGGACGTAGCCGGCCGCGTGGTAGGGCTCACGCCAGATCAGCCACGAGATTCCGCCGCCGAGGAGCGAACCGACAATTCCGAGAGCCATTGTGGCGAATACGCCCATGGCCTGCGGGCCGGGATAGATCGCGCGAGCGATCAGACCAATCACCAATCCGAAAACCATCCAGCCGAGCACTGCAAACATGGGAAGTCTCCCGCGAAGTTGTGTCCTGACGACCGGGAGCGCACCACGACGCACGCTCCTCAACGCAGCGGGAAAAATGCACGTTGCGTGCCAATTCGCGATTCACGCCGCCCGCATCGCCGAACTCTCTGAAAAGCAACGACTTTTGAGTTCTTGCGGCGAACCGTGTATCGCTTCGGTGATTAGTCGGTCACCAGATTGCCAGCGGCTTCACCACAAAGGCGGTTAGACGCCCCGGAGCGGCACTGGCTCGCGTTGTTTCTCGTTCGAGCCCACCGCGACGTAGGTGACGTCCGCCTCGGTCACGCGCGTGGTCTGGCGGGCGCGTTCGGCCTCGACGGTGACATGCACGGTGATCGACGTGGTCCCCACGCGCACGAGCTCCGTCCAGTAACTGACGAGGTCTCCCACCCATACGGGCTCATGAAACTCGACCTTGTTCATGGCCACGGTGACGAGCTGCTGGTCGGGCCAGCCGTTGCTCGCAATGAAATACCGGGCGCCGACGGCCCCGGCCTGATCGATGTGGCTGAGAAGCACGCCGCCGAAGATCGTCCCGTGCGAATTCGTGTCGCGCGGCATCATCAATGCCTTCAAGGCGAGATAGCGACCGGGCTCAGCAAGCGTGGGGGAAGGTTCAGCCATCGTGTCTTTCCATCACCCGCCCTCGGAATTGCCGTTGCCATCCAACGCGATGGCGTCCGCTCGCGGTGAGGCGAGCAGCCGCTTCAGGGCCTCGAGGTCGACCGGCTTCACCAGATGGACGTCGAATCCGGCGTCCCGCGCACGGCGGCGATCACTCTCCTGGCCGTAACCGGTGAGGGCGACGAGCACGACATCCTTCAAACCCGGTTCACGTCGCAGGCGACGGGCCAGTTCGTAGCCGTCCATCCGCGGCATCGCAATATCAGAAAGGATGATTTCCGGACGCTCGCGGACGGCATACTCGATGGCCGTCGCCGCGTCGTTGGCGCTGCGGACTTCCTGGTTGAGCGCTTCCAGCAGGCGGCAGAGCATCGTCGCGGCGGTGCGCGTATCGTCCACCACGAGGATGCGGCGGCGCGGCAGCGAGTTGACGTCGATCGACGAGCGTTTCGACTCGGAGGAACCCGCCACGGGCTGAGCGAGCGGAAGGCGGACGATGAACTCGCTCCCCTGTCCGGTTCCTCGGCTGCGGGCCTCAATGCGACCTCCATGGAGCTCGACGAAGTTCTTGACCAGCGTCAGACCGATACCCAGTCCGCTGTGGGCCCTTACGAGCGTGTTATCGACCTGTGTGAACAGATCGAAGATCCGCGAGAGCATTTCGGGCGGGATGCCGACTCCCGTATCGCGCACCGTGACGACCGCTTCGTTGCCCTCGCGGTGGGCCTCCATCTCGATGTGGCCCCCCTCGTTGGTATACCGGGCGGCGTTGTTCAGGAGGTTGGAGAAGATCTGCGTGACGCGAGTCGGGTCGGCATGCAGCGTCAACGGTTGCGGAGGGGCATCGATCGTCAACTGATGGCGTCCCGCTTCGATGGCGGGGCGGCTCGTGGCGACGGCGCCTTCGAGGATCTTGTGGAGATCGATCCGCGTCTTGCGCAGCTCGACCTTCCCCTGAGTGATCCGCGAAATCTCGAGCAGGTCATCGACGAGGCGGACGAGGTGCGTCACCTGCACTTCCATCGTCTTCAGCATGTCGGGGACGTCCGGCCCGACTCCTTTCGACAGCTGCAGGACGTGCATTCCGTTCCGTATCGGAGCGAGGGGATTGCGGAGCTCGTGGGCCAGCGTCGCGAGGAACTCGTCTTTCCGACGATCGGCCACCTTGAGCTTCTCGGCCTGGGCCCGGCTTTCCTTGAGAAGTCGCGCATTCTCCTCGGTCGCCGCCTTCAGCTCGTCGCGCTGCTGGGCGACTTCCTGCCGCTGGCGGTAGAGCTCGTAGAACACGTCCGCCTTGCTGCGAAGAATGTCCGGCTCGATGGGTTTCTGCAGGAAGTCGACCGCCCCTGCCTCATAGCCGCGAAAGCGGCGCTGCCAGTCGGTGTGTCCCGCCGTCAGAAAGATGATTGGAACGCGGCGGGTGCGCTCGGCGCCGCGCATCAGCTCGGCCAACTCGAAGCCATCCATCTCGGGCATCTGGACGTCGATCAGCGTCAGCGCGACGTCGTGCTTCAGCAGCAGTTCAAGAGCCTCCGTTCCCGAGCGGGCCTTCAGCAGCACGAGGTTCTCACGGCGCAGCAGCGCTTCGAGCGCCACGAGATTTTCCTCGAGGTCGTCCACCAGCAGAAAGCAGACGGGATTCAGGGGGCTCGAGGTCATCGGACCATGGTCAATTCGCAGAGGTAATCGGCAATCTGGTCGAGCGTGAGGCTGAGCGCCCCGGGGCAGGCGTCAAGCGCCGCCTGAGGCATGGTGGAAGCGTAGGCCGAATCGGGCCGCTGGACCACCACCGCGCCGCCGCCGCGCTGGATCATCCGCAGCCCCGTCGCTCCGTCCATATTCGCTCCCGTCAGCACAACTCCCACCAGGCTGGGGCAGAATACATCAGCCGCGCTTTCAAATAGGACGTCAATCGAAGGTCGAGAGTAATGAACCGGTTCTTCGGATGACAAGGACAATCTGCCATCCGCCTCCACGAGCACATGATAGTCGGGCGGAGCGAAATAAATGGTGCCGGGAACAAGGGGTTCCTTATCTTCGACTTCGCGCACCGCAATCCGGCATCTTGCCTCGAAGAGTTCGACCATTACACTCCTGCGGTCGGCGGGGAGGTGAACCACGACGATGACGGGCGGGACAAACGACTCCGGGAGCTTCGGGAGAATCCTGAGAAGCGCATCGACGGCTCCTGCAGACGTCCCAATGACGACGGCACGAATCGACATCTTCCGTTCGCCACTCTGGATAATCTCCGATTCGCTCACACCGCACCACGCTTCTGATAGATCCTTTCCTCACGGGAAAATTCGGCGAAGGCGTCCGCATGTTGAGAGAACCGCAGGCTTTCCTTCGCTCCTAAACCGAGAAAACCCTTGCGGACCAGCGAATCCTTGAACAGGCCGATCGCCCTGTCTTGCAGCTCGCGATCGAAGTAAATCAGGACATTCCGGCACGAGATCAATTGCATTTCGCCGAAGACCGAGTCGGCGACGAGGCTGTGGTCGGAAAACACCGCCCGCTTCCTCAGCGATTTGTCGATGATCGCGGCTCCATACCCGGCCGTGTAGTACTCGGCGAGGGACGATTTTCCTCCCGAGAGCTGGTGATTGCGTGTGAACTGGGGGATCCGATCGAGTTCATAGACGCCGGCTTCCGCCTTCTGCAGCGCCTCGGGATTGATGTCGGTTCCGTAGAACATGGCCCGGTCCTCGATCCCCTCCTCGCGGAACAGGATGGCGAGCGAGTACAACTCTTCCCCGGCGCTGCAACCGGCGACCCACACCTTGATGGACGGATAGGTCTTCAGGTGCGGGATGACCAGTTCGCGGAGAGCGCGAAAGTACGCGGGATCGCGAAACAACTCGCTCACCTGAACCGTCAGAAACGACAGGAGCGACGTGAAGGCGGCCGCGTCGTGCAGGACGAGATCCTGCAATCGCGAATACGTCGAGCAGCCGAAACGCTCCCGGGCCTGGGCGAGCCGTCGCTTCACCGAAGCCATCGAATATCCGCGGAAATCGTAGTGATACCTGCGGAAGATCCCTTCCAGCAGCAGGCGGATCTCAATGTCTTCCGTCGGGTTGGACACGGGATTCCCCTACCGCGGCATCCAGACCCGCACGAGCGAAAGGAGCTTCTCCACCTCGAGCGGCTTGGCCATATAATCGTTGGCTCCCGCCGAGAGACACATCTCGTGGTCGTCCTTCATGGCCTTGGCCGTCAGGATGAGGATCGGGAGCTTTCTCCACTCGGGACGCTTGCGAATTTCGCGGGTGGCGGTGATGCCATCCATCTCCGGCATCATCACGTCCATCAGCACGAGGTCAATGGCCAATTCGGGCGATCCATTCGATTGTTCGAGAATCTCCAGCGCTTCACGACCGTTTCGAGCGATCCGGATGTCGGCGCCGCGCGGCTCGAGGATGCTGGTGAGGGCGAAGACGTTTCGCACGTCGTCCTCAACAACCAGTATCCGACGTCCCTCCAGCGCGGCGTCCCGGCTGCGAGCCTTCTCCAGCATCCGCTGCTGCTCGGCCGGAAGCTCGGAAACGACCTGATGCAGGAACAGCGTCACCTCATCCAGCAGCCTCTCGGGAGACTTGGCCCCCTTGATGATGATCGACTTCGAATACCGGCGGAGCTGCTGTTCCTCGTCGGCGGACAGGGCACGGCCGGTGTAGACGATCACTGGAGGAAACGCATAGGCGTCTTCGTGGCTCAGAGTTTCCAGCAGGCTATAGCCCGAGGCATCCGGCAGGGACAGGTCGAGCACCATGCAGTCGAAGGTCTCTTCCTTCAGCTTGGCCAGGCAGTCTGCCGCCGTTCCCGCCCCGACGGTCTCGACGTCATGCGAGCCGAGAAGCTTCTGCAGGCTGTCTCGCTGCACGGGGTCGTCCTCGACCACCAGCACCCGCCGCATCCGTTGCGAAAGCCGCGTCTCCATTCGCCTGAGTGCGTCCTCGAGGTCCTCGCGTTTAACCGGCTTCAGCATGTACCCCACGGCGCCCAGCGCAAGGGCCGTCTGGGTATGATCGCCGGCTGACACGACATGAACGGGAATGTGACGCGTCCGCGTGTCGTGTTTCAGCCGATCCAGAACCGAAAGTCCCGAATGATCGGGAAGCCCGACATCCAGCACGACGGCGCTCGGCAGATATTGCACCGCCATCGCCCGCCCTTCCTCGGCCGTCGTCGCAATCAGGCATTGGAAGCCGAGTTCATGAGCGAGGTCGAGCAGAATCCGGGCGAACGGCTCGTCGTCCTCGACGACGAGCAGCACACGGCGACCTCCCGTGAGCGTCGCTCGATCGTCCTCGATCCGACGGGCCGGGCGAACGGCCACCGGAGCGGGAGCGTCGTCGCCGACTCCGGGGTCGGACAGCTTCTGTGACGGCTCGACAGACGAAACGGAGACCGCGGGTCTCGCCGGCTGCGACGCGGCGGGGCGCACCAGGTCCGGGTCGTAGCGTTCCGGAAGCGTCACGGTAAACGTGCTGCCGCGGCCGAGAACGCTCGACAGCCCGATCTCGCCGCCAAGTAGCCGCGTGAGTTCCCGAGAGATGGAGAGACCGAGGCCCGTTCCCCCGAACTTTCGATTCGTCGTTCCATCCGCCTGACGGAACGCCTCGAACACCATCTGTTGCTGGGCCTCGGCGATGCCGATGCCTGTATCGGTCACGGCAAACGCAATCCGCTCATCGATGGTCTTGCTCACCGTGACCGAGACTTCGCCTCGCTCGGTGAACTTCATGGCATTGGAGAGCAGATTCTTCAGCACCTGCTCGATCCGCTGTCGATCGGTCTCGATCGTGTCGGGAGTTCCCGGCTGGATGCGGGTCTGAAAGGAGAGCGATTTCTGTTCCGCGATCGGACGGAACGTGCGGGTCAGGTCATCGATCAGCTGCTGGACCCGCACGGTCTCCGGGCGGATCTCCATGTGCCCCGCCTCGATCTTCGAAAGATCGAGGATGTCGTTGATCAGCATCAGCAGATCGTTTCCGGCCGATTGAATCGTTCGGGCGTATTGGACCTGCTCATCCGTGAGATTGCCCTGGGAATTATCCGCAAGCAGCTTCGCCAGAATAAGCGACGAATTAAGCGGCGTGCGCAGCTCGTGCGACATGTTCGCCAGGAAGTCGGACTTGTATCGGCTGGCCTGCTCCAGCTCGCGCGCTTGAAGTTGTAGTGCCGACCGCGCCCGGGCCGCTTCGTCCCGCTGGGCCTCCAGCAACTGCGCCTGCTCCTCGAGTTGCGCGTTCGTCTGTTCCAACTCGGCCTGCTGCTGCTCGAGCCGACTTTGAGACTCCTTGAGCGCTCGGGACTGCTCCTCCAAGTCCTCATTCGAGACCCGAAGCTCTTCCCCCTGAGCCTGTAGTTCCTCGGCCTGACGTTGCGTCTCTTCGAGAAGACTCTGAAGATTCTCGCGGTACGCGGCCGCGCGGACGGCGGCGCCGATGGGCTCCGACACCCGATCGATCAACTCGGTGATGGATGGATCCGGCGCGCGGTGAAATCCGAGTTCGAACACGGCATCAATGACGCGATCGACCTTCACCGGAACGATCATCAGATGCCGCGGCTGCCCATGCCCGAGCGCGGTGCTGTAGTTGAGATAGTCTTCCGGGAGCTGGTTGATGAGCAGCGTCCGGCCGTCGCGAACCGCCTGCCCGAGCAGGCCATCCCCGGCCACGAACCGGACCGGCATGGCGCTCGATGCGGGAACTCCATAGGTGGCGACGCGCTGATAGGTCTCGCCGTTACGCACGAAGAATGCGCCGGCGCGGGCGTCGAGGTACTCCGCAAAAAAGCTGAGAACGCCCTCGCCAAGGCGGGCCATTCGCGGGTCGCCCACCATGGCGTCGCCGATTCGTATCTGACCTCTCTGCAGCCATTCCTGCCAACGCCTCGACACTTCGGTTCGCTGGACGAGATACGCGACCGTGGCGGCGAGGATGACCCCCAGCACGCAGGTGATGACGCCCGTCACAACGGCGACCGCGTACGCCGCCGCCATCTCGGCAATGCGGCGGTCGAGAAGCCGCCGCTCTTCGTCTTCCATCGTCGCAATCAGGTTGCGAATCGAATCCATGGCCTGGCGGCCGCGTTCTGACTTGACCGAATCGCTGGCGGCGTCAAATCCTTCCTCCCGACGAATTCTGAGGTTTTCTTCCAGTATCCCGAGGCGCGTCTCGACGCGTGCTCTCAATAGCGGCACGCGCGACTTCTGACTCGGATTGTCCGCCGTCAGGCGCTCGAGGTCGTTGAGCTTTTCCTTGATCCGATCGATGGCCGCGATGTACGGCTCGAGGTAGCGATTGTCAGCGGTGATCAGAAAACCGCGCTGGCCGGTCTCCGCGTCCTTGACCATCGAAAGGACTTCATCCAGCGCCGAGAGGACTTCATGCGTGTGCGAGACCTTGCGCGCGTCCTCGTTGAGAGTGCGGGTGTTGACGTACGCCAGCAGACCGCTCGCGACGAAGACGATCAGGACGACGGCGAACCCCAGCGCGGGGCCGATCACAGTTCGGAAACGGTCGGCTTTCAGCGCGGTCCGCAGGGGCATCGGGGTGAAGTCTTCAAGCGCATTCGGATTGCGTGGCGGCGAACCCCAGCGCTTCCAGGATCCGCTCGCAGGCGGGCGACTTGTTCAGCGCGTAGAAATGGATGCCGGGCACCCCTGCCGCCATCAGCTCGCGACATTGAGCGATGGCGTGCTCGACACCGATCTCGAACTGCGCCGACCTGTCATCCTTAACCGCTTCCAGCCGTTCGGCAAGTGTTGAAGGGAACCCCGCCCCGCACATTGCGGTGATTTTCTGGATCCGCGCGTACTCAGTGATCGGCATGATGCCCGGGACGACCGGGACGCCGATCCCGACCTTTGCACAGCGATCGCGGAACGACAGAAAGCACGCGTTGTCATAGAACAACTGCGTGAAGACCGCATCCGCCCCCGCATCGACCTTCCGCTTGAGGTTTGCGAGGTCGACATCGAGGCTGGGGGCCTGAACATGCTTTTCAGGGTAGCCGGCGACGCCGATCCCCATCTCCGGGTGATGCTCGCGGATCAGTGTGACCAGCTCGTTCGCGTACTGCAGCCCCCCTTCGACCGCACGGAACTCTGTCTGTCCCTGCGGCGGATCGCCCCGCAGCGCCATGATGTTCCTCACGCCCCCCTCAACGGCGGCCTTCAGCCATTCCAGCAGGGCCTCGCGCGTCGCCCCGACGCACGTAAAGTGGGACGTCGCGGTGCAGCCGTAGCGGGTTTGAATCTGGCGGCACCACTCCATGGTGCGGGCCTGCGTCGATCCTCCCGCCCCGTACGTGCAGGAGATGAATGCCGGCTGATACCGCACCAGACGTCCGAGCGCCTCATGCAGCGAGGCATCGCCATCGGCCGACTTCGGCGGAAAGATCTCGATCGAAAGTCCGAATCGTCCGGACCGGAAGATGTCGCCGATGCGCTTTGGCGACGCTTGATTTGCAGTCATCTGAGTGCGTGTGCTCACGGCGTAGTGCGCTGGACTTTATGAGCCGCGCTTCGAGCCGGCTCGACGTCCGGCCATTCTCGCATCAATGCACATCGGCGGCCAGCCCGGGAAAGCGGACTCGTTTCGCAGGGTTGCCAGTCTGCGACGCTAAAATGAACCCGACAGCAAAGCGGCATCGAACCGTTGAATCAGTCGAGAGGAATACGTTCAGTCACAATGGATGCCGTTTCAAGGTTCACGATCACGCCAAGTAATGGACTCCGAATTCGACTGAGAATGACGTACTTGGGCTGCGTCAAATCGTTCCATTCATGAGGTCCGTGTGTCGTCCACCACTCACCCTTCCCAGACCGACACCCGCCGCCGAACGATGCGGCCATGGCAGATTGTCGCCGTATTCGCCGCCCTTGTCAGTCTGCTGGCGGGTGCTCTGGGCTGGAAGTACTACCAGGACGTGCGATTCTGGAACGAGTTCAAGTACCAGAAGTTCGCCATGATCGAGTACCGGCACCCGAAATGGTTCGATGCATTGCACAAATGGGCTGCTGGCAACGACGTGATGTTCGCACCCGAGCCGATCTACATTCCCTGGTGGGATACCATTTCCTGCGATGAGGTCCAATTCTGCGAGACCGACAAGAGCTGGAGCCTGCGAGATCTTCGAAGATTCCCGGCGATTGAGAGATTTGAATTCGAGGACGTCACGCCTTCCATTGCCGACATGAAAGAACTGGCGTCGCATAAGCACGTCAAGGCGATCGGGTTCAACGACACGCAGATATCAGATGAGGCACTGGCGGAATGCGGAGCGTTTCACGAGCTTTGCGCATTGTCGATCATACAGATTGAGAGGAACTCTGGTCTCACGGGCTTCGGCCTGCGAGCCCTTCGTTCAGCCCCTCACTTGACGACCCTGACGCTCTACGGAGTCGAGTTGTCCGACGAAGGGTTCGACGCGCTGGGAGATCTTGAGTCCATTGAGACACTTGAATTCGTTGGTTCATACCTGAATGCCGACCGGCTTCGCTGCCTCGGTCGACTGCCACGACTCAAAAACCTGATGCTTCAGCCCAGGGAAGTCCAAAGGGAAGGGCTCCTGAACGCGTTCGCCGGTCTGCAGAAGCTCGAATCGCTCACGTTTGATCGGATTCCGCCTTCGAACGAAAACTTGCAGCCGTTGACGGCACTGCAGAACCTCAATGACTT
>JADZEF010000196.1 GCA_020850695.1 Planctomycetaceae bacterium | reverse complement strand
GGAAATGCTTTCAACGTCTCCATTAGTGCCTGAGAGGGTCCCCCTTCTCGTCGAACTCCGACACGTTTCCGTCCCTTTCGACTCGTTTTCGGACTGTCCCGTTCTCGTCATAGACCACTTCGCCGACCTGCGTTCCGTGCTCCCACTGAGTTTGTCGGATCACTCGCCCTTGTTCATCGAATTCCCGCCGTGCTCCATGAAACTCTCCGTTCTCGTCAATGTGCCATTCTTCGCGTTCAGTGCGGCTTGATCCAGCCGCGGCGGGCCAGGTCCGGGCAGGCGGGGGCTCACGAAGTCGCCACACCGTCGAGGCCACAGCAATAGCGGTCGCCGCGACCAAGACCAGCGTCAACTTCCCTCGTGAGTCCATGACAACATCCTCTCCCTGTGAGCAGTTCGTTGGTCGCATCCGGGATATCTGCCGCGGGTGCGACGATTCCGGAAATCCGGTCGTTCTTCCGCCGCCGCACACACGCGAGGCGTATCTCCGATTGTTGGGCCTCTACGAGGCCGAGGACGGGAACGTCGCATTCTTGTCGCAGGATCATTCAGTTCACTTAAATTCGCCAGTACATTTCAGGGGGAAATCCCAAGAAGGAGTGTTTCCCCTCGCGCGCAACGCCCCGCCGCCGTGCGTACATCTCGGCGAGGAGCTTCGCGTCGAGACATGCGAGCTGTGCGGCGGACGTAGCGAGCCGGCCCCGGTTCACCGGTGCGAGAAATTCGGCGGGGAATGCACACGGCTTCAGTACGGACTGGTGAACGTGCGGTTGTGCCTGACGTGCGGTGCCTACAAAGGAACTGGCGAATGAGGAACGCTTTCGAGATCGTCAACGAGTTCGAGCGGCAGGTGGCCGACTACGCGGGCTCGCGTTTCGCGGTCGCCGTCGACACCTGCTCGTCGGCATTGTTCCTCGCGTCCCGCTACCTCAGCGTGGGAACCGTCCGTCTTCCGGAGCGTACATACTGCTCAGTCCCGGCGGCCGTCTTGCACGCCGGCGGGCGGGTGAAGTTTTCCGACCTGAAGTGGCAGGGGGAGTACGGTCTCGATCCCTACCCGATCGTCGACAGCGCCGGCCGGTTTCGCCGCGGAATGTATGGGCCGGGGGAGTTCCGGTGCGTCTCATTCCACTGGACGAAGATTCTGCCCGTCGGCCGCGGCGGGATGATCCTGCATGACAATCCGGATGCCGACGAATGGTTCCGGCTGGCCCGGTTCAGCGGTCGCCACGCGTGCGATCAGTTCAATGATCCGGGTTACGCGCTCGCGGGGTGGAACGTATACCTCGATCCGTGCTACGCCGCCCGCGGGTTGACGCTCCTCAAGAATCTCCCCGACTCGCCGGCGGACATTCGGACGCACGAATCCTATCCGTCGATGGCCGGCAACCCAGTTTACGGGGAGTTCTCTGATCACTACCGCCTGCCGCCGTCCCACGACGTGAACTGGAAATGGCGACATGAGGGCCTGACGTTTCGCCAGGTGACCGCTGAGGACGCGGCCGACGTTGTCCGGTGGCGGAACTATCCATCCTCGCGGGCGGCATTCTTCACCGATCGGGAACTGACGGAAGACGATCATCGGCGGTTCATGCAGCAGAAGAGCTACCTCGATCTCGTCTGGATCGTCCATTGCCCGGCTGTGAGCGACCGGCCGATTGGGATGGTTTCTCTGTCGCTCGAGACGCAGGTCCCGGAGTACGGCCGCCTCGTGCTCGACGAACAGTTCCACGGGCAGGGCTTCGGCGAGCGGATTGAGCGAGCCGTGCTCTATCACAATTTCCGCACGCTCCGCTTCCCGAAGGTCTGGGCCGAGTACCTCGAATCGAACACGGTCATCGCCCGGCTTCACGAAAAGACGGGGTGGAAGATCGTCTCGCACCGCGATTCGCCGCGCGGCCGCGTTGTCCACATTCAGCACCGAGGCGAAGGAGTGCCCGCTTGAAAATCGCATGGTACACGGCGGGCGGCCATTCCCGGGCGTCATCGCGGCTTCGGGCGTGGTGGATCGGTGAGCGGTTGCCGCCGGAGTTCAGCGTCACATTCAATTCCGGGCCGGCGGCACGGGTCGCTGACCTGATCGTCGTCCAGAAGGTATGCCGCGACGACGTCATGTCGCAGCTCGGGGCCTGGGTCGACGCGGGCAAGACCGTCGTGTGGGATGTCGATGATTGGGTGGAATCGGCAGCCATTCCTCGCGGGGTCCACGTGACGACGGGGATGAAGTATTTGCTCGACCGCTACGCCGGCTTCCGCTCCGCGACCTATCTGCCGGGCCTGGCTGACGTCTCGCCCAATCATCCCGTCAAGACGACGCACGCGGCGACGCTCGGCCGTGTCGTGTGGTACGGCGACGAGTTGAATCAGCGGCACGCGGCGGCCGTTCGGGAAGCGTGCGGGAAGCTCGGGTTGTCGCTCCGCATGATCACTAATCCGACACGGCCGTTGTGGCCAGGGTGCCGCACGGTCGAGTACCGGCGGTGGGATCTCGCGACCGTAGATCAGGACATCATCGACTGCGACGTAGTGGCCTGCCCCTTCATGCCGTCCGGGCCGAACGATCATTGGACGCTGTGCAAGGGCGAGAACAAGCTCGCGAAGGCGTGGTCGCTCGGGATGCCTGTGATTGGGACTGCGATCCGCTCTTACGAGGCTTACGGGCTCCGACATCAGGCGACGACTGTCGAAGAATGGTCGAACGCCCTCGTCCGGCTCTGGCACGCCCGGGATCGTGAAGAAGATGCGGCGATCGGCCGGGAATTGGCGCGGGCGTCGTCTCCCCCTGTCGTAATCCCTCAGTGGGTGGACTACTTCACGAGGGTTGCGAATGGCCAAGTATCAGGTGTTTCGGAACGATGACGTTTCGGTAACGACCGACATCGGACTGCTGCTGCGGACGCATGAGGCGATCGAGAAGGCGGGCCGCATCCATACCGTCGCGGTCGAGATGTGCGACCTGTGGAAGAACAAGGAGATCTGGTTCTTCCTGCAAACTGCGAGGAACCTCGAAGTCTGTCTCCACGGATGGGAGCACTCCGAATATTGGCGAATGACGAAAGATCAGTGCCTCGAAGACATCCGCAAGAGCCTCGACTACTGGAAGTCGATGACCGAACGCGGCGGCTACCGATCTCCGCCGATCAAGAAGTTTCTGCCGCCCTGGAACAAGATCGGCCCGGGCCTGCTGGAAGCCTGCCAGATTGCCGGGCTCGAACTTGACGCTCGCGTTGGCCCGCCGGTCTACAACTTCCATTCCTGGGAGTTCATCGACCGCAACCGTCTCTCTCGTCTCGAAGAGGCGTTGCACGCATGAAGATCCTGCTCCTCTGTGACTTTCGCGACAACTGGTCGATTCACAATCGCACGAAGGCGATCTCGAAGTTCTGCCCGCAGTACGAATTCGCGATCCGGGAAACGCGAGACCGCAAGGGCGGGTTGTGGCGCGAGGATCAATTCGACGTCGTCCATTTCAATTTCTCGGGGAAGCTCACCGACTACGCTCCCTTCATCCTGGCCGAGCGGAATCGCGTCCTGTTGACGGTCGCGAATGAGCGGTCCTACTTCGACGGCTTCGGGGTCGATCGCGAGGTCTACCGCGAGCTGCTGCGGGTCTGTCGAGCGACGTCCGTCAGCAAGCGGGTTGCCGACGATTGCGGCGCGACCTACATCCCGAACGGCATCGACGAGGACATCTTCGATCGGCACCGCAACCCGGTCGTTGGGTACGCCGGCACAAAGGATCCGAATAAGAACGCCCATCTCATCGAGCAAGCTTGCCGAGAGCTCGGTCTCGAGTATCGGTCGGCCTACTACCGCGGGACTCGTCCGGATCAGCCGCACGCACACGGCGACATGAAGCACTTCTACTGCGGGCTGGACGTCTACGTTCATGCGTCCGCAACCGAAGGCTTCAACAACACGATCATCGAAGCTCTGTCGTGCAACGTGCCCGTCCTGATGACTCGGGCGGGTTGCTGGCAGGAGTTTGAAGGTTGGGTCGACTTCATTGAGCCGACCGTGGAAAGCATCAAGGCGGGCCTGCGGAAGCTCTCCGGGCGCCGCCTCATCACTGACCGATTTCTTTGGCGGAACATCGTCCCGCGGTATGCCGCCGAATACGAGGCTATCTATGCCCAACAAGCCGGAGCCGCTCACGCCTGAGCGGGTGAAGTATCACGAGCTGCTGCCGGTCTTTCGGGACCTCGTTCCGGCGTCCGTGCGCGTTTATGACGTCGGCAAGCATCGGCTTCACGACTACCGACCGTTCTTCGTCGCCAACGAGTTTCTGACGGTCGACATCAACCCGAAGTCGTCCCCGGACATTCTGGTCAACGTCGAGTCGGCCGACGTGAAGGATCTCCCGGCGGCGGGGGCGTTGCTTTGCAACGGCGTAACGGAGATATGCAGCAATCCCTTCGATCTGATTCGAGGGTGCAACTGGATGCTGTCGCCCGGGGGCGTCGCCCTGTTCGGCATTCAAGGTCCGGCCTACCCGTCACACACGCTCCAGAAGTCGCTCTTCACGCCGTCCGGAGCCATCAATCTGCTGTCCCAATGCGGATTCGAGAAGCTGCGAATCGAGGTCGTGCAGCGCGGCGGCGTCCCGTCCTACAGCTACCTCTTCGCGAAGAAGGTACGCGAACCGCACTGTTGATCTGGGGCACGGCGATGGTGGCATGGATCTGCACGGTCTTCAAAGAGGAAGCTCCCTATCTGCGGGAGTGGGTGTCGTTCCATGTCGCCGCGGGGTTCGAGCACTTCGTGCTGTATGACAATGACAGTTCCGACGACTGGCGACAGCAGCTCGGGCCTGCGATTGAACGGGGGATTGTCGAGGTTCGCGACTGGCCGGGCCACGGCCGCCAGGTTGCCGCGTACAACGACGCGATCCGCCGCAAGCCGGAATGTGACTGGCTCGCCTTCATCGACTGCGACGAGTTCCTTTTCGCGGTGAACGGTGGGGACCTCTCAAGGTCGCTGCTGCGGTATCGCGAGTCCCCGGGTGTCGTCGTGCATTGGCGGCAGTTCGGGACGAACGGGCATGAATCCTATGGGCCCGGATTTGTCATCGAGCGGTTTACAAAGTCGGTCGGATGCTCCAACCCGCACACAAAGCCGATTGTCCGGCCCTGGCTGGTGCGGGAGTTCTTCAGTCCGCACTACGCGTGTTTCCTCAAGGGCGCGAAGGCTGTGAACGAGCGGAACGAGCTCGTGCCGTACAGAGGCACGCTCGAAAACCATTCGGACAACCTACTGAGGGTCAATCACTACCAGACGAAATCGGTCGAGGAGTTTCGCAAGAAGTGCGATCGCGGCGTGGCCTGCCTGCCTCTTGACCACTCAGAGAAGTTCGTCGACTTCGACTATGCGGTGAAGCGAATCGGTCAGTACGGCCGCACCGAAGATCGGGGAGCACTCGTCTTTTTGGACGCGACCCGCAGGATTTATCGCGACGTCTTCGGGGAAGATCCGCCATGCTGACCGTTTACACCGCGATCTTCGGGCGGCGCGATCGACTGCTCGCCCCTACGTTTCGGCATCCCGAGGTCAAGCATTTATGTTTCACGGATGACCCAGCGAACGTCGCCGATGGCGTAGAAACGGTCCACATTCCGTCATGGGAGGAGTGGACGCCGAATCGGCAAGCGAAGTGGTTCAAGCTTCATCCCCCCACAGACGACACGCTCTGGATCGACGGTTCGTACCGGCTGATCGGCGACCCCCGGCCGGTGTTCGAGTCTGTAGACGCCCTTGGTTTGGGGAAGCATCCGTGGCGGGATTGCACCTACACCGAAGCGAGAGAGTGTCGACGGCATCGGCTGGACGACATCGCCACCATCGAGATGCAGATGGACGCCTACCGTTCGGAAGGCTTTCCGGAGCGATGGGGCTTGTGGGAAGGCGGCCTGATCTTTCGTCGCATGGCGGAGCTGAGCGTTCGTCAGTGGCAGACGCTCTGGTGGAGAGAAATCTGCGCTGGAAGCAGACGTGATCAGCTCTCCCTGCCGTATAGCTTATGGCGGACCGGGGTGAAGGTGACGACGCTCACGCCCCGGATGCCGTCGCTCGTCGAATTTCACGACCACGGCAAGGCGAAATGACGCAGCCCGTCCCATTCGTCGAGGTCTATCGCTGCGGAACCACCGTCGTGATCGGCGGCACCGTGGAAGCGACGATTCTTGCGATCCAGATCACAGAGAACGCGGCCGTGCAGTATCTCTGCTCGTGGTGGACAGAAGAGGGTCGCACGGAAACCTGGGTGATGGCCGTCGAACTGACGGGCGTCGACAAGAAAGCGAAACCGGCTCGCATCGGATTTAGGAACTGAGACGTCATGCTTTTCTTTCGCGCGTCCGCTGACGGCACGACAACCGATGCGACCGCCACACTGGAGAACCTCTACGGCGGAACGGATCCGACGGCCTGTTGGCTCGTTGGGTCGGGCCCTTCTTTGCTCGCCGCGCCCACCGAGAAAATCGCGGCCAGTTCAGCGGTCAAGATCGGGGTGAATTTTTCAGGTCGCGGGCCGGACGGGACACCGCCGCGTCTCATTCCCGACATCTGGACCTCGTTCGATCCAACGCCCCGTTTTCACAAGTCGGTCTTCCTCAATCCGCGGATCATCAAGTTCCTGAAGTCGGACAAGATCAAGGATCTCGTTCCTGGAACGACCGTAAAGGCCTGCGATTGCCCGGCGACATACTTCTTTCGCAACGAGCATCGGGGCTATAGCGACTTCCTGAAGCCGTCGAGCGATCGGATTCTCAACGCCCTCGACTCGTTCCTTCAGGCGTTCGACATCGGCTTCCGTCTCGGCTTCCGCACGTTCTTCTGCGTCGGCACGGAACTGATCATTCGCCCGTCTGAGGCACAGATCGAACTCGCCCGATCGCGAGGCGTCGACTACAGCGAAACCGAAGGCGTGTTGGTCAAGCGGGACAACGTTCCGGAGTTTCGCAGCGACCGGCTGTCGGACTTCGTGGATGAATGCGTTCGCGCCTTCGGGAACAACGATCGGAAGGCGACGATTGAGAAGCTTCAGGCGTGCCGGCGCGAGTCGCAATACAGCTTCTCGGAGAACAAGCCCCTGGCGGCGGCCATCAACGCGGACGGCCATTACTGGGAGCGGGTGCAATACCTGCGGCTGGCCAGGCGCTGCCTGTCGCTTCACGGCGTGCGGCTGATCTCCTGCACTCCCGGCTCCCGGCTGAATGCGTGGTTCCCGTACCGCTCGGCAACCGACGTGTGCTTCGATCTGCGAAGCCGCTGCGGCGCCGAGGACCTCGAACAGACCGTGGGGCGGTACAGCGGAGAGACCGGGCCTGAACGATCGTCGTTGCCGTTCCACAAGGATGTTCAGCCCTACGGCTGGGACAAGCCGAAGCCGCCGCCGACGAAGCCCGGTGACTGCGGATGCAAAGAGGCTGCAGTCGCACCGGCAGGCGAACAGGAAATCGTGATTCCGCCGAAACCGGTCGATCGCGCGGAACTGGCGTTGGAGAAGTTCAAGGGGCTCGTGGCTGGGCAGGCTGCGGTTGAGATCAACGAGGTGCATTGATGGAAGAGCTGATTCGCGAGGTCCTGGCTAACGTGCGGCCGGACGAGCTTCACCGCCCGAATCTTCACGGTCGGTTCTCGCGATGGTACGCCGACTGGAAAGCGAGGGCGGAAGCGGCGGTCGGGCCGGCTCCCGCCGCCACGTTTCACTTCGAGTCCCAACATGGCGACGGAGAGTGGAGCGACCCCTACGCCGGCGGATGCTCCCCCTGCGAGCAGGGATCCAAGTAAACCGATCGTTACGCTTGTGACGCCGACGCACGATCGACCCGTAGCCTTTGCGTTGTGCGAGCGGTACATGGCCCGGCAGACGTACGACGGACCGGTCCGCTGGATCGTAGTCGACGACGGTACGGAGTCTGTCGAGTGCCACCACGGGCAGGAGCACATTCGATTGCCGAGCATCGAGTCTCCGCGAGAGAGCTTCCGGGCGAACTGGCGGGCGGGCCTGGGTGAGGTTGACCCGACCGGCATCACACTGTTCATCGAAGATGACGACTGGTACTCGCCTGAGTACATCGATCGCATGGTCGAACTGTTGGCCGAGGCGACGATCGCAGGAGAATCGCGGGCAAGGTTCTACAACGTTCGCCGGCGGATGTGGCTCGTTCATCCGAACCGCTCGCACGCCAGCTTGTGTCAGACGGGGATCCGCGGCGAGGAGATGCACGATCGCGTTCTTCATATCCTGAAGCACGATCGGCGGATTGAGTCGCTCGACGGCCGCCTTTGGAAGCGGGCGTCCGTTCCGGAGCGGGCGAAGCTACTGCGGCCGGCATCAACGATGCTGGTCGGCATCAAGGGCATGCCCGGCCGATCAGGGCTGGGCGTTGGCCACGCGAGCGAGACGCAGCTTGCTTCCGAGGGCTACGCGAAGGATCCCAGTCTCGACAAATTGCGGGAGTGGGTCGGCGACGACGCGAGCAACTACGCGGCGTTCTTTTCTCCGGAATCGACATGAAACTCCTCTCAGTCGCCAACGTCGGAACTCTACTGGGTGGGACCGGGGCCTGCACGTACTCCTGCGTGAAGGCCCTGCCCGACTGGCAGCATTCCGTCGTCTTCTTCGGCGGGATGGATAATGGGCTCGAAGATCGCTTCGGTTGTGAGGTCCGAAAGGCGACGGCGATCACTCCGCAGTTGATCGACGAGATCAAGCCGGACGTGATCCTCTTTCACAACACGAATCCGGAGCGGATGCCGTCGAGCTTCCCCGAGGGGTGCCTCACGGTCTTCTACCAGCACTCCGCCGTGATGTCCCTGCGGGAGTCGCGGCGCCGGTGCAATCTTGTGCTGTCCGTGAGTCACCACCTGGCGAAGCAGGCGAACATTCGAGAGGACTTCGTTCTGTATCAGCCTGTCCCCGTTCCACCTGCTGAGGGAGAGAGGAAGCGAATCACGCTGGGTCGGATGTCAACCGCCGCAAACAAATCCAAGTGGGAAGGGGCGGAAGCATTCTATGAATCTCTGTCTTTGGTGATGCGATCGAACTACGAACTGGAGTTTGTTGGGGCTCCTGAGTCTTTTGAGGCGAACGCGAGACAGACCTTCACTCTGGGGCGTGGCTCATTCCATCCGGCCAGTGTGGCGGCCCGCCGCTTGTTGTGGACATGGGCGGGGATGCTCTACTCCTCGCCCGTCGAGGAGTCCTACGGGCGAACGGTTTGCGAATCACAGCGGGCCGGCTGCATCCCGATCGTCGACCGCAAGGGCGGGTTCATCGAGCAGATCCGCCACGGTGAGACAGGATTCCTTTGCAGTTCCATCGACGAATTCGCAGACGCCGCTCGTAAGGTGATTACAGGGACGCACGGCATCGACATCGCGGCGATGCAGAAGGCGGGCGACGAACGGGGGGGCCTTGCGGTATGGCGGAGAAAGTTCCT
>JADZEF010000195.1 GCA_020850695.1 Planctomycetaceae bacterium | reverse complement strand
TGCGGTCGGCCGCGGAGCTTCAACGTCGCACGGAGTCCGATGCCCGGCAGCTGCTGCGCTTTCCCGATTCGATCGTCCGCCTGGCGCTGCGGGGGCGCGACCTTCTGGACGCTTGGAATCTGCTGCCGCATCGCTGGTTGCGTGACGACCCCCTCTGCACCTCGCTTTTCGTCGCGAACCTCGGTTCGCTGGGCATTCCGGAGGCGTTCCATCACCTGTACGAGACCGGCACCTGCAGCGCCTTCGTTGTCATGGGGGCGGTGCGGCGGGAATCGGTGACCGACGCAGACGGCGCAGTGCGCGTCGCCGACCTGCTGCCGGTTTTCTGGACCGTGGACGATCGCGTGGCCGACGGATTCCGCGCTGCCGAAGCGCTGCGGTGGTACCAGGCGCGGCTCGAAGATCCTTCTCGGTTCCTCGGCACGCCGGAGGAAGCGGCCGGCGGTGCCGCCCCGCGCGACGACTTGACGGCGGCCACGGCGATTCCTGCCAACACAGAAACGATTCCATCGTGACGACCGCCCCATCCTCTCCGCGCGGACGCCGCGGCCTGGCACCCCTGGGAAACGATCCCTACCGGAGACTACGGGCCTGGGAGCGCTGGGTCGAGAATGCGTATGGCATCTGCAATCCGTTCCACCGCGCCGTGGAAGGTGTGATCGGCGCGCACGCGCGGATCGACGGGCGCGAGTTGCTCAGCTTCTCGAGCTACAACTACCTGGGGTTTTCGGGCGATCCGGCGGTGTCGACGGCGGCCAAAGAGGCCATCGATCGCTACGGAACGAGCGTCTCGGCCAGCCGGGCTGTTGCGGGAGAAAGGCCGCTGCACCGCGCGCTCGAGCGCGCGGTGGCCGACCTGATCGGCGTCGACGACGCGCTCGCCTTTGTCAGCGGCCACGCCACGAACGTCACCACGCTTGGCTGCCTGTTCGGCCCGCGCGACCTCATCCTGTACGACATCCTGAGCCACAACAGCCTGCAGCAGGGCATCCGGCTGTCGGGCGCGAGAGGTCTGCCGTTTCCCCACAACAACGTCGCCGCGGCGGAATCGCTCCTCGCACGCGAGCGGGCGTCGTGCGACCGCGCGCTGCTGGTGACCGAAGGGGTCTTCAGCATGGACGGCGACATTGCCCCGGTTCCCGAATTCGTCGCACTCCGGGCAAAGTACAACGCGCATCTGATGGTCGACGAGGCACATTCGATGGGCGTGCTCGGCGCGACCGGCCGCGGAATCGTCGAACACTTCGGCCTGCCGCCGGACTCGGTCGACCTGTGGATGGGGACGTTCAGCAAGGCGTTCGCAAGCTGCGGCGGCTACATTGCCGGCTGCCGCGAGACCATCGACGGGCTTCGCGGCGCGGCCCCGGGATTCGTCTACAGTTGCGGCATGACGCCGCCCAACGCGGCGGCGGCTCTGGAGTCAATCCGCCGCATGGGCCAGGAGCCGGAGCGCGTCGCGCGTCTGGCCGCGCGGGCCGACCGGTTTCGCTCAAGCGCCCGGGCGGCGGGATTCGACGTCGGTTCCTCCTCGGGCAGCGCCGTCGTCCCGGTGATTCTCGGCAACTCGGCCCGCACGATCGTCATCGCCCACCTGCTCTTCGAGCGGGGACTCGTGGTCCATCCCCTCTTCTATCCGGTCGTGCCGGAGCGAGCGGCCCGACTGCGATTCTTCATCACGTCGGAACATTCGGTCGACGACATCGACCGCGCCGTGGCTGAACTGCGGTTGTCCGCGTCCGAAGCCGACGACGCGGTCGCCTCGCTGCCGCCGGAGATGCTTGCCCAGTGGAAGGAGTTCGATGGATCGTGAGACGGCCGGATTGCTGGAAATGTGCTGATTTCGGCCGCCGGAAACGCCGGCGCCGGAGTCTGCGGGACAACCGGTTCAATCGCTACGATCCGAATCCCACGTCGATTCTCGCGCGGCCGGTGTCGGCTCGAATGCGACGAATTGACGGCGGTCCTTTCGCGCAGCTACGTTCAAAAGTCCCACACGTGTGAATTGCATTCGGCGCGGGTCGCATCGCTGACGGCGGCGCTCCGGCCCGCCCCTCCGAGACATCCCACCAACTCGGCGGCACCACATCGTTTGCGGACAGTCGCGCGGAAGGATTGCAGGCTTCACTCCGCCTGGCGGACGGCGACGAGCTCACCAGCTCGCGGATTTCGGCCGACGCATGGCAAGAACCAGAACCAAACCCCGTCTCCGTTGCGGCCTTCGTTGGAATGACCCAGATCCACTCGACTCCGTCCGCGAACGAACCGACGCGGTCCGACGCCGGACGAGAACCGCAGACTCCCCGCGAGCCGATCGCCATCGTGGGCGCCGGCTGCCGGTTTCCGGGCGGCGCCGATTCGCCCGCCGCGTTCTGGGAATTGCTGGCGGGTGGCGTCGACGCGATCCGTGAAGTACCCGAGGATCGCTGGTCGGCGCGGGCCTTCTACGCCCCGCTCCCGCCGAAGCCCGGACGCACCTACAGTAAGTGGGGAGGATTCCTGGACCGCGTCGACCAGTTCGACGCCTCGTTTTTCGGCATTTCGCCGCGCGAAGCGACCTCGATGGACCCCCAGCAGCGGCTGTTCCTCGAAGTCGCGTGGGAAGCGCTGGAACGCGCGGGCCTGCCGCGCGAGGCGCTCGCCGGCCGGCCGGTCGGCGTGTTCGTCGGCGCGTCGTCCAACGAATACGTCAACCTGCAGCGGACGACGGATCGTTCCCAGTCGAACGCCACGCCGTATTCCAACGCGGGCGGGGCGCTCAGCATCATCGGGAACCGGCTGTCGTATCTGCTCGACCTGCGCGGGCCGAGCTTCACGGTCGACACTGCCTGCTCGTCGTCGCTGGTGGCACTGCATTGCGCCTGTGAAAGCCTGCACTCGGGCGAATCGGAGGCCGCGATCGTCGGCGGGACGAACGTGCTCCTCCATCCGGGACCGTTCATCGGTTTCAGTGCTGCGCACATGCTGTCTCCGGACGGGCGCTGTCGCAGTTTCAGCGCGGCGGCCAATGGTTATGCCCGCGCGGAGGGGGCCGGCGCCATCGTGCTCAAGCCGCTGTCGCGTGCCCTGGCCGACGGCGACCCGGTGCTGGCACTGATCCTCGCGACCGGAGTCAATCAGGACGGCCGCACCGCCGGGCTTAGCCTGCCGAACGAGGAGGCCCAGGCGACGCTGCTTGAAGCGGTCTACCGCCGCGCGGGCGTCCGCGCCGACGAAGTCGGCTATGTTGAGGCCCATGGCACCGGCACGCTGGTCGGCGACCCGATCGAGGCTCGCGCGCTGGGCCGCGTGCTGGGCCAGCCCCGGAGCGACGGCTCGCTCCTTCAGATCGGCTCGGTCAAGTCGAACTTCGGTCATCTGGAACCGGCGTCGGGCGTGGCCGGAGTGATCAAGGCGGTGCTGGCCATGCAGCGGCGCGAGCTGCCTCCAAGCCTGCATGCCGAGACGCTCAATCCCGCGATCGACTTCGACGCGCTGCGCCTGGATGTCGTGCGGGAGCGGCGCCCCTGGACCGAGCGGATGGTGTGCGGAATCAACTCGTTCGGCTTCGGCGGCACCAACGCGCACGCGGTGCTCGCCGCCGCGCCGGTGACATCCCCACGCGTCGAGCGTCCAAAGTCGTCAACGCTCATCCGAGTGCCATCACCTAGCAGCCCAACCGCCTGGTCGACGCTCGGCGACTTTGAGCAGACGGAGCCGGACGAGCGGCCCGCGTCGCTGGTCGTGCTGTCGGCGGCGTCCGCCCCCGCCCTGGAGGACGTTGTCGACTCGTGGAGCGAGTGGCTCGGAGCATCCGACACGGATCGCCCATCGTTCGAGGAAATCGCCTGGACGGCCGCGCGACGGCGCACGCATCATGCGCATCGGCTCGCGGTCGCCGCGCGCGATATTGACGAACTCGGAACGCTGCTGACCGCGTGGCGTTCGGGAGAGAAGCGACGCGAGGTGGCGTCGGGCCGTGTGTCGCCGGGACGCAGGCCGCGTGTCGCGTTCGTTTACAACGGCATGGGGTCGCAATGGGCCGGCATGGGGGCCGAGCTGCTCGACGTCGAGCCCGAGTTCCGCCGCACCGTCGAAGAAGTCGACGCCCTGTTCCGCGTTCGCTCCGGGTGGTCGATTGTCGAACATCTGCGGCGCGGCGAGTTCGGCAGCCGCGTTGACGAGGCCGAGGTGGCCCAGCCGGCCATCTTTGCCGTCCAGGCGGGTCTGACCTCACTCTGGAAATCGTGGGGAGTCGAGCCGGACTGCGTCGTCGGCCATAGCGTCGGCGAGGCGGCGTCGGCCTGGGCGTCGGGCGCGTTGTCGCTGGAGGAGGCGGTCGACGTCATCTGGCACCGCAGCCGTCTGCAGCAGACGCTGCGCGGCCGCGGACGCATGCTGGCGGTCGGCCTCTCTGCCGAACTGGTGGAACCGTGGGTCGAGTCGTGCGGCGGACGTGTTGCGGTCGCGGCCATCAACAGCCCGTCGTCGGTCACGCTGGCGGGGGGGGCGGACGACCTGGACGAGTTGCATCAAGCGATGCAGGCGGGCCAGACGTTCTGCCGCTTCCTGAACGTCGACGTTCCGTATCACAGTCCGGTGATGGACGAGATCGGCGAGACGCTTCAGACGTCGCTGAATGGCATTCCCTCGCGATCGACGCGCGCCGAGTTCTACTCGACCGTGGACGGTGGTTCGGTCCGCGAACCGAAGCTGGACGGCAGCTACTGGCGGCGCAACGCGCGCCAGCCGGTGCTGTTCGCGTCAGCGATGAAGGCGGCGCTCGAGTCCGGCGTCGACGTCGTCGTCGAGATCGGGGCGCATCCGGTGCTGTCGAGCGCCATCCGCGAATGCCAGGGGAACGACGAAGCCGCCGCAGCGATCGTCGCCACGATGCGGCGCCACGAGCCGCAGCACGCCGCGGTGCTGGCGGCGCTCGGCCGGCTGCACGTCCTCGGAGTGCCGATCCAGTGGGACCGCGTCTTCCCGGAATGCCGGCCGGTCGCGACGCTGCCGGCGACGCCCTGGCGTCGCGAGACGTTCTGGTCCGAGTCGCACGACTCGCGCATCGAGCGTCTGGGCCACGTCATGTCCGCGCCGGGCGACATCATGGGCCCGCTCGTCTACCCGCTGCTTGGTCATCCGATCCGCACGTCGCAGCAGGAAAGGCTGTGGATCATCCGCTTTGATCTGACTGCCGAGCACGCCTGGCTCGCCGACCACCAGGTTCAGGGAACGCCGGTATTCCCCGGGGCGGGATACGTCGAACTGGCGCTGGCCGCGGGGCGCACGCTGCATCCGGGGCGGGCGCTGTCGCTGGAGAACACCGAGATCCAGCGGCCGCTGGTACTCTCGATGACCCGCTCGAACATCGTCGAGACGCTGATCGATCCGTACTCGGGCGACACCACGCTGCGCAGCCGGACGTCCGACGGCGGCGCGACGCTGCACGCTGCGGGACGGGTATTGCCCGATTTCCAGCCCTGGGAGGACGGCCCGGACCGGCTTGCCGCAGTCAGGGCGCGGTGTCCGATGAGCCAGCCGGTCGACGGCGCTTATGAATGGTTCGCCGCGCTCGGCCTTCAGTACGGACCGGCGTTCCGCGGGATCGAGGAGCTGGCCACTGGCGACGGCGTCGCCTGGGGCCGCGTACGAATGCCGGCCGAGCTTGTCGCCGACGCACCGCATTTCGCACTTTGCCCGGCCGTGCTGGATGCCTGCCTGCAGACGATGCTGCTGGCCATGCGGCAGGCCGATGAGGAGTCGACGATCGCGTATCTCCCGGTGCGTCTGAGACGTCTGCGCCTGCGCGACTCGGCATCGGCGGCAATCGCCGAGGGAGTGCAGGTGACGGCCCGCGTCGTTGCCCGGGACGACACGCGGCTCGTTGGCGAGGCGTCGCTGTACGACCTCGCTGGGCGGCTGATCGCCGAGGTCGAGGGGATCGAAGCGATCGCGCTGCCGACCTCGCGCCGCGCCGTGCGCGCCGAGGAGTGTCTCTGGGAGCAGCGCATCGAGCAGCAGCCTCTCGAGGGTGACGGATTCCAGGGCGAACTGCCCGCGCCGAACGCTCTGGCGGACCTGGTGCGCGCCCAGCTGCCGGCGCTGCGTGCCGAGACCGATCGCGCCCATTATTATGCTGAGATTGCACCGGCTCTGACGCGGCTCTGCGACGCGTATTTCTTGTCGGCGCTACGGACGCTGGGCGTCTCGCTGGAGCCGGGCCGGACCTTCACGGCGCGCGAGATCGCCACGACGTGCGGTGTGGTGGACCCGTACGAGCGACTGATTCACGCGATGCTCGCGGCGCTGGTTCGCGCGGGCGACGCCGAGCGCGTCGGCGACGCCTTCCGCATCCTTCGCGAGCCGGAAGCGAGCGACCCCGAGGCGCTGTGGCGCGAAATCGGAACGCGCATTCCCGAGTCCGGCAACGCTCTCTTGCTGCCTCAACGCGCCGGATCCAGCCTGCCGCGCATCCTTCGCGGCGAGCTGAATCCGCTGGAAGTGCTGTTTCCCGATGGGTCGACCGCGCTGGCCGAGAGCCTGTACGAGGACAGCCCCCAGTTCCGCATCTACAACCAGATGCTGCAGGAGCTGTTCGCCGCGCTGGCCAGGGGGATCTCCCCGGACCGCCCGTTACGCGTGCTGGAGATTGGCGGCGGCACCGGCGGCGCGACGGCGTTCCTGCTGCCGATGCTGCCCGCCGAACGCACCCATTACGTCTTCACCGACGTCTCGGCGCAGCTCCTCGGCGCGGCGGGTCAGCGGTTTCGCGATTACCCGTTCGTCCGGTGCGAGACGCTTGATCTCGATCGAGATCTCTTCGAGCAGGGCTTTGCGCCCGGATCGTTCGACGTCGTCTTTGCCGGCGACGTGCTGCATGCACTCCCCGACGTGCGCGGAGCGCTGCAGCGCGTCCGCCCGCTGCTGGCCGACGGCGGCCTGCTGGTCATGCTGGAGCCGATCCTGCAGGACGCGCTGCTGGACCTGTGCCTGGGAATCCTCCGCGGCTGGTGGCAATTCGCCGATGCGCCGCTGCGGACCGATTCGCCGCTGCTGCCGACGGATGTCTGGCGCTCGCTGCTCCAGACCAGTGGCTTCGATGACGTCCAGGATCTGACCGACGCGGAGCCGGGCGAGGCAGCGGTCCATGCCATTCTCGTGGCCCGGGCGACGTCTCGGCCTGAGGGATGGCTTGCGCCCGCGCGGCTGGACGCGCCGCGACGGGAGTCCGAGGGATCGCCGTCCGCCGCGACGCCCGCACCGCTGCCGACGCTCGAAGCGACCGTTCAATCGTCAGGCGGACCGTGCTGGATCCTGGCGGACGGCGGTCCGATTGCGGCGGGACTTCAGCGGCGGCTGGACGCGGCGGGCGTCACCACAGTCATGATCCGCGACGGCGCAGAGTTCGTCGAGCGCGGGTTCGGAGACTTTGACATCCGGTTCGGCGAACCCGACGACTTTCGCCGGCTGTGCGAGCTGGCGGCCGGCCGTGGGCTGCGTCCGACGAGGATCGTGCATCTGGCCGCGCTCGACGCCGAATGCCGCGACGACCTGACCTCCGACGACATCCGACGGTCGCTGGACGAAGGCGTTCTGTCGGCGCTGTGGCTGAGGCAGTCGCTGGCGCGGTCGAACTGGAATCCACCGCCGCGCGTCTGGCTGGTCACCCGCGGCGTCCACGAACCGGGCATCGGCGCAGGCGAGCCGCTGGGGGTCCGCAGCGCCCCGCTCGGCGGACTGGGCCGCGTTGCGTTCAACGAATGCGCGCCGCTGCGCCCGAGTGTCGTCGATCTGGGGCCGAACTGCTCGGACGCGGAAGTCGACGCCCTCTGCCGCGAGCTGCTGGCCGACGGCGAGGAGACGGAGGTGATCGTCCGGGGCGCGACGCGGTTCGTGCCGCGACTGACGAACGCGACCACGCGGTTCCAGGCGACGTTCGCTCCGGGCAACGACTTCCGGCTCGAGGTGGCGGCGCCCGGCATCCTGGAATCGGCCGTGCTCGTTCCGTCCGATCCGCCGGCGCCTCCCGGACCGGGCGAGGTGACGGTGGAGATCGAGGCGGCCGCCGTCAACTTCAAGGATGTCGCGAAGGCGCTGCGGCTGCTGTCCGACGCGACGCTCGATGGGACCTGGTCGGGTCGCGCCCTGGGCCTTGAATGCGCGGGGCGCGTGACGGCGGTCGGCGCCGGCGTCGCACATCTCGCACTCGGCGACCGGGTCGTGGCCATCGCCCGGGACTGCTTCCGACCCCGCATCACGATTTCTGCGGCATTCGTCTGCCGGATTCCCGACCGTCTGTCGACGACGTCCGCGGCCGGGCTGCCGATCGTGTTTCTGACGTCGCATCTGGCGCTGAACCGCATGGCGCGCATCGGAGCGGGCGAACGCGTGCTGATTCACGCGGCCGCGGGGGGCGTCGGGCTGGCTGCGGTTCAGGTCGCCCGAAACGCCGGAGCCGAGGTGATCGCCACCGCCGGCAGCGCCATGAAGCGCGACTACCTCCACGCGTTGGGCATTGAGCACGTGTTCGACTCCCGCTCTTTGTCGTTCGTGGAAGAGGTGCGCCGCTGCACCGGCGGTCGAGGCGTCGACGTCGTGCTCAACTCGCTCGCCGGACCGATGATTCCGGCGTCCCTCTCTTTGCTGGCGCCGGGCGGACGGTTCCTCGAGATCGGCAAGCGGGACATTCAGGAGAACGTCTCGCTCGGTCTGCGGCCGTTCGACAACAATCTCGCGTTCCTCGCGCTCGACCTCGATCGTCTGCTGGCCCGCGACTCGGCGGCCGTCGCGCCGATGCTTACCGAACTGATGGCGTCGTTCGACCGCGGGACGCTGACGCCGATTCCCGTGCGGACGTTTCCGGTCTCGCGCGCGGGCGAGGCGTTTCGCCATGTCGCGAAGGCGCGGCAGGTCGGCAAGGTGGCGCTGTCGATGCGCGATGCGGCGATTCCGGCGCGCGTCCGGAGGCCCGTGGCGCGGCAGACGCCGCGATTCGACCCGGACGCGACGTATCTGGTCACCGGCGGGCTGTCGGGGTTCGGGCTGGAGACGGCGAAGGGGCTCGCGCGCCGCGGCGCGCGGCATCTCGCGCTGCTGAGCCGGCGCGGGGCGACCTCGCTCGAGGCGCAGCAGGAAGTGCTGGAGCTCGAATTGACGGGCGTGCGGGTCGCGGCCCTCCCCTGTGATGTGTCCGACGCCGAGGCGCTCGCCGCCGCGCTCGACACGTTGCGCCGGACGATGCCGCCGCTGCGGGGCGTCTACCACGCGGCGATGGTGCTCGACGATGCCCTGATGGTGCAACTCGATGCGGAGCGCGTGCGTGCGGTCTTCGCCCCGAAGATCGACGGGGCGTGGAACCTGCACCGTCTGACGCGGGACGACCGGCTCGACGAGTTCGTCCTGTTCTCGTCGGCGACTACCGACGTCGGAAATCCAGGGCAGGCGAACTACGTGGCCGCCTGCGCGTTCCTCGACCAGCTTGCCGCGCATCGGCGGAACCTCGGCCTGCCCGCGGTGTCGGTCGCCTGGGGACCGGTCGACGACGTGGGGTATCTCGCTCGCAACGCCGACCTGCATCGGCACATCACCGAGCGCATGGGATTGCCGGCAATTCCCGCCGCGCAGCTGCTGGAGATCCTGGAATCGATTCTTGCTCGGCCGACGGCGCGCGTGTCGGTCGCCCGGTTCGACTTCTCGCGGATCCCGACGTCGGCGCTGCCGATCCTGAAGACGCCGCGGCTGGCGGCGCTGGGAGGCGGGGCGGCGGGCGCCGCGGTCGAGTCGTCCGAATCGACGGGCCGCATCCGAGAGCTGCTGCTGGCCTGCCCGCCGGAGGAGCGCCGGGGACTTCTGAAGAAGCATCTGGTCGAGATCCTGGCGGGCATCCTCGGCACGTCGCCGTCACGCATCGAGACCGACCGCTCGGTGCTGTTGATGGGGCTCGACTCGCTGATGGCAGTCGAATTGCAGACGCGGGTGGCGCGCGAGATAGGTCGCGAGATCCCCTCGATGAGGCTGATGAGCGGTCCAACACTGGACGAACTGGTCGACGAAATGGTGGAAGAAATGAACGCCGGCGCGACGTAACGCGGGGGTTCTCGTATTGTGCTGCCCGACCCGGTTCAACTCGGTGGTGAGATGACTGTCGGGCGACCCGTGGTTCTTGCCGCGTCCCGACAACACCCCAAGTTGCCGGGCGGTTATTTCAGGGTCGGTGGGATCGCAGGCGGATCCTGGTCTATTCTCCGGAAGAGTTGAGTGATTTCCACCGCGGAATCAAGCCTTGTTGCACAAGCGCGGCGGATCGTGCCGCGCGAGTGGCTGATTCCGCGCCCGGGCCGCTACGCGGTCGATTTCCTGACGACGATCGTCGTGGCCCACGCCCTGACGATCACGGTCCAGGTTGCGGTTCAGGCCGCGTTGCAGACGTCGGCCAACGCGTTCGCCCTGTGCGCCGTGGCCGTGGCGTTTCTGGCCAGCGTCGCGGCGTCGTTCCGCGGGCTGATGTTCGTCCACGAGGTGGCCCACCGGACCGAGCCGGAGTTTCGACCCTTCCGGATCGCCTGGAACCTGCTGGCCGGCATCCCATTTCTCGTGCCGTCGTTCCTGTACGATCCGCATCTTGAGCATCACCGCGCCGGAACCTACGGCACACCGGACGACGGCGAGTATCTGCCGCCGGCGCTGCGCACCCGGTGGGGGATGGCGCTGTTCGTTGCGTCGGGACTGGTGGTTCCGGCGCTGTTGTTCGTGCGGTTCGCGGCGCTCGCGCCATTGTCGTGGGCGTTGCCTCCGGTGCGGCGGTGGACGTGGGGGCGGGCGTCGACGCTGGTGGTCAATCCCGGCTGGGAACGGCCGTTGAAGGGCGCGTGGAGCGGCCGCGTGCTGCTTCAGGAAGCGGGTTGCTTCGGATGGTGCGTCGTTCTCGTGGCGACGCCGGTCGCGCTGCCGATCAATTCCGCGGCCTGGGCGCTGCATCTGTATGCGTTCGGCGCCGCGCTGGCCACGCTGAACGCCGTGCGAACGCTCGGGGCGCACCGTTGGCGCGGCGACGGTTCGGGCTTCACGTTCGACGGACAGACGTTCGATTCGGTGAACATCGAAAGCGGTCGGCCCTGGGAGATCATCCTCAATCCGGTCGGGCTGCGGTTCCACGCGCTGCATCATCTGCTGCCCGGCGCGCCGTACCACGCCCTGCCGGCCGCACACTCCTTGTTGAAGCGCGATCTGCCTGCGGAGCTCGGCTACTCCCGGCTGAGCGCTCCGGGCGTCTTGCACGTGATTGCGGGCACGTGGCGCGCCGCCGGTTCAAAAGTCGCGATTCCGACGAATTCCGCGATCGCCCCACAATCGGGAGAACGGCACGACGCATGAATGCGATTCCCGAAACGATACCCGCGGCGTGCCGCCGGGGCGCCTCGATGTCGAGGTTCGGCTACTACTTCTCCGTGTTCGCGCCGATCGTGTTCATGACCGCCGGCGTTCTGGTTCGGCTGATGTTCCCCTGGCGGTTTGACTACACGCCCGCCATCGTGATCGTCGTGGTGCTCAGCCAGGCGGGAATTCTGGGCAGCGTGGTCTGGAGCGCGTTCAGCCTGTATGGCGCACTGCGTTTCGGTCGCCCGCGCGATCTCCGTCCCGGTCCCGACTGGCGCTGGGATCCGGACACGCTGCTGATCGTCGCGTACGTCAGCCGGGGCGACCAGCCGATCGCGCTGCGCGATTCGATGCGCGTCACGCTGGCGGTGCTGCGCGACTACGGCGTCCGCGGCGTGTTGGAAGCGGTGACCGACATCGCCGTCGCGCCCGAGCATCGGCTCGACGCATCGGACGACGAGTTGATCTACGAACTCGTGCCGCCGGAGTACCAGACGCCGAAGGGCGCCCGGTTCAAGGCGCGGGCCCTGCACTACTTGCTGGAGCGACGAACCGCCCGGCTGGCCGGGGCCGAGGACCTGGGCAACATCTGGGTCCTGCATCTCGACGAGGAGAGCACGCTGACGCCCGAGGCGCTCGTCGGCATCCGCGACTTCGTGGCGCGCTACGATGTGCGCAGCACACCGGGCGCGATCGGTCAGGGGGAGATTCTCTACAACGGCGGGCCGTACGGCCGGAATCCGCTCGTCGAAACGGTCGACGCGGTGCGCACCGGCGACGACCTCGGCCGCTTCCGCACGCAGTACGCCGTGCTGCATCGTCCGATCTTCGGAATGCACGGCAGCTTCGTCCTCGTGCCGGCGAAGATTGAGCGGCTGATCACCTGGGACGGCGGAGGCGTCAGTTCGATCACCGAGGACGCGTGGTTCGCGCTGTCGGCGATGGACCGCGGCGTCCGGTTCGACTGGGTCGAGGGGTACATCCGCGAGCAGTCGCCGTTCACGCTGCTTGACCTGCTTCAGCAGCGCCGGCGCTGGTTCTGCGGTCTGAGCGCCGTCGCTTCGGACGAATCGCTCCGACGGTCCACCAGGCGCATGCTGAGGTTCTGCCTCGTGACCTGGGCGCTGGGCAGCGTGAGCGTCATCTTCGGCCTGATCGCGGCGATCGGTTTCGGAACAAACGCATTCCCTGCGGCGGTGATGCTCAATATGGCGATCTGCGGGGGCGCGGCGATGTCGGTGTACACCCTTGGCGCATACCGCAACGTGACGGAAGCGGGTCTTCCGTGGCCGCGGCGGCTCGTCATCGTCGGCCTGACCGCGGCCTCGGTGGTGGTGCTCTGGCCGCCGATCGTCGAGGGGCTGGGCGTCCTGTACGCGCTGTGGAAGCCGATGACGTCGTTCCACATCGTCCGGAAGGAGTCGGGCTGAGCGATGCGGGTCCTCCTGGTGACCGTCGGCACGGCCGGCGACATCTTCCCCTTCCTGGCCGTGGGACGGGGACTGAAAGACCGCGGCCATCGCGTCGCGGTCATCACGCACACGGCCTACGGCGACTGGGTTCTCCGAGCCGGGCTCGAGTTCATTGACCTGGACGACGCCGAGCCGCATCGTCGCATGGTCGAACATCCCGCGTTCGCCAGCCCGATCCGCAGTCCCGTGGCGACGGCGGGATGGGTCGTCGACTCGATGCGGCGGCAGTACCGCAAGATCGAGGAGAACTTCGTCGAGGGGGAGACCGTCCTGGTCTCCCTGGTGATCGCGTTCGGCGCGCGGGTCTTCCAGGAGGCTCGCGGAGCGCCCCATTGGTCGGCGCTGATCTCGCCGATGGCGCTGCGCAGCCGGCTTCGTCCGTCGAAGATGCCGTTCGGCTGGTGGCCGGAATGGACGCCTGGGTTCGTGAATCGGATCATTTACCGGGCGATCGACGCGGTCGGCATCGACCGCGCGCTCGGCGGCATCAACACCTTTCGCCGCGAACTCGGTCTGCGTCCCGTCTCTCGATTCCTTCACGAGTGGTGGCAGTCGCCGTCCGGAATCCTGGGACTCTTTCCCCACTGGTTCTGCGAGCCGATTCCGAGCGACTGGCCGTCGCAACTTCGGATGACCGGGTTTCCGCTGTACGATGCGGCCGAAGGTGTTCCGCTCGATCCAGTGATTGAACAGTTCCTTTCCGAGGGGGCGAAGCCGGCCGTCGTCACGGGAGGCTCATGGCTGCGCGACCGACGGTTCTTCGAATCGGCCGTCGCAGGTTGCCGTCGCGCCGGGTTGCGGTGCATCGTGCAAACGCCGTTTCGGGAACTGCTGCCGGAACGCCTGCCCGACAACGTCGTCCACATCCGGTACGTTCCGTTCGGCGCGATCATGCCGCGCGCGGCGGCCCTGGTGCATCACGGAGGCGTCGGCACGCTCTCGCAGGCTCTGGCCGCGGGCATCCCGCAAGTCGTCATCCCGCAGAACTTCGACCAACGCGACAATGCCGCGCGACTCGTCCGGCTTGGCGCTGCGGCATGGCCGGCGAACGGCCATGCCCGTCCTGCAGTCATCGCGCGAAGCCTGATCACGCTTCTCGAATCGCCCACGACACAAGCGGTCTGCAAGGCACTGGCGGACCACACCCGCACCGACGCGGTCAACGCCGCCTGTCGAACGCTCGAGTGCCACGCGACGCCGATGACGGGTTCGTGCTGACGGGGCCTAAAACCTGGCTTCGGGGCCTCCGATCTCGACGGTGGCGGCATCCGTCATCGTTATCATGGGAACGTCACCTTTCGATGTCCGGAACTGGCGGACGGACAGGAGCTGAACCGCGATGGAAGCGCTTCTCATCTGCAAGTCGACGCACCACGGCAACACGGCGAAGCTCGCCGACGCCATCGCGAAGGAGCTGGGGGCGACCGTGGTGACTCCGGAAGAGGTCGACGCGGCGTCGCTGGGCGGTTTTGATCTCGTCGGATTCGGTTCGGGCATTTACTTCGGACGCCCGCACGCGGCGCTGCGGCACCTCGTCGCCGGGCTGCGCGCCGTGCCTCGGCGTTCGTTCCTCTTTTCGACGTCCGGACTTCCCGTGTTCTCCACTTGGTGGCATCGGGGGGTGCGACGCGCCTTGCAGCAGCGAGGCAGCGAGATCGTCGGGGAGTTCGGTTGCCGGGGATGGGACACCGTCGGTCCGCTGTGGCTGATCGGCGGAATCAACCGGCGGCACCCGGACGAGCGCGACC
Source organism: Planctomycetaceae bacterium (assembly GCA_020850695.1). GTDB lineage: Bacteria > Planctomycetota > Planctomycetia > Planctomycetales > Planctomycetaceae > JADZEF01. Next base: position 3,410 of record JADZEF010000195.1, on the reverse strand, counting down.
TGCAGCATGCCCGCGAGTTCGCGCGGTCGCTCGCCGCCCGCGTGAGGTCGGCCGCCGACGAAACGTGAAACGACGCTTCGCGCGTGGATGGCGATCCCCATCCGCCAGAGAATGCGCTCAATCCGGGCTGACGGCTTCTGCCGCTTCTCGATGTGATCAACAAACTTCGGACAACGAGACGGGTTGTCAGGCTGCTGCGAGTCTGCCTGTAATCGGACTTTCAGCCAAGTGCAGCTCGAGGAATGGAGTCAGAAGCATTGCGATTCGGCCTGGGATGCTTCGGGTTGCCAGGACAGGCTGGAAGCCTACTCCACGGGGCGCTACAGTGAGGGCGAACAATCGCCCTCTCTTTTTTTGCGACCGTGGACGGCATGACTCCCGCTGCGCTTGGCTACCGCATTCCCGCCGAATGGGAACCCCATCAGGCGACCTGGCTTTCCTGGCCTCACAACGAGAACTCGTGGCCGGGGAAGTTCGAAACCGTGGAGCCGGTCTACGCCCGAATGGTTGCCGCACTCGCCCGGTCTGAAACAGTGCACATCAACGTCGCCGATGCGGAGATGGAGCGTCGGGCCCACGGTTATCTTGCGAAAGCGGGCGCGACCGGCGACATCCGCTTTCATCACTTTCCGACCAACGACGCCTGGTGTCGCGACCACGGCGGCATCTTCGTGGTGAAGGATGCGGACGGAAAACGTGAGCTGGCCGCGACCGACTGGCACTACAACGCCTGGGGCGAGAAATATCCGCCCTATGACCTGGACAATCAGATTCCGAGGCGCATGGCGGAGACGCTGGGGGTGCCACGGTTCGAGGGTGGCATGATTCTTGAAGGGGGTTCGATCGAGCCGAACGGGGCGGGGTTGCTGCTGACGACGACATCGTGTCTGCTGAACCCGAATCGGAACCCGTCGCTGAACCAGAGGCAGATCGAGTCGCAGCTCAAGGAGATGCTGGGCGTCGAGAAGATCTTGTGGCTCGGAGATGGCATCGAAGGGGACGACACCGACGGGCACATTGATGACCTGACGCGGTTCGTGTCGGTCGACACCGTCGTGACGGCGGTCGAGGAAGACTCTGGAGACGTCAACTACACGGCACTGCAGGAGAATCTGCAGGTGTTGGAGACGATGACCGACCAGCATGGCAAGCGGCTCAAGGTCATTCCGCTGCCGATGCCGCCGGAAGTGATCTACGAGGACCGTCGACTTCCCGCGAGCTACGCCAACTTCTCCATCGGCAACAAGGTGGTCCTGCTTCCGACATTCCAGCACTCGCGCGACGACGAGGCGAAAAAGATCCTGCAGCGGCTGTTTCCGTCACGTGAAGTCGTGGGGATCGATTGCGTCGATCTGATCTGGGGCCTCGGTGCCTTCCACTGCCTGACACAGCAGATACCGGGGACGGCGCCGTCCATGCCGTGAGCGCCGACTTCAGGTTCCGCGTGACCATGGCGGAGCGTCGACGCCGCGCTCAACGGGTTGCTCGAAGCACGCACTCGGCGACGAGCCGCGTGTCCTTGAGGCGGCGTGCGAGGTCCGGCTCGGCGAAGATGCGGACGCGCTTCACCGAGTCGTCGAACCGCGTCTTCGAGAGCGAGGCGACAACGGGCGAAACCTGTGCCAGTGGGCGGAAGACGCGCTCCTTCGGATAGTAGATTTCCACCTTGAACTCGACCTCCGGGCGCGGCGGCGGGGCATCAATGAGGATGTCGGTCTCGGCGATCGTCGATCCCGTCGCGCGGCTCAGCTCGGCAGCGAGGCGACGCGAGACATCAACGAGTTCGCGGAACGGGCGGCGGGCGAGCCGCTCGTAGACGTCGGTCTGCTGGAACGGGCTGCATTCGAGGACTCGCTTATCCAATCTTCGCTTCGGTCCGAAGACCCCTTCGACCAGCCGTTCGCTGCTCGTCCCCCGCGCCTGGGCCCGCAGCGCAGCGATCGTTTCAAACTCGCTCTGCTGGAAGAAGGCCCGCAGGTCGAGGTCTCGATGAAGATCGTAGAAGGCCCGGGCGAACATGGTCGTGGCGGACCGCACCGCATGGTGCCAGTAGACCTCGCTGAACATCACGTAGCGGGCGAAGACCATCAGCTCGGCCGCGGTGCGCCCCTTTGCCGTGATGGCCAGTCCGTCGCCCGAGGCATTCACGACGAGCGATTGCATGAGGCGGCTGCGGTCGAAGTTGCGGCCGTAGGGGACGCCGCAATGCAGGCTGTCCCGATCGAGGTAGTCCATCTTGTCGATGTCGATGGGCCCCGAGAGGATCGATCGCACCATCCGGAGCCGCGGCGCGTTGGTCTTCGGGACGAGGACATCGAGAACCTCGTCCGCTTCGATGTTCCATTCGCTCTTGAGGACCTGAGCGAGTTCGCGGTGCGGGGCGAGGAACTCGGCGGCGAACTCCTCGTGATGCGGGACCGAGTCGAGATCCATGTCCTCGATCGGATGGCAGAAGGGCCAGTGCCCGAGGTCGTGCAGGAGGGCGGCCGCCATCAGGACTTCGGCCGTATGGACATCCACCACGGCGGTGAAGCGGTCATCCTTCGCGAGCTGCCAGAGGTATTTCAGGGCGTTGTGAAAGACGCCCAGGGCGTGCTCGAACCGCGTGTGCGTGGCGCCGGGATAGACCCGCGACGTGAGGCCGAGTTGCGTGACATGATGCAGCCGCTGGAACTCGGCCGTGTCGACGAGGGCGCGGACCCGGGGCGTGAAGGGGACGTCCTGTTCGACGGGAATCCGGACGAGCCCGCGACCCGCTTCGAGGTTCGAGAGTTCGGGGATTTCACTGAGCAGGAATCGGGTCATCTTTGATCACAGTCATCGCAACCGGCCACAACGCACAAACTCATTTGCGGTTTCGCCGCAGTCGCTCGGCAAACCACGCGGGGTAAGCCGTTGGGCTAAACCATGATTGCCAATCTAGGGCATAGCGTTCAACGAAACGCACCAGGAAATCCCATTCACAGTCAGGCAGGTCAGATAACGTAATGAGCGGCTTGCCGATCGGATCCTCTCCGGTCTGCAGAAACTCGTCGAATCGATCATCTGTCTGCAGGACCGTCAAAAGGTCAGGCAGGCCGTCAATGAGTTCCGCGTGCTTCTGACAATACGCGGACCACTGTTCGCGACGACTCAGTGATTGGCGAAATGCCATCCAAGTTCTATCCCTAATTTTTCAGATCGACTCCTCGTGTTCCGGAGTCCACATGGCCAATTCGGTTGACGCCGGCATCCTGACTGCCCAATGCTGCCACCACGTGTTCCACGCTGTTGGGATCGGCGATGATTACAAATCCGATTCCCATGTTGAAGACGCGGAACATCTCTTCGCGCTCGACCGGGCCGAGCTTCGCCAGCCAGTCGAAGCAGGCGGGGGGAGTCCAGGTGCTGCGGTCGATGGTGACGCGGAC
>JADZEF010000194.1 GCA_020850695.1 Planctomycetaceae bacterium | reverse complement strand
ATTCGCTCCGCACCGCGAGTTCCATGGCCTTCTCAGGCCGCGGATCGGCACCGGCGATCGACGCGCGAATTGCCTGGTGACCCTGCTGCAGGGGAAACCACGTGTGGCCGTCCCGATCGCGGGCAATCGCGTGCCATGCGCAGAGCGCTTGCCGCTTCAGCCGCCCGGGCGGTCGACCGATCTCACAGTACATCTTGTCGGTGCCGAGAAATCCGCAGCCGCGGAATCGCATCAGGTAATGCGGGTCTCTTTTGATAATCCCCGCGGCCGCACTTCCCCATGTCTGAATGGCTCGTTCAATGGTCTTCTTTGGGAAACCGCGGCCGTTGAGCAGGCCAATCAAGTCGATCTTCGCACGTTCGACGGAGGCGAAGGCGGAGAGGAAATCCGAGGCCTTCCTTGCCTTCTCCAACGAAAACCGGTGAATCCTCGACGCAACCGCCGTGGGATCACTCCGCAGCACCTCAACGGCACGCGGCCCGAATTCTTCCCACATCGCCCAGGCCGTCGCCGGGCCGATTCCCTCGCACTGCTGGAGATACGCAACCACGCCTTCCGACGTCGCCGGCTCCTGAACCACATACGACGCAAACGCGAATTGTTCGCCGTGCTTCCAGTGGTTCACCTTGTGGCCGTAGAACCGATACTCGATTCCCGGTTTGAGCTCTCCGGCGGCCGCCTCACCCTTGATCGTGATTTCCGCGCCGCCGTCTTCCGGCGCGATCAACGCGATGATCGTTCGCGTTTCGCCGTTCTCGAAGGCGATCTTCTCGCCCAGGAACTTGCCGACGATTTCGACTTGGCGGGGCATGGGAGAACTTTCCTAAATGCAGATGGCTGGATTCGCGCCAGCTTTTGCGACCACTTTCTTCGCCGGAACTCTTCGGACTGATTGCTGTACCCTCAGCGTGGCCATCGCCGTGGCCTTGGCACTTCAGCCTGCCGGCTCACCCGTGCATGTCGCAGGACCACTAGGGCCTCAGTCGCACGTTCCTACCGTGCTGCATCCGCAAGAACTAAAACGCCGCCCGTCGCCGGGGATAGGGAAGGAACCGGCCCTCACACCCAACGACGGACGGCAGACCGCGACCGGTCGTTACCAATGAAGGATGCGAAGACGAATCAGCCGAGACCGAAAGAGTCTTCGTCGTCTCCTCCGCTGCTCGTCGCCGCTGCGGTCGCCGCGGGCTGAGCCGCGGACTTCGTTGCCGTCGTGCTGGCCGGTTTCTTCGCCGCGCCGCCATTCCCCGCGGCCGCCGGCTTCGACTCCGCAGGCGCGGGAATCTGATCGAGCGGAACACCGCTCCGCTTCAGCATCCCGACGTTCCGGGGATGCCCCTTGCACTTGTCGCTCGTCAGGGGCCACATGTTCCCCTCAACGCGGACGCTCTTCTTGCCCTGATACTCGTTCTCCGTGAACGTCACGAACATCTGACGACCAACGCCGTCCTGGTATTCGATCTGGAGCGCGCGGCCCTCTTCCTTGGCCTTCTGGCACTCGTCCATCGTGGTCAGGCCGAGGCCGATGGCGAGGGCCCGCAACTTCCACGCGACCGACGACTTCTGCGGGAAATACTCCCGGTGGATCTTCCCGACTTCCGCCGGGTTGTCGTGCGCGACCACCTCGAAGTCGGCCATGTGGTCGCCGTTCTTGCTGCCGTACTCGTGGAACTTCTGCATGACGACGTGCGCCTTGCCCGGCACCACGTTGTCCATCCCGTCCTGCAATTTGTCTTCGCTGAGGTCAACTGCGATCGCCATGGTTCTGTCCTTTCAGGTGTTCCCTGATTGCTGCGAATTCAGGCCCCGTCGTCGCCCAGGTGAACGGGAATCCGAGGGCCTCGATACTGGCGCTCCAAACCATTTGGACGCCGTAGGTTTCGACTTCATCCAGAAGGCCGTTGGGAGTTTGCCGCTCGATCGCAGCCCACTCGCTTGCCGAAGGGTCGCCTCGATTGAGGTTCTTCCTCAGAAATCCCCAGGAATCGGCCAACTTCCGGGTATCCACCGGGCGGACGACAACAACCTCTACGCCTTCGCGCCGTTGGTTGTCGCCGTCGCCCCCGCCCGCTTTTTTGCGAGGGCCGCCTCGAACTTTGTGATCAGCGCGTTCGCCTGATCTGGGGTGAGGTCATCCGGCCTGTCGACGCTGAAGTCCTTCTTCAGTCCCGCGAGGTACTTCGCCCAGGGGATGTTGAGCTTCGAAGGATTCATCAAGTCAACGAGCTTGCGGAGTTGCTCGGCGCTGGCCTTGGCGGATTCCGTCATCTCGGCTTCCGTCGGCATTTCGAACGGCGGTTCTTCCGTTGCGGCGGGCGTCGGCTCGACGTCGATGACATCCGACTGAGCGGCTTCTGGTTCAACCGCCGCCTCAGCTGCCGCCTCGACAACCGACCCTTCAACGACCTTGCTTTCGGACGCCGCCCCCGCAGCATTCAACTGTTGCAGTTCGGCCTGCCGCTTCTTGCGATCCGTGGCCGTCGGCTTCGCTGCGGCGGAAACCCGGCCTTCCTCGTCGGCGATCTCCAGCGCATCCTCGGGAGTCAGCGCCCCGCCGAGGACTTCGGGAGCGAACATCTGCAGGCCGTTGCGGACGGCCTTACTCCGCAGCATGTTCCCGGGCCGCTTGTCCCACCCCGAATTGGGCTTCACGATCTGGGCCCGCTTGGCCATCTCCATCGTGTAGGAGTACCGCTTCGTCTTCCCCTTCCACACGATTTCGATCGTCGCCTTCTGGCCATCCTCGCCGTCGTCGATCCAGTCATAATCCCCGCCGGCGCGGCGAAGATCACTCAGCATCAGTTCGTAGCGGCGGGTCAGGCGGCCCTCGACGATCATGTTCTCCGCCATGATCTTGAAGGGGTTCTCCCCGGAGATCGCGCACGCCAGGGCCAGAACTTTCCCTTGCTGCGGCTTCTTGCAGCCGAACATATCGGACTCGTGAAACCACGCGCCCATCTTCTCGATTGATTCGACAAATCCAGGTGTTGCCGCGACTTTCGCGAGGGTGCCACCGCTGTCTTCCGGCCGGATGGCAAGGGCCGTTGTTGCCGACGTTGTCATTGCTTGGTTCCTTGAAAACAGAGAACAGAAACAGGGCTTCAACGAAGCGGAGCAATCCCTCTGCGAGCATCAGCCCCCGCAGAAATACCCCGCGTACTTCCGGTGCAACTGGCGAGTCACCTCGACATCGCTCTTCACGTAGTCACTGAGCGCGGCCGGATCATCCCGCCACAACTCGAAGACCTTCGAACCCTCGACATCGCCGGCGGGGACTTTGATTCCCATGAGGCGCGCGAGATCCTTCAGTTTCATCGCCTTGGACTTGGAGAACCTCGCGGCCATCAGGTCGACCACATCCCCGCCCCACGGTTTCAGGTCGATCAACTTCGACGCGGCGACGTCGAGAATCGCCGAGCGGACGAACAGAACCGGGAGATCGAAGTTCAGGACGTTGAATCCGCAGAGGCGCTTCGCGTCCTTCGCGATCTGCCAGAAGAGCATGAGGAGATCGGATTCCGAGGATCCCTCACCGGGTTCGTTACCGACGACCATAGACTGCACGGGGAGATCACCAACCGCGAAGCCCAGGGCGACGACCTTGCAGTATTCCGGGGTCACACTGAGGATCTTGCGGCGCTCGTTGGCGGCCTCAGCGACGGAGATCTTCTTTTCCTTGAATCCCTTGATCGCCTGAAAGACGCCGGCCCGCGGTTTCGCGGCGAGAGACTCGGCGGTCTCGAGGGAGGTTAGCCATTCGTCGCACGGCCATGCGGTTTCGAGCCGCTGCCTGATATTGTCGATCGACTGGCCGAGGAGTCCGTCGACATCGGGGCAGGCGTCAACGGGAGTGTCTTCCCGCACCGGCGGAAGCGGCTCCAGCCCGAACAGCCCCATCCGTTCTTCGTCTGGAACCGTCTCAATGTCGAAGTAGACGACCCGCCCCTTCAACTGCGACGGCGACGGGTACACCGGAGCCACGGGCGCCGGGCGTTTCTTCGTAGTCGCTGCAGATGCGGAAACTTCGGTGGCTTCCACTTCTTCTGCTTCCAGCCCGAAACTGTCTTCTGCCAGTGCCACCATGTCAGGGTTCCTTTCAAGAGTTGCCGTAGAAAATCGAGCCTCATTGAGCCACCGCTCTTCACGGGCGAAAACGTGATTCGCTGGATTGCAAGAACCGCCGCAGAGATCGCAGTAGGACATCGTTCGTCGCCTTGTATTCCCGACCCCACCTGACGGGCTCGTGGGGATCGCCGATCACTCCTCATTCCGCGGTCGTCGAATCACCGCCTTGCGCGAGACGACGGAGAAACTTCGGAATCATCGGATCTGCCAGAGAAGGCCAGGCGGGTCGGGGTGTCTTCTTGAATAAATAGTCAGTGATCGATCTCGTGAATCAGTGCGGCCACGTCGCGGCCGTCCATTCGGTTGATGCGGCGGGTCTCGGCCAGGGCCGCGTACATCTCGCGTTCTTCGTCGCTGACCTCGTCCTCGCCGCATTCCATGCGGTTGAATCGCCGCTTCCACTCCGCAGCGAACTCCCGCCGCTCCCGCTGAATCCGGGATTCCGTTGTGCGGTCGATGCGACCGTGAGGCGAAGGGCCTGGGATGATTGCGGTTCCGTCCATTGAAAAACTCCTTGATT